>DATFKQ010000125.1:0-91792 GCA_035268565.1 Desulfotignum sp. | reverse complement strand
TATATGGTCGATTTTCATGTAACGGATGAGCGCAATAAGGTTCTTGGCTACCGGAACCTGTCCGTTCTCAGGCAGAAATTGAAACCGGTGATGCTCAGAAGGGACCGCAGCTTGGTCAGTGACCAGTTGCCGGAACGGATTACCCAACGCCTGGATGTGGAAATGACCGGTAAACAGATCGAAATTCATGATGACGGCATGGCAAAGGCCGGGCAGCTTGCCCATGTCGCAAAAAGACGTCTTTTGACCCCGAGTGAACAAAACCGCCTGATTGCCGCCCTGCAGCAAGCCAGGATGGCCTGCAACAGTGCCGGGCTGGTGGATAAGGAGACCGAAGAAAGCCCGAAGATAGACGAATTAGAAGTACTGCTGGATGAAATATGCCTGCAGGAGGGTCGAAAAGCCGTGGTCTTTTCCCAATGGGAAATGATGACCCGGATGGTGGAAAAAAGACTCAATCGGATGAACCTGGGGTATGTCCGGTTGCATGGCGGTGTTCCCACTGCCAAAAGGGGAGACTTGATGGACCGGTTCCATGATGATGACGCTGTCCAGGTGTTTGTTTCCACCGATGCCGGCGGTGTGGGGCTCAACCTGCAAAGCGGTTCTGTGCTGGTCAACCTTGATGTGCCCTGGAACCCGGCGGTCCTGGAACAGCGAAACGCCCGGATTCACCGCCTGGGACAGACCCGGAAAGTTCAGATTATCACCATGGTGGCGGCCAACTCCTATGAAGAACAGGTGCTTGCGCTGGTGGGCAACAAACAGAACCTGTTCGACAATGTGGTGAAAGAGGATGCGTCCGAAGACGTTGTCGGGGTTTCCAAAAAGCTGCTGGAAACCCTGGTGGAAGATCTGGCAGGCACTTCCCGAACAGTTCCGGAACCGCAGATGCCCCAGCAGGAAGAACCGGGTGATCTCCCGGACACCCAAGATGTTCCGGCTTCAAAACCATATAGTACAACCGATACAAAAACCGAAGAGAAGATCCGTTTTTGTATCGAAGCCCTGCAAAAAGCGTTCGGTCCCAGGATCGAACGGATCCTGGGCGCCAAAGGCGGACTGATCTGTGTTATTGACCAGGTGGACAGCAATGGCGAAAGCCTGGCTGTTGAGCTGTCGTCCAAAGTGCCGGTGGCGCTGATAGACCGTTTTGCCCTCCAGGGGCTGAACCGTCTGGGTGCGGCCTCCCCCCTGGCTGAGGCCCGGACCGTTTACCTGCCGGATGACAAGGTGCAGGAAAGCGGCCCATCCAGGCTGGCCGTACAAGCGTCGGAAAAGCTGGCCGCTGCCCGTGTCCTTTTTGATCAGGACATGGGACAGGCTGCCGTTGAACTGCTCACTTCCGGACTTTTGGCAAAAGCCGCGGACCTGGCCGGGCTGAATGGTGCAAAAAGTCCGGATCAGGCCGGTGTCTGGCTTTATAGCGACGCAGTTCCCAAAGGTGTTTTAACAAACGATGATGCCGCACTGATCATGCGGGCCGTGGGATTGAGTCAATCCGACAATATCCCGAAAGATCTGGTTGACCATCTGATCGAAGATGTCAGGGCCTTTGTTGCCATGGAATAAGAACAGCGGCGGATACCCGGGAAATGACGCAAGTGTGGATTACCGCCAGCGGCAGGTTCGGGTTCAGGGCGGCCCGGCGCATGTGTACAGGCAAAAGCCGGATGATGGCTGTGACCCTGGAGGACCGGGACAGACAAATCTTTTTTACCAGCGGTCCTGTTCCTGTATCTGGGATTTTATTCCCCATATTTCGCCGGCATAGGCCTTGATGGTTCTGTCACTGGAAAAAGTGCCGGTGCGGGCAGTATTCATCAGGGATTTGGTGCTCCATCTGGCAGCATCCTGAAAATCTCTGCCAATGGCTTCCTGGGCAGCGGTATAGGTACTGAAATCGGCAAGATGCAGATAGATGTCTGTGGGAGACATGAGCAGGTTGTACAGGGGTCGGAAAAGACCGGGTTCTGAGTGGCTGAAACGATCGGACCGCAGGGCATATATGATCCGTCTGAGCCGTTCATCTTTTTCCAGATATTCCCTGGGAAGGTAACGGGGCCGCATTTCTTCCACCTCTTCCACGGTTAATCCGAATATATACATATTGTCTTTGCCCACCTGTTCATAAATTTCAATATTGGCACCGTCCATGGTGCCGATGGTCAGTGCCCCGTTCATGGCAAATTTCATGTTGCCGGTGCCCGAGGCTTCCATGCCGGCAGTGGAAATCTGCTCACTGACATCTGCTGCCGGAATGAGGCGCTCTGCCAGGCTCACCCGGTAGTCAGGCAGGAATATGACCTTCAGCTGTTTGTTCACCTCGGGGTCCTGGTTTATAACCGCTGCCAGGTTGTGGATGAGTTTGATGATCAGCTTGGCGACATGGTACCCTGGTGCAGCCTTGCCCGCAAATATAAAAGTCCGGGCCGTACCGATATCTTTTTTGTCCTCTTTGATGGACAAATACAGGTGGATGATGTGCAGTACATTGAGCAGCTGCCGCTTGTACTCATGGATGCGTTTGGCCTGGATGTCAAATATGGATTCCGGATCCACAGTTTCGAACACCGTGTCTCTGATGTAGGCTGCCAAAGCTTTTTTGTTAAACTGTTTCACCTCCCGGAACCGGTCCAGAAATCCGGGATCATCCTGGAAGGCTTCCAGTTCCCAGACAAGTTCCAGATCCGCGATCCAGCGCCTGCCGATGGCATCGGTGATCAGTTTTGCCAGCTCAGGATTGCAGGCCACCACCCACCGCCGAGGGGTGACCCCGTTGGTTTTGTTGTTGAATTTTTCTGGCCACAGCGAATAAAATTCCGGGACCAGCCGGGTTTTGACCAGGTCTGAATGCACCCGGGCAACGCCGTTCACCGAGTGGCTGCCGATGATGGCCAGGTTGGCCATGCGCACCTGCTGTTCACCGCCTTCCTGGATAATGGACATGCGGGCGATCATTTCATCGGTAATGGCGGGAAATCGGGTTTTCACCGATGCAATGAAGCGCTGGTTGATTTCAAAGATGATCTGCAGATGCCGGGGCACAACCTTGCCCAGCAGGGATACCGGCCAGGTTTCCAGGGCTTCGGGCAGCAGGGTGTGGTTGGTGAATGCCAGGGTTTTTACCGTAATTTTCCAGGCGGTTTCCCATTCAATGCCTCTTTCATCCACCAGGATACGCATAAGTTCTGCAACAGCCAGGGCCGGATGGGTGTCATTGAGCTGGATGGCCACACGTTCATGAAATCGTTCATAATTTTTATGGCGGATCTCATAGCTGCGGATGATATCCCGGATGGCACAGGCCACCAGAAAATATTCCTGAATCAGCCGCAGTTCTTTTCCCACATCTTTGGCATCTGACGGATACAGGATTTTGGTGACGCTTTCCGACCTGATTTTCCTTCCCACCGCCTTGATATAATCCCCGTCATTAAAAATATTGATGTCAAAGTCTTCAGATGCTGCGGCAGAAAACAGCCTGAGCCGGTTCACGGTGCGCCCCCCGTGCCCTGACACCAAAATATCATGGGGCCGGCCGATGAACAGTTTCCAGTTGGTCCACATGGGATTGTATTCACCTTTCCAGTCCAGGGTGTCTTCAATTTTTCCGTAGATGGGCAGCATGTATTGCTCTCCGGATCGACGGATCAGCCAGGGCGAAGACCGGTTGGGCCAGTAATCGGGTTTTTCCCGTTGATATCCATTGGTGATCACCTGGTGGAACAGCCCGTAATCATAATTGATGCCATATCCGAATCCCGGCATGTCCAGGCTGGCCAAGGAATCCAGGAAGCAGGCGGCCAGCCTTCCCAGGCCGCCGTTTCCCAGGGCAGGGTCCTGTTCTTCCTCCACCAGTTTTTCCAGGTTAATTCCCTGTTTTCTCAAAAAACGGGCGCAGGGATCAAAAATTCCCAGATTAAGCAGGTTGTTGGACAAAAGCCGGCCGATGAGAAATTCCATGGACAGGTAATACACCTTTTTGACATCATTTTTTGCATATCTTTCCTGGGTGTCGAAATTGATGTCCATCAGATATTTGCCCACAGCATAGGAAACCGCATTGAGCTGGTCCTTTTTTGTGGTCTCGGCCAGGGGTTTGCCCAGGACATATTTTACATACTGATGAAAGGATACTTCAAAACTGGTAAAATCAAAATACGCCATCACGGCCCTCCATGGGTTGGAAAGGGATTATGGATCAAGTGTGGATACCGGATACCGGCAGACAGATGACAGAATCAGTTGTCAGGTATCACGGTGTCAGGGTGTTAAGCACGTCTTCCTTGCCTATGATGCCCACCAGTTTTTTGTTTTTCACCACTGGAATAGTGTGAAAATGTTTTTCCACCATAAGGCTTGCAATTTCACTCACCGGGGTATCCGGTGCCACTGATACCACCTTTTTAACCATGGCCTGTGCCACGGTGGTGGCAGCAATTTTGCGAAATTCTTCATTGATTTTTTTGGATGAGGACAAGGGAAAGATGGAATCCAGAATGGTGAAAATCGGAGGCACAGGCATCTCTTTCTGTTGAAATATCAGGTCGCTCTGGCACAGGATACCCACCAGTTCTTCTTTGTCATTGACCACGGGGACGCCGTTGATATGGTTGTCCAGCAGTATCCTCACCGCGCTGGGGGTATCTGTGTCAGGGGTCACGGAGATGATATTGGTTTCCATGATGTCGCTTGCTTTGATCATGACGGTCTCCTTTTAAGGCAATGAAAGTGCAGTGGTAATTACTATACATGAATTGATAATTTGTAACAAGTACAGAAAATGGCTGGAAAAAAATTGACTTTGCTGTCATTGGTGCACATTTTCTGTTAAAATACAGGTGTCAGATCAGCCAACCCTTAACAGGAGGAATTTGTATGCAGATATCCATTACTTTCAAGAAGATTGAATCCTCAGATGCCCTCAAATCCCATGTACAGGAAAAACTGGAAAAACTGGAAAAAATGCTTGATGCACCGGCAGACGCAAACCTTGTTCTGTCTGTTGAAAAAATACGCCATATTGCAGAGATCAGCCTGAGCTGTGAAAAGCTCAAAATTCATGCAAAAGAAGAAGCAGAAACCATGTATTCCGCCATTGACGGTCTGGCTGACAAACTGCAGACCCTGATAAAAAAGAACAAGGAAAAAGCACGCCGCCATCTGGCAGGAGACAAGCAGACCATCAAAACAAATCCGGATCTGGATCCGCTGCCCCTGTAGCAGTAAAATGGTCTGCTGCCTGTGTTTCCTATATAAAAGCAGTTATAAAAGCAGTATTTTTCATGTTTTTTGGGACTTGCTGCTGCCGGAATCCGGTTCCGCTGTTTCAGAACCGGTTCCGGCATCCGGGAGCCCGGCTATATCCAGTATTTTGCCGTTCAGATAGTCTTTGGTCTGGTATTTGGATATTTTCATCAGTTTCTTGGTTATATCGGCCATTCGTTCCAGCTGGGCCTGGATCTTTTTGATTTTCGGATAACTGGGGTCAGTTGCAGGCATGTCCAGCAGGATGAGTTCAAAATATCCTGATATGCTCATCAAAGGCTGGTTCATCTCATGGCAGACCGCGCCGGAAAGTTCGAGTACCGCCTGAAGCCGGTCTTTTTCCCGGCTGATCTCTTCGGTTTCTTTTCTATCGGTTACATCTGTCAATACAGATATTTTTTGTTCCTCCAAAAAACAGGACCGGAATTCAATGAATTTGGTCTCTCCGTTTTTGCAGGTGATCGCAAATTCCCGTACATGGTTTTCTCCGGCACAGGATAGATCATTGTCCCAGGCTGCCATCACTTTTTCCCGGTATGCGGCA
Organism: Desulfotignum sp.; assembly: GCA_035268565.1. GTDB lineage: Bacteria > Desulfobacterota > Desulfobacteria > Desulfobacterales > Desulfobacteraceae > Desulfotignum. The sequence continues at coordinate 85,977 of DATFKQ010000125.1, read as the reverse complement.
TCAGGATAGGCTTTTTGAAACCACACCTCCTTGGAGGGAATGTCCTCAAGTGTATACCCGGTAATTTTTGTGAAAAAGGAATTTACATAAAGATATCTGCCGTCATTGTCAACCAGAGAGATACCCTGGGGGGTGCTCTCCAGAATCATGGAAAGGGTTTCTCTTTCCTGTTTCAGCGTATTTTTCACACGCTCCTTCTTGTCCCTGATGCTGATGGTCTGCCAGGTGATATAGGCAGACAAGGCCAGTACGAAAAACAGGACGGTTATGAAAAGGGTGTTCAGGTTGTCGAGAATGCCGGTGATTTCAGCCTGCACATCTTCCATATATATACCGGTTCCCACAATCCATCCCCACGGCGCAAACCCTTTGACATAGGAAAGTTTGGGCACGATTCTGTGGGGGGCATCTTTCCACTGCCAGTAATAGTTCACATACCCCTCCCCATGGTTCATGACCGTTTCCACCATGGCCAGAAAGGGGTGGTTGCCCCGGGGATCTGTAAGACCTGTCATGTCTTTGCCCTCCAGGTCCGGCCGGTAGGGGTGCATGACCATGAAAGGGTGCATATCAATAATCCAGAAATAATCCTTGGCTTCAGTCCCGTAGCGCAGATACCGTATCTGCTCTTTTGCCCTGGATTTTGCCTCTGCCAGGGGCAGTTCACCTGCAGCAACCTGCTGGTGGTATTCAGACAGCAGACTGACCGCACTGTCGGTAAGCGTCTGGATCATCTCTTTTTTCTGGTTGATCAGATTGGTTTTCAGGGCGGGGATAAAAACAAAGAAGATGCTTAAGGCAAATACCAGAAAAACAGACCATATGGGAACAATAATATTAAACGGCTCTTTAAAAAGCCTGGATTTCAGACGGTTTTTGGTGGTGTCGGTCATATGCAGTGATTGATGTAAACCATATAAAGCAGCAATGGTCTCCAGGCTGCCGGTAATCCGGCACAAAAGGGATCACCCCCCAGGAACATGCCCTGATACAGGAACCTGGCGGGTGAAATATATTAAATTCAGGTGGTGGCTTTTTTTAAAAATCCATTCAACTGGGCCACATGCAGTTTTTCTTCCTTGATGATGTGATCCAGTTTGTCATGACCGTATTTGGGAGGTACCAGGTCCTTGAGACCCAGATAAAAGAGAATGGATTCTTTTTCCAGGCCAATGGCCGTAGTAATGATCTCCTCAATGGATTCTTCTCCGGTAAAGGAATCAGCAATATCCGGACTGCCTTCACCGCCATGGGAGTCTGCCATGGCCTTGAGATACATGGACAGTTCATTTGCCGGATCAAACACGGTCTGCTGTTTTTCCGCATCTGATACTTCCTGGCGCATGTCCTCAAATGTTTTTTTGTGCTTGTCTTCCATACGGGCCAGTTTTTCCAGGAATTCTTTGTCTGCGGGCTCCTGCTGAAATCCGGCAGCTTTTCTGTAAAAATTTGCACCATTTGCTTCAATCTGAATGGCCATTTCAAAAACTTCATTTAAATTAAAATCATATGCCATGAATTATCTCCTTGTTTAATCAATCATTGTTCCGAATAATTCCATAAAATACTTTTCCCTGCTGTGTCAAGGAGATCTTGCGATCCACCAGGGCCACTGCAGGGAAAATGATTATCCTTTCCAGGAATTATTCTGCAGATGGCGGCTGTCCTGGTCAGCCTTTTTAGGTTAAAAATAATTTCTCAGCTTCAGCTCAAAAGGATGCGGGTTAAGGTAGGTCTGGGATCTGAGCCAGGGGTGGTCATATTTTAACACATAGTGTTTGATCAGGGTCAAAGGAACGATAAGCGGCACATATCCATCCCGGTACTGGTCGATACTGGATAACAGCTCCTGTTTTTCATCCTTTGCCAGATCATTTTTGAAAAAGCCCATGGCGTGCTGAAGAACATTGATGTTTTTTTTAATGGTGGTTTTTAAATCCAAAGCCTTGAGCAGCAGTTTTTCATAGGCTTCAAACAGTTCCGCCGGGGGCATCTGTTTTCCCCGGGCCACAAGCTTGCCCATCTGCCGGTATATCTCCTGGCTGTGGGAGAGGATAAGCAGCTTGTTTTCCGTATGAAATGCCACCAGTTGACCCAGGGCGGGATTGTTTTCCAGAAAACGGCGCCACCGCTGAAAAGAAAAAATATTTTCAATAAAATGTTCCCGCAGTTTGGGATCATTGAGACGGCCCGCCTCTTCCACCGGTATTCTGGGAAAATGCCCGGTAAAGGCCCGGGCAAACAGGCCGACTCCGTTATTTTTCACCTTGTTGTCATCCCCGTACACCTTGATGCGGTACAGACCGCTGCTGGGAGATTTGCTCTTGAAGATGAACCCGCACAGGTTTTCCTTTTCCAGGACCGGCAGTTTTTTTTGTATCCAGGTGTGCATCTGCTCTGTATGATCTTCTCCTGTTTTCCGGGTGACCAGCCGGGGATTTTCCGGGTCCCCCACCAGACGCAGAGAATCTCTGGGTGTGGGCATGCCGCATTCCACTTCCGGGCACACCGGCACATATTCAGTGAACAATCCCAGGGTCTGGGTGAGAAACCGGTCATGGCTGTGGCCCCCATCATACCGGACATGGTTTCCCAGCAGGCAGGAGCTGATGCCGATCTTTATGGGTGTAAGCACTGGATCCTCCTGATTCGGCGTTAAATGGTTAGCGGTTGGGGTAGATCCTGTTGACTTTGCCTGTTTCAATATATAGGTTCTGGGAGAGATTGACACCCATTTTTTACAGGAAAGGGGATTTTTTTAATGAAATCCAGATATGGCAGCAGTTTTGGATATGGAATTCTTGTTTTTGCAGGGGTTACGACCATTGCCCTGGTTTTTGCCTGCACCCCGAAACAAAAAAATACATTTTCGGAAAAATCCTGGGATATCCAGGTGGCACAGACCAGTTCCGCAGATCTGTATGCCCCCCATGTCAAGGACGGCCGGTTTTTTGCGCCCTGGATGCCCATGCCGGACAAAAGTTTTCTGGACGTCATATGGTGGAAACTGTTTTCCAGAACCGATTACACAAAACAAGAGCAGAATTTTTTACCGGCGGTTCTTCCAAATACGGCCCTGGGCCTGGCACAGACCACAGGAGACTTTATTCTCTGGATCGGGCACAATACCTTTCTGATCCGCATCAACAATACATACTGGCTTACAGACCCCATCTTTTCCAGGCGCGCTTTGATACCGGCCAGGGTGACCCCGCCGGCTTTGACCCTGGAGGAATTCACCCTGCTGGTACCAGAGATGAACATCATCATTTCCCATAACCACTATGACCATCTGGACCGGGCCACCATGAAAAAACTACCCAGAAATGCACCGGTGTTTGTGCCGCTGGGCCTGAAAACCATGGTGGAGAAGATGAACAAGCAGGTGGTGCATGAAATGGACTGGTGGGAAGAATATAATGCCGGTAAAGGATTCCGGCTCATCTGTCTGCCGGCCCAGCACTGGTCCCAGCGTATCAACCAGGGAAGAAACCGCTCCCTGTGGGCATCCTGGCTGCTGATCACCCCGGAAGTCACGCTGTATTTCGGCGGGGATTCCGGGTATTTCAAGGGATTCAAGGAAATCGGCCGGCGGTTTCCCGGCATCGATTATGCATTTATGGCCACCACCGCCTATCATCCCCGGTGGTTCATGGCCTACAACCACATGAACATTCCAGAGGCAGTCCAGGGATTTGCAGACCTGAACGCCCGGTATTTCATTCCCACCCAGTGGGGCACCTTTCTGTTGGGGGATGAACCGGCCGGTTATCCCGGCCTGGACCTGAGCCGCTATATCACAGACAACCATCTGGATGCGAGCCGTTTCAGGATCATGGATATCGGACAGATTCTTCCCCTGGAGCCGGAAGTTACACGGAAAAAAAAGCTGATTAACAGTTCCAAAAACCTTTGAAAGCTTGCGGTGTGTTTCAGTAACCGGTCATTTCCAGGTAGCCCATGCCCTGGATGACAGGGCCGGAAAAACGCATGGCTCCTTCCCAGTAGGCAAAGGTATGGGTATGCTCCTGGTTGTTCATCACTGGTGTGACCGAAAGATCAAGGTTGTGGTCCGGGATGCGGATCTGCCACTGGACCGGATAGCGCTTGCCGGTTTCCGGGCTTTTCCAGCGTTCCTTCGGGGTCAGGGTAAAATCGGTTTCCGACAGGATCACATAGGTGCCGTCGGCAAAGGAGATGCTTCCGAATCCAAATCCGCTGGAGGAGCCGTCCGCTTTTCTGATCCGGCAGACCATCAGGTCCCGGCCGTCATCCAGGTGGGTGGAAAACCAGTCCCATCCCTGAACATCCTCTCCCAGCACCGTGGTGCTCCACTCATGGTCAAACCATGAGTGGCCGGTCACCTGGAACCGGGTTTCCCCGACTGTGATGGAACCCTTTGTGTGCAGCCGGGGCAGAGAATAATAAAACGAGGCATTGCCCGTGCCGGGGCCTTTTTTTGAATACCCCCGGTCTCCCTGGAAAATGGGGGGCTTTTGGGGGACCAGGTGTAAAGACAGGGTGATGTCATCTGACGCGGCATTCAGGATCAGGTGTGATCCTGAATCTTTGACCTGCCAGTTGTCAATCCATACGGTGAAAGGCTTGGCCCGGCTGCCGGCGATACCCAGACTCTGGCGGTTCATGCGGGAAAATGCATGATATGCGTTGCTCCGGGTGTCGGTGAGGGCAAAGTGGGCAAAATACAGCTGCCGGGTCCGCCACCTGGAGATCCCTGTCACCGGGCTGCAGGACAGGGCCTGGCGGAAAAAGGTGAGCTGATATCCGAAATGCCGTCCCTGGCCGGTGGTCAGGTTGCCGGTGTAATACCACCATTCGGTGCGGAAATTCTCATGGGGACCGGCATCTTCCGGGAAAACCAGGGGCCTGGGGCCGGTCACAGCGTCAAAGCAGTCAAGGTTCGGTGCATCGGACAGGGCCCGGGCAATGTCAATGCGGTCTGTGTCATCCGGGGAGGCACAGCCCCACACAAACAGAAGCGGTAATATCAGGGCCAGGCAAAAAGACATGAAACAAAGATATCGCATGGTCACTCCATGTGCAGGGCGGTGGGAATATGGGTTCTGCCGGCTGCCAGGGCCGGAAATATGCCTGCAGCCAGGGCTGCGGCAGAAGAGAGTGCAATGGCCTGGAAAAACACGCCGGGGGTGAGGACCATGTCATAGGTCCATCCGAATGAGCGCTGGTTGATAATATGGATCAGAATCCAGGACAGGGCTGTGCCCAGCGGGATGGCCATGATCCCGGAGATCAGGCCGTAAAAAAAGCATTCATGGAGCAGCAGCTGCCTGACCTGGACGGTCAGTGTGCCGCAGGCCCGCAGGATGCCGATTTCTCTGGTCCGCTCCAGCAGCAGGGCCATGACTGCGTTCAAAATACCGGTGAGGGCCACAATGGCGGTGAGCACCTGGAGGGCGGAGGTGATGACAAAGGTGTTGTCAAACACTGCCAGGATGCTTTGTTTAATAGTGTTGCCGGATCTGATCTCTATCATGTCCTGCCGGTCAAGCATCTGCCGGATGGTTTCCATCACCGGTTCCGCCGGGGTGCCGGGTGTTAAAAACAGCTGCAGGGCCGTGATATCATCATGCCCCCAGTACCGGGCCATGGTCCCCGGGGATACCACTGCCCGGCCGCCCCCCATGAAAAAATCCCGGAAAATACCGGCCACCGGAAAGATAACCGGTCCTTTTCTGGTTTCCAGTGTAACCGCAGCGCCCTGCCCGGGCATCACATGGTGGCGCTGTGCAAAAATTTCCGATACAAAGATCCATCCCTCTTCCATCAGCGCGTCCAGTTCCTCCTCCGGTGCCGCTGTCCAGGACCAGCGTTTGACCGACTGGTCCGACCTGTAGGAGAAAAGGTGCACCTTTCCGGACGCCCGTGAGAATACCGGGTGGATATTGTAGGCAGACAAAGATTCTATTTGGGGAAGTTGCCGGATCTTTGCCACCAGGTCCGTATCCAGGGCCTGGGTGAGCGGGTCTGCTGATGACACATGGATATCACCGCCGATATGGTCATCCACCCACTGGATGATGGAGAGCCTGAAACTGCCGGTCATCACCTCAATGCCGATGTAAACCGAGGTGACCACCATGAGAGAGGCCATGAGCACGCTGGTCTGGCGCAAAGATCTGGTGATGTTTCTCAAAGCCATTTTCACCATCATTCCCAGAGATCCCATTCCCGCGGCCAGCAATATCCTCACGATGACGCGGATGAGCAGCGGGGTGAGCAGCGCTGCACCGAAAAATACCATGAACAGACCGGTAAAATCATATCCGGCATGGGATGTGCCGGTGCGCATCAGCAGAACAGCTGCAGCCAGGATAAGCAGACCGCAGATGAACAGCCCGGGAACCAGCCGGTTGAAACCTTTTTCAGACACGGTGCGGTGCATGAGGCTGACAGGCCGGGTCCCGGCAGCGGAAAGGGCGGGAAAAAAACCGGATACAAAAGCGGCAAGGATGCCGGCCAGCAGTCCTTTGGCAATGGTGAAGCCGGAAATATGGGTCTGGCTGACGGTCAGGGGAAAATACATCTCTGATACAGTGGCAATCACCGCCTGCACCGCCCCTTTACCCAGCAGGATCCCCAGCAGGACCCCGAAAACAGATCCGATTACGGCATACACCATGACTTCGGTCATCACCGTGAAAAAGATATTGGACCGGGTGGCACCGATGGCACGCAGAATGCCATGGAGCCTGTGCCGCCGGGTCACGGAAAAAGACACGGTGTTGTAAATGAGAAATATCCCCATGAACAGGGCCAGCATGGAAAAGGCGCTCAAACTGGTTTCAAAGGAGTAGGACAGTCCCCGCACCGCAGCATTCTGCTGGTCGGTTTCCACCAGAAACAGGCCTTCTGTGAGAAAATTCCGGATTTTTTGTGCAGCGCCGTCTCCTTCCAGAATCAGGTCGATGCGGGTGATATAATCCCCCATTTCAAGGATCTCCTGGGCCAGAGAAATATCAGTGACCACCAGTCCTTCCAGCATCCGGGCGGCAGCACTGTTTTCACTGTCCAGAAACCCGGCAATGGTGACGGTTGTTCTGCGGCTGTCCAGAAAAATGTGCAGGGGGGTGCCGATGTCCAGATTGTACTGCCGTGCATGGCTCCGGGAGATGAATACCCCCCTGGAACCGGTCATGATACCGGACAGGTCCAGTTCTGCCGGCGACAGGTGCAGGTTCCTGAAATGGGTTTCAGAAAACGGATCCACCCCCAGGAGTGTGACGATCCGGTCTCCGAGTTCAGACACCTTTACATGTCGGGATATCACCGGTGCGGACCGGTGGATGCCCAGATCCGTCCGCAGGCCGGCAAACACCTGCTGGGGAATTTCCAGGCCGGTACCTGCAATCTGATGGGTGGACCGGGAAACCAGGGACCGGGCCGACAGGTCAAAGGATTTTCCCACCGAGGTTCTGGCAATGTCAATGGCAACCACCCCGGCCACCCCCATGGCAATGCCGAAAATCAGCAGCAGGGTGCGCACCAGATGCCGGCGGCTGTGGCGCAGACAAAAGCGCATCAATGGACGGTTATCCATGGGTGTCATTGTCCACGGGTGTCAGGGTTCTGCTGTCCACGGAAAACATCTGATCTGCCCAGGCTGCGGCATCCGGGCTGTGGCTTACCATGATCAGGGTCTTGTTTTTTTTACGGGCCAGCGTGGTTATCATTTCCATGATCTTTGCACCGGTTTCCTGGTCCAGGTTGCCGGTGGGTTCATCTGCCAGCACCAGATCCGGATCATTCACCAGGGCCCGGACAATGGCCACCCGCTGCTGCTCCCCGCCGGACAGGGTTTCGGGAAAATCATGGCGCCGGTCCCAGAGGCCTGCCTGTTCCAGGAGGGTTCGGGCCTGGCTGCGCCAGGTTTTTTGGGGCACCTTGTCCAGTTCGGCAATCAGGGTGACATTTTCCAGAACCGTGAGCACAGGGATCAGATTGAAAAACTGGTAGATGAAGCCGATATGCCGTCTTCTGAACAGGGTCCTGGCAGTATCGTTCATGGTGGAGATACAGTGGTTTCCCACTTGAATGAAGCCTTTGTCCGGCAGGTCGATACCGGAGATGAGGTTCAGAAGAGAACTTTTACCCACCCCGCTTTTTCCCACAATGACGCTGATTTTGCCCGAGGGAAACCGGGCTGAAGCCCTGTTGAATATGATTCGGCGGCTGCCGCTGTCATCAAAGGATTTGTCGATATCCGAAATTTCAATGTCCAAAAAAACCTCCTGGAAAAAGGGTTTTTCTGTTTAAAACCAATAAAAAAGCAGCACCGTGAAAAGCGATGCTGCCCTGTATTCTATGCCTGTTTGACCGGCTACGTCAATGCAGGGATTACAATGAATGATTTTTGGAAAGTTTTTTTGTGCTTCAGGCTGGGGTAATGCCCGGGCACCTGCCTCTGCCCGGACCAGGTCATTGGGCATGAAAATACTGCCGGGTCTGGATCCTCTGTCTGAGGCCGTTTATACCGTGAAACAGCAGCAATATGGTCAAAATTACGGCCCCGGTCAGCTGAAGAAAGCGGGGAATGACTTCTGATGCCTGGCCCACCAGAGCAGTGGCCTCCAGGTGCAGAAAAAGATATATCCAGTCCACCAGTAAGCCCATGGCCAGAGAGCAGACCGCAATCATGGACAGATAAATCACCAGAGCACGGGTGTTGAAAATATTTTTCACAATATTGATGGTGGCGGCATTGGTGGCCGGGCCTGCCAGCAGAAACACCAGGGCTGCGCCGGGATTGAGTCCTTTGAGGATGAGGGCTGCTGCAATGGGGGTGGAGGATGTGGCGCATACATACATGGGAATCCCGGCAGCCAGCATGACCAGCATGGATAAAAATGTGTGTTCATTGGCCCAGACAGTGAGATCTTCCGGAAAAAAGAATGTGATGGCCCCGGCAATGAGCATGCCGATGACAAAGGGCCTGGCAATGTCGGACAAAAGTTCGCCGAATGCATAGGTCAGTCCGTTTTTCAGCCGCTGCAAAAGCGGCAGTGCAGGATTTTTTTGTCCCGTTGCACAGGTGCCGGCAGCACAGCCGCATCCCCCGGGTTCTTTTATCAGGTCCGGCGTGGTTTTGTCAGGCGTTTCACTGCCGAAAAAATTCTGGGCAATCCCTGTGGACACAGCAGTTATAAACGCTGCCACCGGGCGGATAACCGTCATGAGCGGGTCCAGCATGGCCCAGGAAACCGCAATGGAATCCACACCGGATTCCGGGGTGGAAATCATGAAAGAAAGGGCAGCCCCGCTGTTGGCTCCCTGTTTTTTCAAACTGGCAGCCACAGGCACCACTCCGCAGGAACACAAGGGCAGGGGAATGCCGAAAAGAGAGGACAAAAACACCGGCCTGATTTTTCCGGTGCCCAGATGGCGCTTGACCTGATCTGCGTTGAAAAAAACATACAGCAGTCCGGCAATCAAAAAGCCGAAAAGCATAAAGATGGCCACATCCAGGTAAAGAACCCAGGATGCACCCAGAATATCATATATAATACCAAATGTATTTTCCATATGGAAAGGCTTCCTTGCGTATGTCTAACAGTTTATCATCTGAACATTTGTTCATATGATAAATTTACATACCCGGCTTGTCAAGGAAAAAAGTTCCGGTGTTGAAACGCACAACAGCAATTTCTGGATTCAGGTTTTTTCGGCCCTGACCTGGATGATCTCGGCCAGTATGCTGACGCTGATTTCGGCCGGGGTCTGGGCCCCTATGGAAAGACCCACCGGAGAATAGATTGTGTTCAAAGTATCCCGTGAAACCCCTTTTTCCCGGAGGTTGGCATAGATCTTGTCCCGTTTGGTCCGGGAGCCGATCATGCCGATATAGGCGGGATGGGTGCGCAAAGTCCCTTCCAGAACCGTCTGGTCATGGAGATGGCCCCGGGTGAGAATGACGATATAGGAGTGGTCATCAATGGGCAGGCTGTCAAAAGCTGCGGCAAAATCTGTTACCACCCGGACTGTCCGTGCATGGGGAAAGCGTTTCCGATTGGCAAATTCCTCCCGGTCATCGATCACCACCGTTGAAAAGCCCGCAAGATGGGCCATTTGTGCCAGCTGAAACCCCACATGTCCGGCACCGAAAATAAAAATAGTGTCAGCCGGAACCATGGGCTGGAGAATGAATTCTTCCAGGCCGGCAGAATAGATGATGGGAAAACTGCCCGAGAACCGGTTGTTACAGATGTCATCCAGCAGGGACCTGGGAATAACACAAGGTCCTGTCATTGTTGCATCAGGCAGCACCAGACTTTTTTGTACGGTAAATTCCCCCTGGCTGGTGCCAAAAATTTTTGATACCAGCACCCCTTTTTTACCGGCCTGTTCCTGGTCCACCAGGGCCTGGTATACAGCGATGAGTTCGGGTCCCGGCACCAGGGTTTCCATGAGAATCGTGAGGTTGCCGCCGCAGACCATGTCCAGACCGCCTTTGAGTTCCTGATTTAAATCAAAGGAAGTGATCCGGCATGTTTCTCGGGGAAGAAGCTCCAGGCAGGTGTCCATGACCCGGGCTTCCACCAGTCCCCCGCCGATGGTGCCCAGAATGGTGCGGTCCGGCATAACAATCATGCGGGATCCTGAGGTTCTGGGAGTGGAGCCTTTATGGCTGATGATGGCTGCCAGGGCAAAGGAGTCGCCTTTTTTCAGGCAGTCCAGTATATGCCGGTTTAAAAGTTCCATGATTTATTTTCCAAAGCTGCATTGCGGATACCGGCAGGTTTTGCAGGAGGTGCAGAACCCGCCGTGGCCCATAAGGATGATATCTTTGTGGGTGACGGTTTCTCCTGCCAGCAGCCGGGGTACCACCAGATCGAAAATAGAGGCCCGGTAATACATGACACATCCGGGCAGGCCGATCACCGGCACATCCTGGATATAAGCCAGCAGAAACATGGCGCCGGGCAGTACCGGTGCCCCGTAAAACACCACCTCACCGCCGGCTTTTTTGATGGCAGCCGGGGTCAGATCATCAGGATCCACAGACATGCCCCCGGTGACAGCGATAAACGTTGCCCCGCTGTCCACAAAATCTGTGATGGCTGCCACAGTCATGCCCATGTCATCGGACACGATTTTTTTATCCAGGATCCGGGAGCCCAGGTCCTCAAATTTTTTCTGAACAACAGGGCCGAACCCGTCTTTGATCCGGCCGGAAAACACTTCCGATCCGGTGACCACCAGCCCCACATCCACCCGGGCAAAGGGTTTGATGTCAATGACAGGGAAAAAAGTGTCACATACTTTTTCTGCGGCAAGGACATGATTTTCATCAATGGACAGGGGGATTACACGGGTGCCGGCCAGATCCTGTCCCGGATCCACGGTCTGGTTGGTGTGCATGGTCGCGCAGATGACTTCAGGTATACTGTTAAGCTGTGTCAGCCCTTCCACATGGATTTTAAGCAGGCCGAAGGTTTTTGCGGAAAAGCCCACCTTGCCCTCTCTGGGATCGGAAAGCAGGATGTTTTTTCCGGCAGCAGCCCTGGCAATGCGCAGCGCAGCATCGTTTTCATGGATTTCGCCGGTGAGGCAGGCCACATACACATGCTGTTTGCCCAGATCCAGCAGCTGGTCCACATCTGCCTCAGTGATGATATGGCCTTTTTTGAAGGCCGGCCCTTTAAACACATCCGGAACGATCCGGGTGATGTCATGGAGCAGCATTTTTCCCACAGCATCCCTTACAGGCAGGGACTGCATACGGTCTTTTTCATAATATTTCAAGGAAGGTCCTCCTTTACCATACCGGCCGATACATCCGGCATGAGGGCATGAATCCAGCAAGTCGCCCTGTCCAGGAGGCAGCCAGTGATATAACCTGTTTTACAAAACGTTATTTTCACAGGCATTTACGGTAATGTCAATCTCTTTTCAGCAGTTTCATCAGGGCCATGGCATGCAAAACTTCATTGTACCGCCTGGCAGAGATGCCGCCCCGTGAGGTGCCTTCCGCTGTACAAAAAACCGACTCAGTTCCAAAAAAAATTTGTATCCAGCCTCAGCGGCCAGTTCCGGGCGGTTCCTGTGGGTTGAATCCCATTCTGACATGTTTGTTACAGGGTGTTGGGCATGTGAAGCGTTAAAAACGGCAAACTGTTTGAGGACACACCTGCCCGCAGTTTTTGCCGTTTAGCGCAGCATGCCCTACACCCTGTCAAACATGGCAGACGGGTGAGACCCACAGGGACCGACCGGCACGGGTTTTGGATTCACAGGCACCGTCTGCAGCTGCCCTGCCGATCTCAGGTCTTGCACTTGCTTTGATGATGGGGTATCAAGAAGAGAATGGAAAAAGGCATGAAAATATGACAGATGACAACCGGGTTGCATGGCAGACAAACCGTTTTGATGCGCTGGATGCAAAGCAGGTGTATGAAATTCTCAAACTCCGGGTGGATGTGTTTGTGGTGGAACAGGCCTGTGCCTATCCAGAACTGGACGGCAAAGATGTGCTGGCCGATACTTTGCATCTCACCGGCCGGGACAGAGACGGCATCCTGGCAGCCTATGCCCGGATACTTGCGCCCGGTGTCCGGTTTGCCAACATCAGTTTCGGCCGGGTGGTGGTGGCGCCCTTGTACCGGAAAACCGGACTGGGCCATGTGCTGGTGAAAAAGATCCTGGCTGAAGCAGGCCGGGTGTGGCCGGGCAGGGGCATCACCATCGGTGCCCAGACCTATCTGGTCCCTTTTTACCGGTGCCACGGGTTTGTACCGGTGTCCGACCCCTATCTGGAAGATGGTATCGCCCACATTGACATGACCAGAAATCAGGCTTAGATTGTTTTAAACACGTTGGTTCCCACCTTTAACCAGGGAGATCAAAGATGACATCTTTGCTGTTTTCACCCTTTACCATAAAACAGATTACCTGTAAAAACCGCATTGGGGTGGCACCCATGACCCGGATGTCGGCATCCGGGGACAGTATTCCCAGAGAAGATGTGCTGCAGTTCTTAATAACCCGCGCAGAAAAGGGGGCCGGGCTGGTATATACTGAAGCCATTGTGACCGATTATGAAAGTAGCCAGGGCTATCCGGGCCAGGCCAGGATATTGAACCAGAACCAGGTGGATGCCTGGAAGAATGTGACAGATAAGATCCGCAGCCACGGTGCTGTGTCTGTGTGCCAGGTATTTCACTGCGGCCGCATGGCCTATGAGGGGATCAATCCGGCCAACCGGGTGATTGCTCCCAGTCCGGTGGCACCGATGCAGGAAAACCCCATGACCGGCGCACCATATCCTGTTCCGGAGCAGATGAGCCGGTTTGATATGGACCATGTGATAAACGGGTTTGTGGAAACCGCCAAAGGGGTTATGGCAGCCGGGTTTGACGGTGTGGAGCTGCATTGTGCCCACGGGTATCTGCTCAACCAGTTTCTTTCCACTTACGCCAACCGGAGAACCGATGCCTATGGCGGGTCCATGGAAAACCGGTACCGGTTTGTCCATGAGGTGATCCAGGCGGTACGGCCGCATATTCCCGAAGACCGGCTTCTGCTGGTGCGGGTCTCCAACTGGGGCATTGCCGATATGGACGTGTCATTGTTTTCCGATGCTGCAGAATGGCAGCAAATGATTCACCTGTTTTCACAGGAGCCCATTGATGCGATTTCCGTTTCCACCTATGATTTTTCCCAGCCAGCCTTTGGCACTGACAAAACCATGGCAGGCATCACCCGGGATGCCACAGACCTTCCTTTGCTGATCTGCGGAAAAATTTATGATAAAAAAACAGCAGAACAGGCTTTGCAGGATGCAGATCTGGTACTGTCGGGAAAATCCATGCTGTTGAATCCAGATCTTGTGTCGGATATGGCTGCGGATCGGGAACTGGCTCCCTATGGATCTGAAGAGGCAGGGGTTGCCTATACAGCCACGCCGCTGCCCTGAAAATAACTTTAAAAGCGTACGGAGGATTTTATTATGGATTTAGATGCATACCGCGCAGCAATTTCCGATGCCATCCAAAGTGAGATTGATGCAAAAAATTTTTACGAACAGGTTTCCCAGCGGATCAAAGATAATTACCTCAAGGGCGTTTTTGCAGGATTTGCGCAAGAAGAAGCCAAGCATGAACAGATCCTCACCGATATTCTGGACCAGAAAAAAGTGGATGCCGGGTATTTTGACTTTGACAAGGATTTCCATGTATCTGAAACTATTGAAATGCCGAAAGTCACTGCAGAGATGGATCTCAAGAATGCCATCGGCCTGGCCATGAAAAACGAGGAAATCGCCATGAAAAAATATTTGGGTCTGGCTGAAAACTGCACTGATCCCGGATTGAAATCCGTGTTCATGGATCTGGCAGCCATGGAAAGGGGCCACAAACACATGATGGAAGAAAAGTTTGTGGATGTGGCCTATCCTGAGGTGTGGTAAAACCCGGCAGCACATCCGTATACCGGCCCAAAATATTTTTGCTGCATTAACCGGCGCGCCTTTTTTTCAGGCAGGGCAGAGAGGCGCCGGGCGGAATCACAGGATCAGGACAGGGGCAGTTTGACAAAAAAGGCCGTGCCGCTGCCTGGTGTTGATGTCACACCCATTTCACCGCCATGGTTTTCCGTGATGATGAAATATGAAACTGAAAGGCCGAGCCCTGTACCGATACCCACTTCCTTGGTGGTAAAAAACGGCTCAAATATCCGTTTTCTGACATCATCGGGGATGCCGGGACCGTTGTCCCGGATCTCCACCCCTGCCATGCTGTCTTCCAGAAAGTAGCGTATTTCAAATCTGGGTTCAGGGGTCCGGGCCTCGGACATGGCTTCCACCCCGTTTTTCAGGATATTGAAAAACACCTGTTGAATTTTGGTCTTTTCACAGGGTATGGGCGGCAGGTCTGCATCTATTCTGGTAACAATGTCAACAGCCAGAATATCATATTGTTTTTTCAGGTTGAAGTCATTTTTTACAAGTGCCAGGGTGGCATCCATGGTTTCCGAAAGAAAATGGCTGGACCGCCGGCTGTCACTTTTGCGGCTGAAGGACAGCATGTTCTGGACAATGGCTCCTGCCCGCTTGCCCACGTCAATGGCCTGTTCCATAAGATGAAAAATCTGCCGGTCTGTCATGTAGGCTGTGACCTTCACCAGATCAAGATCATGCTTCGCCGCTGTTTCAAGGTTGGCAGGCAGCGGTCTGGACAGCCGGTTCCGGATGACCTGAATTATCTGGAGCATGCCGGCAAGGGGGTTGTTGATTTCATGGGCCATGCCTGCAGCCAGTCCCCCCACGGAAATCATTTTTTCCGAATGGACCATCATTTCTTCCATTTTGGCCCGCTCACTGATGTCATCCACCCGGAGTACCGCCCCTGGCAGGCTGTCTGACAGGATGGGATAAATGGTTATATCCGTGATACAGGGCCGTTTTTTCAGTACCAGGGTGGTTTTTTCTTTTTTCTGGACCTGTCGGGTATCAACAGCAGTTAAAATGGTGGGAACAATGTCAGCCCCCTGGGGGAAGACTGTGGAAAAAAACCGGTGCCTGGCCTGTTCTGCCGGGATGCCGGTCATTTTTTCAGCCTCCAGGTTCCACTGGGTTACCACTCCCTTGTCATCCACGCCGATAAGGATGGAGGGCATGGAATTGATGATGCTTTTGACATAGTCCCGTGTCTGCCGCAGGGCTGCTTCAGTCTGTTTTTGTTCTGTGATGTCACGGAAAACAATCAGCCAGCCCTTCTGGGTCTGGTTTGTACCGGTGAGTGCAGAAACGGAAATATGCCAGTGACAAAGATTCCCTTTTGCCGCAAAAGCGGCTTCAAAGGAGACAGGGGCATGGGCACGGTGCTGTTCCACAAGGCTGAAACTCTCGGAAAACAGTTCTTCGGCATACTGCATCCCGGGCACAAAATGTGTGATTTCAAACACCCTGGAGCAGGCCTGGTTGACTTCCACCACCCGGTCTGCCATGTCAAGCACCACCACCGGATCTCCCATGCTGTCTATGACAGCTTCCCGGGCCAGGGGGATAAGGTGCAGCAGCTGGTAGCGTATCAAAGCCCACACAAAGAAAAGTCCTGTGACCATAAAGGCAAAGGGTGTCAGATCAATACCCTGCAAAAGCGGGAATTTAAAAATATACACAATATTGCAGATCCAGGGAATCATGATGCCCAGCAGAATGATTTGCAATTGTCTGCGAAAATGGTTCCGGGCAGAAACAAAAACAGCATGTATCAGGATCAGGGTGGCCCAGAAAAGCAGGGCATAGGAAAAACCAAGAAAAACCCAGAACCCGGCTCCCCTGTGATAGAAAAGCGCCTCCATGCCTGAAATATCTTTTATCCAGGCCTGCTGCCACATCAGACCGTGCATATCATTGGTAAACACCAGCACAAGGGTTGCTGCCGGAACCAGGCAGAGAAGCAGCGTGTTAAAGGGGGTCAGCCATCCGATTCTCCCGGAAATGGAAACAATGAACTTAAACACCAGCAGGCCAATCCAGGCACTTCCCACATATTCCAGATTGACCCAGAAAAGTTTGACCGAAAAATCGGCACTCAACAGCTCCATGGCATAGGTCATGCTCCACATGGCACTGGCTGCTGTCAGCAGCATGAGCTGCCGGGCGCTGAACCTGCGCCAGAAAGGGGCCAGATAAACAGCAAGACCTATGCTGATAACTCCTGACAGCAGGGAGAATATACCATATGCAAGATTTCCGTTCATTTCCATGGTGCTCACTGTACATGTAACCGTTATTAAAAGAAAAACTGGTTATACAATATCACAGGTCGAATTGAAACGTCTTTTTTATGTGCAGATGGTGATGGGGGTATTCATCTGGGGGACAATGACGCGGGTATGGGGACACTCCTGGTTCACCTGTTCCACAAACGGCGCAATATCCACGGTCCGGGATATTGGGGGATAAAAATTGTCATGGTGGTGGACAATGACGGTTTGGGGTTTCAGGCGCCGGACGTGGGCGGCTGCAATACGGCAGATATGTGAATGGCCCTGCAAGGAAAGCATTAGAATATCCGGCGGATCCATATTGGCCAGTTCTTCAGATGCAGCTCCGCTGCTTCCCAGATGCTGGATGGTTTTACCTTCCAGAAAAAACCGCCAGCTTAAGACCTGGCCGCAGGGATATCCGGTAAACAGGGGCAGTATATGGAAAAACCTGATATTTATTCTGGCCAGGGTGGCGGCCATGAGGGGGAGATCAAACCGGATATGCCGGCCGAAACAGGCCCGTGCTGATACATAACCGAACCGGACCCCAATGCTGTTTTGGGTCACCCTGTAGATGCGGGAGGGGGAAACCCCTCTTTTTTCCAGGATGTCAGCAGCCGTGGAAGAACAAAATACCAGGGAGGGTTTTTCCGGGTCCTGTTCCAGGATTTCAGGCAGGTCCATGAGATGATCAAAATGCCCGTGGGAAACAAAAATCCGGTCTGCGCCGGCCAGGTCTGCCGGTGTCAGCGGCTGCACTGGTTCGGCTTGTGGATTGCGGCTCACATAGGGATCAATCAGGAACCTGCTGTCACAGGTTCTGATGTCAAAACCGGCTGTTCCAAGCCACCTGATTTCCATATACGTTTCCTGATAAATCGTTCCGAAATGATTTATCCGGGCAGTTGCCCATCAGACTTTCTTTTGCATACTGTATATGTATAACGGACACCGTTTGCTAAGTCAATAAGCGGCTCTATCCCTTATGCCGGATTCAGGGGTTCCTTTCTTTCAGGGTGACCGCATCCACGGGACACGCCCGGGCACAGAATCCGCATCCCATGCAGTGGGCTTCCCGGGCCAGGAAAGGATAGGGATGCAGGTCTTTTATCTTTTGCAGTGTGATGTCCAGGGCATTGGCCGGGCAGGCCTCCACACAAATATTGCAGGCCATGCACAGATCCAGGTTGAAATACGGGCGGACCCAGTTTTTTTTTGGTATTTTTGAAACAATTCTGCCAAAGGGATTGGTCACTGCGCCAGCCGGGCAGATACGGCCGCAGGCCCCGCAGTCGATACAGGCTGTGTTACAAATCGCATGCTGCTGTTTTTTTTCTCCGGAGACGGCACTGGTGGGGCAGATGATTTTGCAGGCTGTGCATCCGGTGCAGCTGCTGGTAATGAAAAATGCCATTAATTTACTCCCGGGTTATCCAAAGCACCCTAAAACCCCTTGTCTCCAGGTCGGGGATATAGGGCACACAGTAAAAAATTAACTGACTAATATTTGCTTTTTCCATGCAGTTCATTGGTGATCTTTGGTTTTTAGCCCGGAGAGGATGTCAAGAAACATCTGCGACCTCTGCAATCTGCCGGTCAGTGGGTCTGCCGGTTTTCCGATCCCATCCGAACGCCTCCCAGTAATCCGCCATCAGGGTGTCTATATCAATGCTGCGGTCCTTGTTGGCACCGCGGGTCATGGGTGGATGCCCTGCAGGGCGGCCTTTCAGGGTGAAATCTCTGGGCGCAATGCCGTGTTTGAGGTTGAATGCCTGTTTCAAGGTCTGGATCCGGGTGCCGGCCTTCATGTAGTCGTCCGGGGTCAGGTGCCAGCCGGTGGCGGCATTGAGCCAGTCAAAAATTCTGATCCGGTGAATGCCCAGGAATGCACCGAACTGGCAGACCCCGGCCCCGTTCAGGACATTCAGAAACCGGGAGTTGGCACTGCCCATGGCTGCCTTGTCCGGACCGGTTTCATATTTGCGGTCCTTGGCATACACCAGGGGCATTTTGGGCGCATCAGTGACTTTTTTCCACAGCTGGTACATCTCATAATACAGCCAGGCCCCATTGGAGTGCCGTCCCGGTGCCGGCTCCACACTGTAGTGCAGGGCAAATCCCGGGTCATTGCGGCCATCATGCATGGCCAGTTCCTGGCCCCCGGCATGAAAGGCGAATTTTTGTGCTCCCTTGCCCAGGCGGGCAGCTGCCCTTGCCACCCCGTCCGCCAGGATGCGGCCGATGCCCTGCCGGGAGATGATCTGCTCCACCAGCCAGGATACGGCTTCGGGATTGCCCCATTCCAGGGCCATGCCTGCGGTATCCTTCAGGGTGATGATCTTTTTTTCAAAGCATTCCATGGCAAAAGCCACCGCATGGCCGGCGGAAATGGTGTCCATGCCGGCCCGGTTCAGGGTTTCGTTGATCTCAAAGATGGTGTCCGCATCCCGGTTCAGCACAAATCCCCCAAAGGAAAGCACGGTTTCATATTCCGGCTTGTGGGTGCGGGAATGTCTGCCGGTGGTCCGGCAGATGCCCCCGCACCCCAGAGGGCAGGAGTAGCAGTGATATTTGCGGATCTCTTTTCTGGTGAATACATCCGGGTTGACAGCCAGGCTTTTGAAAAATCCCCAGTCGCGGTCGCTGCCTTTCCAGTTCTGGACAGGAGCATCCCCCATTTCTACGGATACCTGGTTCATGGACACCGTGCCCCATTTTCTGAGCAGTATCTTATACAGCAGCCCGTCCTGGGTGAACGCCCAGGGCATGATCCGCAGCAAGGCCCCCATTGGCGCTGTGAGAAATCCCGGCAGAAAAGGCGGCTGAAACTGTACCCACTTGTTGCAGATCCGGGAAATGCGTTTCATGGCGTCTTTGTTGTGAACAGGGATGCGCTTGCTGCCTGCCAGGACAACCGCTTTCAGGCGTTTGGCCCCCATGACAGCCCCCAGGCCGGATCTGGCAGCCATACGTCCCTGGTCTGTGGAAACCCCGGCCATCAGGGACAGGCGTTCGCCTGCCGGTCCGATGCAGGCCACCCTGGCACCGGGGTGCCGGGCCCTAAGAAAGGTTTCGGCTTCCACCGTATCCATCCCCCAGATGTCTGCGGCATCGCGCAGTCGGGCCGATGTGTCATCCACATACAGATACACAGGTGCCTGGCTTATGCCGGTAAAAAAGATGCCGTCCACACCGCAGCGTTTGATGGCAGGAGAAAAATGGCCCCCGCAGTTGGCCTCGCCCCATCCGCCGGTCAAAGGGGATTTGGCGGTGACCATCCACCGGCCGGTGAACAGGGAGCCGGTGCCGGTGAGTAAACCGGACACAAATCCCAGCATGTTGTCAGGTCCCAGAGGATCGGCATCCCCGGGAATCCGGTGGTACAGAACATGGGCAGCCAGGCCCATGCCTGATAAAAATGTGCGGTACACCTTCGGGGATATCGGCTGCCTCTCAATGGTTTGAGCAGCCAGGTCCACAACCATGATGCTGCCCATGCATCCTTTGTTCCGGCCGGGTATGTTCATAATGCATCTCCATAAAATTCCTGTTGTACAGGCTCACCCTGGCACAGGGGAAGCCTGCTGGCAGCCGCTCTTTTTTTTTACCCTTTTTTTACCCGGGACAGGTCCAAAGGAGCGCCGTCAAAGGCAGCCTCCAGTACCATGAGGCAGTCGTCATAATCCAGATCTTCGGGGTTGTAAAATATACTGCCGTCACCCAAGGCGGTGTGTGCTATTTTGGGCAGAAGCTGTCTGGGCACCAGGGCACGGCCGTCCGGGGCTTTAATATCCTGAAGGCGGACAGCATGGAACCCTCCCGTGGCCCGGTGCAGTCTTTGGTTCATCCGGCCCACCCAGTCAATGGCCTTTTGGGCCCGGTCTGCGGGACGGGTTCTGGCATACACATCAGCGCCGGCCATGGGCAGCAGCAGATCAGCCAGCAGCGGCTGTGTTTTGTGAAGGTTGTATGCCATGCCATAGGGCAGCAGAACAGCCATGCAGGTGCCGTGGGCCGCATGGCACACAGATCCCACTGCATGGCCCAGGGTATGGACCATGCCCACCATGGAATTGGAAAATGCCATGCCTGCCAGGGCAGCCCCTGTGGCAAGTGCCAGACGGCCCGGTTTATGGTCCGGCTGCCGGATCACCGGCACAAGGTGGTGGGAGATCAGTGCAATGGCTTCATGGGCATGGGCGGTGCTCAAAGGATTCCTGCCCAGGCACAGGCAGGCTTCAACAGCATGGGACAGGGCATCCATGGCGGTTGCCGCCGTGACAGGGGCGGGCAGGGACAAGGTCATTCTCGGATCAAGCACAGCAGCATCCGGCATGAGAAAACCCGATGTGAACAGCAGTTTGCGCAGGTTTTCCGGATCAGATATCACCGCCACCCGGGTAACCTCAGATCCGGTGCCGGCAGTGGTGGGAACAGCCACCAGGGGGTTGAGCCGGTGTGTTAATGCATTGGCACCGCTGAATGCCAGCAGGTTGTCTGAAGATGTTGATACAAGGATATTGACACCTTTGGCCGTGTCCATGACAGACCCGCCACCCAGGGCTATGATGGCATTACAGCCGTATTTTTTGTATTGACCGGCCAGGGTGTGTACGGTTTTCAGGTCAGAATCTGCAGGCACGTCATCCTGGCTGGTTTTTACCGTAATCCGGCTGTCCAGGACCTGGAGCAGAATATCCACAAGCCCTGCCCGGGCCACGCCCTGGTCTGTAATAACCATGGGATGCTGTCCACCCATGGATGTCAGAAGGCCGGGTATCTGTTCCAGGGCATCATGGCCGGCCATGATGTGGGCCCTGCTGCTGAATTCATAATAATCAGGTATCACCATGGGGGCTCCTTATGCTGTGTATATGTCAGCAGGGTTGACATTTCAGATATCTGCCCGGGTGTCAGGCCGGCTTCCCCCAGGGTTTTCGGCATACCCTGGGGAACAGTTTCAGACAATGCATGCAGCAATTTTCTGATAACCCGGACAGCTGCATCCGGCTGCCCGGGTCCGGGAACACCGGCGTAATGTGCTGCATCAGTGAGGGGCAGCAGCAGTTTTCCCAGCCAGGGGCATGTATCTTTGCTGTTTTCAAGGAGGTGCACAAGTGCCAGGGCCATGCACAGGCCTGAAGAGGGGGCGGCAGAAGGAGCAGGGTGCACAGCAGTGAGGTGTGCAACGGCCTGCCGGGATTTCAGATCCGGTAAATTGGATTGGATATACCCGGATACAGCAGCGGCATGGGCCAGTTTTGCCAGGGGAAGCTGCCGATGTTTTCCTGCTTTCTGGCACAAAAGATCCCCATGGTCGGATTGCTGGGCCAGGGGAAGCAAAGTATCCATGACCAGACAGATCCCGGCATGGGCATAGGATCTGGCAAACGGGTTGCCGGAAAAAGCAAAGGCTTCACAGCAGGTGGCCAGACTGGCTAATCCGGAATCCAAAACAGCAGCCCCCGGGGTACCAAGCATGGTGTCCGCCGTGATGACCGCAATATCAGGCATCAGGTTGGCAGATACAAAGTGGCGGCCTGAAAAAAAGGTTTCCCCGGCGGTATCCTGACCGGTTTCTGGATGGGTGGGAATATATACCAGTGGCAGCAGGGGCCTGTTGATCTGTCCGGGGCCGGCTGGGGATCTAAGCTTCTCAGGACCGTGGCACAGGGCCAGGTTCAGGGCTTTGGCAGTCTGTACCACCTGTCCTGTGCCCAGGGCGATGAAACTGTCATACCCCTTGTCCGCAAACAGGTGGTACAGGGTTTCAAAATCTTCGGCGTCTGTCAGGGTGGCCAGTCCCAGGGCCAGATGGGTGTCCCTGCATGCACGGGCCAGTGTCAGATGCAGTCCTGCATCCCTGGCTGCCTGGTCTGTGATGACAAATGGTTTGTACGCGTGCATGCCGGACAGGTCAAAGGGCAGGTGGGCCAGGGCCTGGGTGCCAAAGGCGGTTTTGGTCCGGCACAAAAAATGGTTCAGCAGGGTCATGGAAATCTCCTTACCATCCGCCGAAAGCCCGGACATAGACCCTTGCCCGGACAAGGGTGCGGCGTTTCAGGGGCCAGGCAGGACAGCGTTTGACAGCGCGTTTGGCCAGAAATTTCGGCAGCAGAAAAACCTGGATCACGTCCATGATCCGCACCACAGCACAGGCCTGGGGTACCTCTCCGTGCACATACAGCCGGTTTCGTGCATTGGCAACAGGGGTGCTTTCCTGGAAGGCAAACACCCTGAACAAAAGGGCCGGGCTTTTGAACATCAGGTGCAGGTGAATGGGGCGGTCTGCAAGGGAAGCTCCCAGGTGCCTGACCCGGCCGTGTGCATCTTTTCCCACCACCATGTAAGGGCCTGAAGGAAAAGCCCCCAGGCAGAAGGTGAAATTGTCCGGCATGGCGGCAAATTCGAATTTTACCCCATCATCCACCCGGGCCGCTGCCTGGACGGCCCGGCCGAAAAACCAGAGCATACATCTGAGATACAATTTTTTCCAGCGGTGCCTGCCGGGCGGTATTTCCATAAAATCTGTCATGGCATCTCTTTTTTCCTGGTAATATTTATTTGAAAGCCTTCAGTACTCAGTTATCAGCTTCCAGTAAAGAATTACAAGTTTTTCACCAAATTCCCTGCAAAGTCAAAGGATTTTTTAGCAACTTTTTGTCAAAGCTTGAATCGATGCAGATTATGGGATAAAACAATGTTCATAAAAAAGAAAGGAATATACAGATGCTGAAAAAAATTGTGGAAGACCAGATCATCATTGCCTGCCTGGCAGACCGAAAGACCAATGCCGTTACCCGTGAGACCCTGGGCCAGCTGGCAGACATTGTCGCAGAGGTAAACCAGGATGCCGGCATAAAAGGATTAATTCTCACCGGGGAGGGCCGGTTTTTTTCCAGTGGATTCAGCCTGCCCATGTTTATGGATTTTGCCGACAGGGAGGCGGTTGTTTCATTTTTTACCAGAGAAGAACAGGTGCTGCTGGATTACTTTTCCTGCACAAAGCCGGTGGTATGCGCCATAAACGGTCATTGTGCGGCAATGGGCCTGATTCTGGCCATGGCTTCGGACTTTCGGCTGGTAAAGAACCATCCCAGAATAAAACTGGGCATGAGCGAGATAAAGATCGGACTGGGACTGACCATTGCCCAGGCCGCCATTATGCGGTTCGGCCTGGATTCTGACAAACGGTTCCGCAATGTCATGTATTTCGGGGAGATGATTGATGTGAACCAGGCCCTGGAACAGGAGATGGTGGATGAACTGGTGGCAGAAGACCAGCTGATTGTTCGGGCAAAACAGATCATCAGCCTGTGGATCGACACCCCAAACCAGCCCTTTGTTCAGCTCAAAAAAAGTCTTAAATCAGATACTGCCCAAAAGATTGCACAGGATCTGGCCGCCGGCAACTGGCAGGACAGCATGTGCAATGCCCTGTTGAACAAGGAGGTCAAGGCCACTTTGTCATTTGTCCAGGCTGCCATGGATAAAAAAAGTGCATCCTGAATATGGCAAAATATTTCGGTGCTAACCAAAATTTTTACAGACGGTTAGCAAATATCAGATCCCGGACAGCCCCAGGAACGTGGTGCGGATACGTTCCACATGCGCAAGAAGCTGGGTTTTTCTGGTTTTTCCCACCCCCTCAGGGGGTCCTTTGGCCAGAACATCCATCAGGGCTTTTACATCTGCCTGCAGACAAAAGACCTCCTGCTTCCAGGACAGGTTGTCCATCTTCATCAGGTTGAAATACCACAGGCGGAAGGTCAGCACATAGAATCGGTCCGACATCTCCGTAAGAAACGGGTTGCCTGCAGCATCGTGAAAAATCTGTTTCAGATTCATGTCCACCCGGCCCAGTGCTTCAGGATCCCGATGGTCCAGCAGCTGCCGGCATTGTTCCATGCATGCATCCAGGCGGGTGAAATGCGGTTTGGAAAACCGGTCAGCCGCCATGGTGCCGATGACTGATTCCAGCTCCAGACGGGCCTGAAACAGGTGGGTTATGGTGTTCAGTTCAAGTTCTGAAACCTGGATGCCTGTGCGGGGCAGTATTCTGACCAGATGTTCCCATTCCAGGCGGAACAATACCGTGCGCAAAGGGGTGCGGCTGACACCGAATTCTTCAGCCAGCACCTGTTCCTTCAGAATTTGCCCTGGTGCGTATTCCAAAAAGACAATCCGGTTGTGCAGGATATGATAAATATGCTGATTCATGAACCTTTTTTAATATTTGTTTGGTATACTATAATAATACATAACTTTTTTTTTTAGATTTTACCACTGAAATAAAAGAAAATTTCATATTGACTTTAAATATTTTTTTGGTATACCAATAAAATATTATAAAAATCTTTTATTACAGAAAAAAATAGAAGCAGCCAAACTTTAATTATGTGTCTGTGGAATGCCACAGCCGGAAAAAAAAGGAGTCATCACACATGGAAACCTATGATGTAATAATTATCGGCGGGGCGGTCATGGGCAGTTCAACAGCATATTTTCTGGCCAGCAATCCCGACTTTACAGGGAAAATTCTGGTGGTGGAAAAAGATCCCACCTATGCCCAGTGTTCCACAAGTCTTTCTGCCGGCGGCATCCGCCAGCAGTTTTCCAACACGGAAAATATCCAGCTGTCGCAATTTGGTGCATCATTTATCAAAAACATCAATGCCTATTTACAGTTTGATGAAGACCCTGTAACCGTTGATTTCATGGAAAACGGGTATCTTTTTCTGGCAACAGAAAAAGGGATGCCGGTATTGCAGAAAAATCATGAAACACAGACAGCCGCCGGTGCCAAGGTGCAGATTCTTGACCAGGCGGGTTTAACAGAAAAATTTGACTGGCTGTACACCGATGATCTTTGTGCCGGGTCATATGGATTTGCCGATGCAGGCTGGTTTGACCCCCATTGCCTTACTATGGCATTTAAAAACAAGGCAAAAAGCCTGGGCGTGACATATCTGAAAGACAAAGTGGTGGGGATACAGCGCACCGGGCAGAAAATTTCGCACATAACTTTGGAGTCCGGTGAAACCATAAATGGCGGCACATTTATCAATGCAGCCGGACCCAAAGCGGCACGTATAGCAGAAATGGCGGGCATTGATGACCTGCCGGTCCATTCCCGCAAGCGGTTTGTGTTTTTGTTTAAATGCAATACCCGGCTGTCTGATTGCCCGCTGGTGGTGGATCCCACCGGGGCCTACTTCAGGCCTGAAGGAGAAAATTATATCTGCGGCAAATCCCCGGACGAAGACAATGATCCGGACTGCGAGGATTTTTTCATGGATTATTCGGTGTTTGAAGAGCAGTTGTGGCCGATTCTGGCTGAACGGGTGCCGGCGTTTGACGCCATCAAACGGATATCCTCCTGGGCCGGTCATTACGCCTATAATGTAAAGGACCAGAATGCCATCATCGGGGCCCACCCTGAGGTGACCAATTTTATTTTTGCCAACGGATTCAGCGGACATGGACTGCAGCAGGCACCGGGTGTGGGCAGAGCGGTTTCTGAACTGGTCACCTATGGACAATACAGAACCCTGGATCTGGGGTGTTTTGCATTTGAGCGGTTTGCTGCAGACAAACTGTATAAAGAATTGAATGTGGTCTGAGTCGCTCAGGGGGATTCATGGCGATGATGTCCTGGTTTTCAGGATGCACCGGCGATCTCAGAAGATCAGCGCACCGGTACAATTTCCAGCCAGTATCCGTCCGGGTCATTGATGAAGTAGATGCCCATGTCTTTGTTTTCATAGCAAATGCAGTCCATTTTTTTGTGCAGGGCATGGGCGGCTGCAAAATCATCAGTTTTAAAGGCGATGTGAAATTCTTCATCCCCCAGGTCATAGGGTGTTTTCTGGGATTTGAGCCAGGTAAGTTCCAGTTTGTTGTCTGTGGTGCCGTCTCCTAAAAATACGATGATATAGCTGCCGTCTTCTGCAGCCTTCCGCCGGGTTTCAGTGAGACCCAGAGCATTTTCGTAAAAAAGCAGGCTTTTTTCCAGATCCAGTACATTGATATTGAAATGGTCGATGGTAAACTTCATAGCAGAAGGCTCCTCAGGGTTTTTTGTTTATGGGTCTTTTCGCAAAATATTTATGGCAGGATACCTGAATTTGTCAATCAAAAAAATTTTGAGAAAACAATTTCTGTGGTGATTTGGCCGCAGTTTGTATTTGGGTGCCCCTCCGGATAGTTTTTGTGCCTGAAGGTTTCTTGACATTACAAGTGCATACGGTATGATAAACAGATAAAAAAGCAGACAATTATAGGTGCTGCTGTGTCTGGCAGGAACCATTCTTACATGTAAAGGAAGTGGAAAATGAAAAAGATCAGGGATCTTAAACTGGGTGTGAAACTGGTTGCCGGTGGTCTGCTCCTGGTATTGGTGCCATTGATCGTGGTGGGGGCGATATCCCTGCAGAAGGCAGCAGATGCGCTGCTCAATCGTGCCAGGGGGGAGGTCTATCAGGTGGCCGAGGACCTGGCTTCCATGACTGAAATGGTCATGGAAGCTGAATTGAAATTTGTCCGGGGCATGGGCCTCACCCCTCTGGTGCAGGAGGCTTCGCAAAAGGTGGCTGACAAAGGGGTTGAGGGCGCTAAAGACACCCTCATGGCCCTGGACGACCACCTGGCAGAGGTCTTTGCCTCAGTGGGCCAGGGATATGAACTGTTTGTTCTGGCTGATGCCGCAGGACAGGTGGCCAGTGACAGCATGGGGGGTGCCATGCGGGAAAAACAGGTGAATATCAAGGACCGGGATTATTTTATTGCCGCCAAACAGGGCAAAGCCATTATCGGCGAAGCGGTTGCATCAAGATCTTCAGGCAATCCTGTGGTGGTGGCAAGCACCCCTGTGAAAACCAGTGGGGGTGCCTTTGCCGGCGTATTTATCGCTGTGGTGAAACTGGATGCCCTGTCTGACAAGATTACATCAATAAAAATCGGAGACACCGGCTACCCTTACGTGATCAACAAAGATGGGGTTGTTCTCGCCCACCCCAACAAAGAATTTATTTTTGAACTGAATGTTAAAACCCTGGAAGGCATGGAAGAGATCTCCCGGCGCATGATGGCCCGGGAATCCGGGGTGGAGGAATATGTTTTCAGGGACACCCGCAAAATAGCAGGATTTGTCCATGTGCCCCTGACCGGATGGAGCATCGCGGTAACCCAGGACCAGTCGGAGTTCATGGCTGATGTCAGGCAAATGACCCTGTATAATGTAATTGTGGGCCTGATCGCCATGGTGGTGGTGGGCATATGTCTGGCATTTGCTGCAAGAAGCATAACCAGGCCCGTCAACGATGCGGTTTCAGGATTGAAAGATATTTCCACAGGTGAAGGCGATCTCACCAAACGCCTGGCAGTGGCCAGTCAGGATGAGGTGGGGATTTTATCAAAAGCGGTCAACACATTTATGGAAAAGCTCCAGAACATGATCACTGATATCTCCCAGGGTGTGGATACCCTTTCCTCCTCAGCCACACAGCTGTCCTCCATTTCAGAGCAGATGACCGCCGGGGCGGAGAACACCTCGGAAAAAGCCAGTACAGTGGCAGCAGCTGCAGAAGAGATGACCGTCAATATGACTTCGGTGTCCGCAGCCATGGAAGAATCCAGTACCAATCTCAACACAGTGGCGGCCTCAGCTGATGAGATGAATGCCACCATCAGTGAAATTGCACAGAATGCTGAAAAAGCCAGGTCTATTTCAGACAATGCCGTGGAAAAGGCAGGCCATTCCAGAGAAAAAATGCAGCAGCTCAGCCAGGCAGCCCAGTCCATCGGCAAGGTGGTGGAAACCATTACCGATATTTCCGAGCAGGTCAACCTGTTGTCTTTGAATGCCACCATTGAGGCGGCCCGTGCCGGTGAGGCCGGCAAAGGGTTTGCCGTAGTAGCCAATGAGATCAAGGAACTGGCCAAGCAGACCTCGGAAGCATCCATGGATATCAAGTCAAAAATTGACCATATCCAGGAAAGCTCTGACAGCACCATGACCGGCATCAATGACATCTCCCAGGTAATCAGGGAAGTCAATGAGATCGTGGCCACCATTGCCACGGCAGTGGAAGAACAATCTGCTGCCACCGGTGAGATTGCACGCAATATCGGTCAGGCATCTTCAGGTGTTGAAGAGGTCAACCAGAATGTGGGACAGAGTTCTGCGGTGGCTGATGAAATTACAAAAGATATCACTGATGTGCACCAGTCAGCCGCTGACATGGCAGACCGCAGTGCCCAGGTGAATGAAAGTTCTGAAGATCTCGCCAAACTGGCGGCCCGGCTCGGGGAGATGGTGGGACAGTTTAAGGTGTGATGAAACAAAATACAGGATATGCATGGTTGATCACCTTCTGGGTGCTTGTGTTTTTTGTAGCGGATTTTTCCGGTGCCTGTTCTGCATACAGCCGCTCTGATTATGAAAAGTTCCAAAATGCCATCATAGACCACAGAAACCGGCTGAACAGGAAATTTAAAAAGATCCGGCGCGCTGCCACCCGGTATATCATTGTTCACACCTCGGAACTGGGACTGTCCACCACTCTGCGGGTGGTTTCCAAAGGAAAACAGTTTAAAAGCGGTCACAGCACACCAGGGGGGCATGCCCATTACGTGGTTGCCAGAAACGGCCGCACCTTCCGGATCCTGGACAAACAGTACCGGGCTGACCATGCCGGGCTTTCCATGTGGCAGGGTAAAAAGGATATTTCATCTGTTTCCATCGGCATCGAACTGGTGGGGTATCACTCCGCCCCCTTGACAGACCAGCAGTACCGGTCCGCTGCCATGCTCATCGATATTCTGCAGCGTGTTTACCGTCTGGATGACACTGCTGTGCTCACCCACAGCCAGATAGCCTTTGGCCGTCCCAATCCCTGGTTTCCAAAAGATCACCGGGGCAGAAAACGCTGTGCCAAAAATTTTGACCGATCCAGGGCCGGGCTGGGCCCCACCCTGGGGTTTGATCCGGATGTCAGGACCGGGCGGCTGCTGCCCGATCCCTATCTGGCGGATCTGTTTTACGGCAAACAGCCGGCCGTTGCCCAGGTGGCGGCCACCGCACCGGTATCCAACCTCATTTCAAAGAATAATTCCGCCTGGTCCATTGCAGGGGGGGATTATGACAGCCGGACAACGGCTTATGTACTTCCCAGCGGCCGCATCCTGGCAGGAGATGAGATAAAAGATTCCATCGGGTGGCACCTGCTGCCCGTGAACACAAAGGTTCTGCTTGACCAGAAAATTGAAAAAGAGCACATGCAGATTTCCCAGAATCCGGTAAAAGTTATCACCGACCACATGACTGCCTGGTCCCATGCAGGTCCTGCCTATCGTTTTGATTCCACCATTTATTTTCTGCCGTCAGGCATGATTTATTCGGGTTCCCGCATTCCGGACTGGGATGACCTGCCCCAAAAAACACAGCTGATCATAGGGTATCAGGGGCCGTTTTTCATCACTGATGCCAGGACCGCCTATGGCATTGCCGGTCAAAAATACAAGGATCCTGATACCGTATATTTTCTGCCGCCGGGCCAGGTCAAGACCGGAGATGCCATAACAGATTTTTCCAATCTGCCCAAAGGCACAAAGGTTTACCTGCCCCTGGACGATATCGGTTAATAGGTGTAAAACAGCTGCTGCACCGCTTTTTGATCGACTTTTTCCGCCAGTGCCAGCATGAGCAGAATACGGGCCTTGGCAGGGTTGAGTTCATCTGAAGCAATGAACCCGCAGGCATCATCATCCACCTCCACATTTCTGCCCACAGTACCGGTGGGCACCCGGGAGCTTCTGACAATAAAAATACCCTTGCCGGCCATCCGGACCGCTTTTTTAATGGTGGCCTGGTTCATGTTGCCGTTGCCGTCCCCGGCAATGACAATCCCCTCAGCGCCGCCAACTGCGCAGCAGTCAAGGAGATCCGGCGGCATGTCGATGCAGGCATACACAATATCCACTCTGGGGAGCATCACCCGGCTTTTGGCGCAGAACAGACCCGAAAACCGGCTTAAAAATGTGTGGCGCCGGAAGGGAAATCTGAAATACACGGTTTTACCGTAATTTACCGTGCCCACCAGGCCGTTCACCGGGGACAGAAAGGTTTCCACAGAAGTGGTGTTGGTTTTGGTCAGAGAATGTGCCCCGTGAATCCTGTCATTCATGACCACCAGCACGCCCCGTTCCCGGGCATCAGGATCAGCTGCCACTGCCACTGCATTGAATAGATTCAAAGGACCGTCAGCAGAAATGGCGTTGGCAGGCCGCATGGCCCCTGTCACCACCACCGGCTTGGGGCTGTTTACGGTGAGGTTTAAAAAAAAGGCGGTTTCCTCCATGGTGTCGGTGCCATGGGTCACCACAATGCCGTGGATGTCCTCCTGACCCAGCAGTGCGTTGATGCGGCAGGTCAGGCGCATCAGGATGTCAAAAGACATGTCCTGGGAGCCCACGTTGCTGATCTGTTCTCCTGTAACGGCCGCCAGATGATCCAGATCCGGGATCGACTGGATCATCTGCTGGATGGTTACCTGTCCTGAGGCATATCCGGCCTGTGCCGGTGCATGGCTGATTCCCGCTATGGTGCCGCCTGTGGCAAGTATGACAACGCATGGTTTCATGAACAGTCCTTTTTTAACATGGTTTTTGCACAGAGTCTCCAAGGATATTACCAGAATTCAATCAGGGTTGGTAATATCTTTTGCGGATCTGACAGAGGGGGTGATGCTTTTTTCAGCTGCTCACAGCCGCACAAGACGATTCAGTCTTGAAAAAAAGCTGATCTGCCGGTATCATCACGGTCATGAAACCATTTTTTTTCAGGCTGATGTGTATGTTATTGTTTTTACCTGCAGCAGTCTTTTTTGGTCCCGATGCCCGGGCCCAGAACCCGCTGTCAGATGACCTGCCTTCCGGAGAACATCCCCTGCTGCTTCAACCGGTGCTGGTCCAGGCAGTAATGTGTGAAGCCATTGAAAGGTTCAAACCCGTGAACAACGCTGTGGTTTTTTCGATTTCCCTGGGCAGGGTGTTCTGTTTTACCGCGTTTGACCCGGTCCATCAGGAAACCATAGTCTATCACCGGTGGTACCGGCAGGACCGGTTGATATCCAATGCAAAACTGGTGCTCAATCCTCCCAAATGGTCTTCTTTCAGCAGCATGCAGCTCAGGGAAGCAGATAAAGGACCCTGGCGGGTTGAGGTTGTTGACAGTCAGGAAAATCTGATGGAAACCCTTAGATTCAGTATTGTCGACTGATCACCCATGGGACAGTTTTTTTACCACTTTTTCGGCATCGGGTGGCAGGGATTTCTTGATATAGCATTGAACAGTTACATTCTGTTCAGGCTTTACGTACTTTTCCGGGGAACCAATGTACTGCGGGTTCTTTTTGCCATGGGGGTATTGTGGGTTCTCAGGCAGGTGGCTGTTTCCATGGGACTGGTTGTCACCAGCTGGGCCATGCAGGGGGTTATTGCCGGTGCTGCCCTTGTTATTATTATTGTGTTCCGTAATGAAATTTCATCTGTGCTTCAAACCAAAGACCTGAAATCATTTTTCTGGGGTATCCCCCGGTATCAGCGCAAAACCCCTGTGGGTATAATTGTTGAAAGTGTTTATGAACTGGCAAGAAAAAAAATCGGGGCATTGATTGTTCTTCCCCTGAACAGGGGGCTGGAAAGTGTTGTGCAAAAAGGGATCGTCTGGCAGGGAAAACTTTCCAAAGAGATGCTGGTCAGTATTTTCTGGGAAGACAATCCGGTCCATGACGGTGCAGCTGTTATTCAAGGAGACAGGATAACAGATGTCGGTGTGATTCTCCCCCTTTCAAAGCGTACAGACCTGCCGTCATATTTTGGTACACGCCACAGGGCAGCCGTCGGTTTGACCGAACAGACCGATGCATTAGTAATTGTGGTTTCAGAAGAACGCGGCAAAATTACCCTGGTCAAGGACAACCAGATCTATGATATTAATGACAGCGCAGTCCTTGAAAAACTGCTCATTAAACATGCGGGCAGTGACACTTCTGCCGCCGGTGTAAAAAAGCATACCCGGGAACTGGCAGTTGCGGCAGCCATCTGTCTGATCTGTGTAACCGGCCTGTGGTTCAGTTTTTCCAGGGGGATGGAAACCCTTGCCACCCAAGATATTCCCGTGGAATTTATCAAGTCAGACCAGAATATGGAAATATTTTCCTCTACAGCAAGCAATGTCAGGCTTCTGCTCAGTGGTTCCAGACCTTTGATCAGATCTTTGCAGCCTGACCGGATCACTGTCAAGCTGAGCCTGACCAACACTGTGCCGGGCGTCAACAAACTTGCTGTCAGCCGGAACGATGTCACGCTGCCCCCGGGCATTGTGGTCAAAAATATCGATCCTTCTTTGATAGAGGTGTTTGTCGATGTGCCGGTCAAAAAGGCGCTTTCCATTCAGCCTTTCTGGACCGGCCAGATTTCACCGGACCTCATCATGACCCGGGCAGTAACCTCACCGGCAACTGTCAGCGTCATCGGTCCCCACCAGGTTCTCACAAATATGGAAACCCTTTTTACAGAACCTCTGTTCCTGGATGGTATTACAGCTTCCGGCAGCATGTCTGCCCAGATTGCCCTGCATCCGGCAACCATAAGGCTCGAAGATCAGAAAACAGACAGGGTCCAGGTGAAATACACCATACAGAACCGCGGAGCAGTATCGCCTTAAAAAAGCTTTCAGGTTTGTTTACAAGCTGCGCGGTTCCATACCGCTCAAGATCTGCCTTGTTTATTTTTTGTCTTTACCGGAGCCGGCCCTGCCATCATCACAGGCATCCTGTGCCGGTTCGTTGGGCCTTGCATGTTCAGCAAATTCAGGGGCCTGGGTGCACACATCCAGGTCAGCCCCGCTGTCTTTTTTTTTGTCATCTTTCGTCATTTTAACACCTCATTGTCACGGCATTCTGTCAATGCTGTCTTTCAGCTGGTTGATTTCAATACCCAGGCTCACGCACTGCTTTCCTTCCATGCACAAATCCGCATCACCCGGCTCAAGAAAGGTTTTGAGTTCTTTTTTGTCCTTTTTCAGATAAACTGTCCAGCGGTCATTTGCATCATCATAATCCACATTCACATCAATACCGCATTTTCCTATATCCGGATACAGGGATCTGATTTTATCACACAGCTCTTTTTTATTCATAAACGACCTCCTTCAATCAGGTTACAATTGGCTGCAATCAATACAATAACAACGGATTTGGTTTATACAAGCAGGGATGACAGGATTTTTGCGTATGGCAGCTATTCAGAGTATCATCTGCAGACTTGACAAGATCTTGTGCGGTCTCTAAATTGATCTGAAAATATAACCACAAAGCATCAGGAGAAAATTATGTTGAAACTTGGAGAAAAAGGGGCCATCCCCCAGAATGACAATGAAACTTATGCCATTGCCCCCCACATCCCCTGCGGTATCGTGACCCCGGACCTGCTGCGCAGGATCGCGGATGTATCGGAAAAATACAGTGCTAAAGCCATAAAGATCACCGGTGCGGCCCGCGTGGCCATTGTGGGACTGAAAGAAGCGGATATCGATGCGGTGTGGGAAGATTTAGGGATGGATAAAGGGGCTGCTGTCGGTCTTTGTGTCAGAAGTATCCGCACCTGCCCGGGAACCACTTTCTGTAAACTGGGAAAACAGGATGCTCTGGGTATCGGCATGAAGCTGGATGAACAGTATCATGCAGCAGTACTGCCCGGAAAATTCAAGATGGCAGTATCCGGGTGTAAACTCAGCTGTGCCGAATCCTGGGTCCGGGATATCGGGCTGATCGGATTTGCCGAAGGCTGGACCATTACCATCGGCGGAAATGTGGGCATGATGCCCAGGATAGGCAAAGAACTGGTCACCGGCCTGGATGATGACCAGGTAATGGCTGCAGTGGCAAATGTGATCACCTGCTACAAAAATGAGGCAAAAGCGGGGGAACGTCTGGGAAAAATGATCGAACGTACCGGACTGGATCCTTTCAGAAAATCCATATAGATCAGATATGTCCAGAAATGGGGAGCAGGTTTTCAGGTTTCTGCTTCCCATACTTTCAAATACCTTATGAACCCATTCACAAAAAAAGGCGCTGCGATTTGCAGTAATCTATTTAGTTGATTTGTCAACTAAATAGATAATCTGATAACCGGGTTTATCAGGGTAAGTCCTATTTCTTATTGTCCAATTTCAAGAAAATTTTCATATCGCCACAATTTTTTGCTTGACAATGCAATCGAACTGCCGCTATTTTATGGCTATGAAGTAGATACGATAAAGCAGCACATTCAGGGTCATTTTATTCGTAAAAGGGGAGGGATATATGTCATCAAATCACTATTTCAAACATGAAGGACCATGGTCGGATGCCGGGGATCCTTTAATGTGTACCGACACCGGTGACTGGCGGACCAAACGGCCGGTGGTGGACAAAGAAAAATGCATTTTCTGCGGATTCTGCGCCATTTACTGTCCCATCCAGGTCATGGAAATGCAATCAGACACCCATTTTGAGGCAAATCTGGATTTCTGCAAAGGCTGCGGCATCTGTGCAAAAGAATGTCCCAAGGGTGCCATCACCATGATTTCAGAAGGGGAGTTTGCATCATGAGTACTACCACAACACCATCACGGATCAAGGTCATCACCGGAAATGCTGCCGCTGCCATTGCTGCCAAACTGGCCCGGCCTGATGTGGTGGCGGCCTATCCCATCACCCCCCAGACCGAAGTTATTGAACAGATTTCCACCTTTCATGCATCTGGAGAAATGGACTGTGAGCTGATCACCGTGGAAGGGGAAAACTCAGCCATGAATGCGGTCATGGCAGCCTCCCTGGCCGGGGGACGGGTGTTTACCGCCTCATCCTCCTGGGGACTGGTGTTCATGTATGACGCGGTGCTGGCTGTGGCCGGCGCCAGGGCCCCTGTGGTCATGGTTAATGTGAACAGGGAAACCCCTGGTATTATAGCTGTTTCTTCGGGTCAGCAGGACATGATTTCCACCCGGGACGCAGGCTGGATTTTTCTGATTGCCGAAGACTGCCAGGAGGTGCTGGACCTGGTGCTCCAGGCGTACCGTCTGGCTGAGGATTATGATATCCAGCTGCCGGTCATGGTCCATTATGACGGGTTCTTTTTATCCTATCTGTCCGAAGGCGTGGACATTCCGGAGCAGGAAACCGTGGACCGGTTTCTGTCAGTGCTCAAGGACCAGCCCAGACGCACCGTGCTGACCCCGGGCCGGAAACTGGGGGTGGGTTCCCACGGTATTCTGGGGGGCTACATGGAACTGCGTCACAAACATGTGACCGCCATGGAACGGTCCAAAGCCAAGTTTGAAGAGATAGACAAAGAATTTGCCGGTATTTTCGGCAGAACCTATGGCGGGCAGGTGGAAGAATACCGGTGTGATGACGCAGACATTGTGCTGCTCGGTTCCGGCTCCATGTGCGGCACCATCAAATCGGTCATTGACGACCAGCGGGAAAAAGGGGTGCGCATCGGTCTGGTAAAGATGCGCATGTACAGACCCTTTCCCCACCAGGCCCTGGTGGCGGCCCTTAAGGGTAAAAAAGCTGTGGGCGTGGTGGACAGAAGCCTGGCATTCGGGTTTGACGGCGGTCCCATCTATACCGAACTCAAAGCGTTTGAAACCCGGCTGGAAGGGGCGCAGCTGGTCAGCTTTATCGATGGCATCGCCAATACCGATATCACCAAAACCAATGTGGAAAAGATGATCCAGATGACCCGTGATCTGGCTGACGGCAAAAACGTGCCCGAAGTCACCTGGGTGTCTTATCCGGAAGCCAATACAAAGGGGGAAAAATAACATGGCTGAGAAAAAACAAGGCCGGTTGACAAAGGTATTGGATTACCTGCAACATGATGATCCTTTTTCTAAAGGAGTGGCATTCTGCCCGGGCTGCGGCCTGGAACTTCTGCTGCGCTTTATTCCCCGGGTGCTGGGAAATGATATCGTTATCACCGGTACCCCTTCCTGCTCAGCCCCGGTACTGCTGGGGCAGAACAACCAGTCCTGGCACACCCTGTCCTATTTCGGCACCCTCATGACCGGTGCTGCAGCCAATGCCACAGGTCTGGTGCGCTATTACCGCAAGGCAGGTATCGACAACACCGTGGTGTGTTTCAATGGAGACGGCACTGCCAATGACATCGGTTTCGGCAACCTGTCCGGGGCTGCGGAACGGAACGAACCCTTTATCTATATCTGTTATGACAATGAAGGGTATATGAACACCGGGATACAGAAAAGCGGGACCACCCCATACGGTGCTACCACCACCACCACACCCTACGGGTCGGTTCACAAGGGTAAAAATCTGCGGCGCATGAACCTGGGCCTTAAAATGGCCATGAACAAGATTCCCTATACCGCCACTGCCACCTTGAGTGATCTGGATGACCTGGCAAAAAAATTGCTCAAGGCCAAGGAAGCCAAGGAGCGGGGGTTTTGTTTTCTCCATGTGTTTGCGCCCTGCCCCACCGGATGGGGTGCTGATCCGGCCAACACCATTGAAATCTGCCGGCAGGCAGTGAAGACCAATTATTTTCCCCTGTGGGAAGCGGAAAACGGCCGGATCCGGATGACCAAAACCGTTAAGAAACCCAAACCCGTAAGCACCTATACAGAGCTGATGAAAAAATTCAATCACATGACAGAGGCGGATATGAAAATTCTTCAGGATGATGTGGAGTATGAATACTGCCTGCTGGGCGGACTCAGCGTCCTGGAAGCGGAATGTCAGCTGCCGGTATCTGCAAAAGACCAAGGAGAAGCATCATGATGAGTGAAGTCAGGTTCCATGGCAGAGGAGGACAGGGGGTGGTGACCACCTCCAAGATTCTGGCCAATGCATTTGCCAGAACCGGTCAGTACGGTGCCAGCTTTCCCATGTTCGGATTTGAGCGGCGGGGAGCGCCGGTGACGGCATTCGGCCGGTTTTCAGACAAACCGGTGCGGGAAAAAACCCAGATTTACAATCCCAACATTCTGGTGGTGCTGGATCCGTCCCAGAAAAAAGCGGCCAATGTGTTTGCCGGACTGCTGCCCGGGGGCATGATGCTGCTCAACGACAAAAAAAATACCGACGATGTCCGCCATGAAAATTTGAGAAAACTGGCAGTGGTTGATGCCAATGGCATTGCCATGGAAGAAATCGGACTGCCCATCCCCAATACGGTTGTGGTGGGGGCGTTTGCAAAAATGTCCGGGCTGCTGGATATCGCACCGGTGGTGGAGGCCCTGGCAGATTATTTTTCCGGTAAAAAACTGGCAGCCAATGAAATCTGTGCCCAAAGAGGGTTTGAACAAGTGCAGATGATTGATCTTTAGGGCATTGTACCAGGGTCAATATAAGGATAACGTAATAAGATAAGAAGGAGCTGTTATGCCTAGATGGGGAATGGTAATCGACGTAAAGCGGTGTATTGCCTGCTGGGGATGCACCATTGCATGCAAGGAAGAGCATTTTCTGCCCCCCGGTGTTTTCTTTAACCGGGTACTGATCGGAGAAAGTGGAAAATTTCCCACCTCTTCCAAGCTGATATATCCGATTCTGTGCAACCACTGTTCAGATGCCGCCTGTGTGGAAGCCTGTCCCACCGGCGCCACCTATGTCAGAGAAGACGGGATTGTGGCCATTGATGATGAAAAATGTGTGGGGTGCCGGGCCTGTATGGTATCGTGCCCCTACCAGCAGAGAACCTATTATGACGAAAAAGTGAAAGACCGGGAATACTTTCCCGGTCAGGGCAAAACTGAGATGGAAATTATCGGGGAAAAACTCTACCCCTTTAAGCTGGGTACCGTGGTCAAGTGCAATTTCTGTACGGAACGGCTGGAGGACGGTATGAAAAAAGGCCTGACCCCGGGAAAAGATGAGGATGCCTCCCCTGCATGTGTCAATATCTGCCCGGTGAATGCCCGGGTCTTCGGGGACCTGGATGATCCCAACAGCGAGATCAACCGGCTGATCATGGAGAAAAAAGGCAAACAGCTCAGAAAAGAATTCGGCACGGAACCGGCCGTTTATTACATTGATTAAACAGGAGGCGTTATGACCTATAAGACAGATGAAATTTGGGAAGACAAATGGGTAAATACCACCTGTGGCGTATGCTATTGCGGCTGTGGTGCAAAGGTCCGGGTGGTGAACGGGGTGCCGGTAAAGATTGAGGGCATCAAGGAATCCACCATGGGCGGTACCGGTGCCGGTCTGTGCGGAAAAGGCGCGGCAGGACTCATGTACTACCATGACCCCAACCGCATTAAAAAACCCCTGCTCAGAACCAATCCGGAAAAAGGGATCGGCGTGGACCCCAAATGGAAAGAGATTGAATGGGATGAGGCACTTGATATCATTTCCACCAAGATGAAAAAAATCATGGAGGATGATCCCAACAAGATCCTTTTTACCAACCAGACCATGCGGGCGTCCGACGGCCCCCACAACCATCCCTATTTTTATGCCCAGGCCTACGGGGTGAAAAACAACGGCAACTTCATCATCGGCGGGGGCAGCCTGCACTGCGGCAATGCCTGCCACATGCTGGGGGGGCTGATTCATGGTGCCTGGTCCATTGCACCGGACTGGCGGTACACCAAATATGTATTGAAATGGGGATCCAGCAAAGGCACGGGTTCCGGACATTCCGCCATGACCAATGCCAGGCTGCGGGCCGATGCGGTGCGCCGGGGCATCAAGGAGATCGTGTTCGATCCCATGGGCAACTTTGCCGGTGGCAAAGCCACGGAATGGCTGGCCATTCTGCCGGGCACGGATGCGGCAGTAGGGCTTGCCATAGCCAACTATATCGTGAACATCCGGGGCGAAATGGATGAATTGTACCTCAAGGCCAAGACCAATTTCGTGTACCTGATCAAAGATGACGGCACCTATATGCGCCATGAAAAAAGCGATAAACCGCTGGTGTATGATACCAGAGACGGAAAGGTCAAAGAATATGATGATCCGTCGGCCGCATGGGAGGATCTGGCCATGGACGGCGAATACGAATACAACGGTGAGACGGTTCGTCCCTGCTTTGTACCGTTCAAGGAACACCTGAAACAGTTTACCGTGGAATGGGCCGCTGACATATCCACCGTGCCGGCCGCCAAGATCCTGGAAGTGGCCAAGGGCTGGGTGGACAATGCCCAGATCGGTTCCACCATTACCATTGAAGGCAAAACCTTTCCCTACCGGCCGGTATCGTCTGTTACCTTCAGGGGTTCCCAGGGCCATACCAACGGAATTCACCAGGTGGCGGCCATCGACCTGATGGCCCAGCTGGTGGGGGCCGAAGATGTGCCCGGCGGTACGTTGGGATGGCCGGCCATTCGCCGGGCCTATCCGGGCGGGCATTATGAACAGACCTGCACTGTGGGCACGGACGGGGTAATTGTCCCTTCTGTTTTCTACTCCCATGATCCCTGGCCGGTTCATGCCCCGAGTTACCCGGCCACCAACATGGGTTGCGTGGATGTGTGGACCCACTGCACCCTGTCCCATATCCCCTATGTGGAAGAAGTGGATTACATCCATGAAAAACTGGGTATGAAATCCAAGCCGGAGATGATCTTCGGGATTTCCGCCAACTTTGTCATCAGCAACTCCGACTGGGATACGGCAGTAAAAAATTTCAAGGACTGCTTTGTGGTGCAGATGGATCTGTGGGTCAATGAGACCGACCAGGCCATCGGTGACCTGATCCTGCCGGACGTATCCTATCTGGAAAAAGACTGCTGGTCTTCGGAGATCGATGCGTTTTTCTTTTCCGGATCCCCCTCCTATGAAGACTGGTATGTGCATCTGCAGCAGCCGGTTGCCAAACCCATCGGTGAATCCAGATTTTTCATGGACGTCTACATCGATGTGGCCAACCGGGTGGGTGTGCTGGATAAATTCAATGCCAAGCTCAATGATTACTATGGCATTGAAGACCCGGAACTGCAAATCAAACCCGGTGAGGTCCTGGACTGGAAACAGATCGGTGAAAGGGTTCTCAAGTGGGTGTATGGTCCTGACAAGGAAAAGGTGGAAGAACAGGGATATGCCACCTGGCACAAACCCATTGAAGATGTTTACTGGCGGTGGAATATTGATTCCAGATGCCCGGTATACATGGAATATCTGATCCATGACAGACGGAATATGGAAAAGATATTTTCGGAAACCGGTTTTGATTATAAAAAGCTTGAAATGGATATGGATCAGTATACGCCCCTGCCTTCCTGGTTCTGGCCGGAATCACACAAGGACCTGGACAATGAGTTTGATCTGCTGGCCTTCTCCTACAGAGATATTCTGCACACCAACAACACCACATTCCAGAACCCGTATGTGGATGAAGTTTCCCAGATGTGCCCCTACACCTTCACCATCACCTTGAATACCACCATGGCAAAGGAAAAGGGTTTCAAGGACGGGGATATCATCTGGATTGAAAACAAATTTGGTGTGAAAGAAAAAGGCATTGTCAAAACCATGGAGGCCCAGAGCCCCAAGGTGATCGGTATTGCCGGACAGGGTGGCCTGTGGGCGGATGGACGGCCCATTGCCAAGGGCAAGGGTGCCAATTTCTGCAAGCTGCTGCCGTCCAAACTCAAATATTTCGATCCGGTTGCCGGTAATATGGAAACCGCAGTTGCCGTCAAGATATATAAAGCATAAACAGGAGGGGAACACCATGAACGATAAACACCAAGACTTAGTTGAAACCATGTTTCCGTCTGACGGCTCCGGGATCAAGCCCTATGAGTGGATGATCAGCCCCACCCGGCAGCGGCAGTGGATCGATGACAAAGGCATTTTCCTGTGGCTGGCTTTCTTTTTTTCCGAGATCGGGGCCGGCCTGTATTTCATGTCTCTGTTCTACAGTTTCCGGCCCGGAATTGTGCTGGGCTGGTTCATCACCCTGGTGCTGGGGGGCGTGATCCACATGCTGTATCTGGGCAATCCCAAACGGGCCTGGCGCATGATCATGAAGCCCAATACGTCGGAACTGTCCCGGGGCATCTGGATTATCGGTGTTTTTGCCGTCCTGGGTTTTCTGCAGATAATCACCCCCGGCGGATTCAACATGGTATTTAATTTTATCATGGGCATTTTGTGTCTGTTGATCATTTCCCACGGATTTGCCACTATGAATGTGATCCGGGCCCTGCCGGCATGGAATTCCACCATTGTGCTGCCCCTGTCCATTATTTCAGGGATCTGGGTAGGTCACCAGCTGCTGCAGTTGATGTTTGCCCTGTCCGGCAATGCAGCGGTTGCCTCGGGCATGGAAGTCTGGGCCGCCACCTTTTTTCTGATCTATTTTCTGTGTATCCTGTTGTATGCATGGGGTACCTGGCACTCGAGCGGGGCTGCCAAAGCCTCTGTTAAGAGAATGATGGAAGGTGAACTCAAACAGATCACATATGTCGGCGTGGGAGTCCTGGCCATCCTGATACCCCTGATTTTCACCTTGATCATGTGGGGGGGAGATACCAACGGGTTTTTGATTTTTCTGCGCCTGGCTTCTGTGTGTGCAGGAGATCTGGCCATCCGGTATCTGATTATGAAAAGTGCTGTGTATAACCCCTTGATTTGATGATTTGAAATTAATTACAAGTGCTCTTTGTCCGGCAGGGCAGTCTTTAAAAGACTGCCCTGCCGGCGGTTTTTCAAGCAGCATGTCACAGTTTGGAGTTGAAAAAAACTGTCAAAGGATATAATGTCGCTATAAAATAGATATATGTATGCAGCACTGGCGCATAATTTGATGAGCGTATACAAAGCAGGCACAAGATTTTTTTGGTCTTATATGAAAGCCGGCAGCCTTCAACTAAAAGCTAACAGTTTTCATAT
Organism: Desulfotignum sp.; assembly: GCA_035268565.1. GTDB lineage: Bacteria > Desulfobacterota > Desulfobacteria > Desulfobacterales > Desulfobacteraceae > Desulfotignum. Next base: position 43,306 of record DATFKQ010000125.1, on the reverse strand, counting down.
GATGTGCCCGCCAGAATATGGGTGTTATTCTAAATTAGGACTAAATATGGCTGATAAAGGCAAAACAGATACCATTCTGGAATCTTCAGACAAAAAGTCTGCTCCACAGGCCAGGGTGAAATTTGAAGTTTACGGGGAAGAAATGATTGAAAAAGAGGTGAAATCCTCAGGCAACAGCGGCAGGATTTACCTTCCGCCCAACTGGGTCGGTCACACAGTAAAAATCATAAAAGTTGAATAACAGGGAGGGTTCTGTGGAAGAACTTATCATCAGAGAAATCCGCCTGGAAGATGCCCAGGCAATAGAAGATATCCGGGCCGCCATTTCCCAGCAGGATGCCAATGTTGATTTTTCGAAACTGGTCAAGCAGCATGTCTCCGAAGGAAACGGTACAACCAGTCTGGTGGCGGAAGTAAATAATAAAGTGGTGGGATATATGATTTCCACTACCCTGTATGCAGGATTCGGCATTCGCAAAAGTGCATGGATAATGGCCATCGGAGTACATCCCGATTATATGGGCCAGGGACTGGGTCTGAAACTTGCCAACCGGATCTGTGAGATCTACAAAGAAAAAGGCATAAAATCCATCTATTCCTCGGTGATGTGGGATTCCATTGATGTATTGTCCTTTTTCAAGAAACTCGGATTCAAACGCAGTGAATTTATCAACCTGAAAAAAGATCTGTGATCCCTTCAAGAAATTTTTACACAATTTCAGCCAGAGCTTCTTTTTTTGATGCCCCGGTCACAGCTTCCGGCTTCCCATCATGCGCGTTCAACATTTTTTCCGTAAAGACAAACCAATTTTAAACAGGGTGTGAGAAATAGTATTCCGCCTGGTTTCAAGGCGATACAGGCCTGTATTCAGATAACACAATAGGGGTTTTCCCCTATTGTGTTATCTGAATAAGTATTTTATAAGAAAACGGTGTTTTCTGAAAACAGGCCGTCACAATGGGAAATATTACATGGTAAAAATTGGTGTACAGATGATGGTTGTGTTTATTCCACCTGCTGTGCCTGCATCCCGGGGGGATTGAATTGGAAGCAAAAGTATCCTTAGATGTTTTGATGGAAATTGTAAAATCCGGAGGCAGGGTCAAGACCGGCGTGGATGTGTATAATGCAAACGGCATCCTGCTTCTGGCCGGAGACGTATTTGTCAGCAAACTGAAACCGTTGGAGATAATAAAGCAAAGCGGCATTAATTCTGTGCCGGTCAATACAAAATTACATGGTGCCCTTCTGGATGGTGATGGTAACGAAATCAGCCTGGATTCTGTGGGAATGTCTCGACAGGTCATCATCTCCGGCAATGCTGACGTGCCTGAAACGGATTCCATATTTCCTGCTGCAGCCACCAATGAAATTGAGGTGCGGCTGGTTGAAATAGAAGAAAAAAGAAGACAGGCACGGCAAAAACACGCCGCAGCAAAAAAATGTATTAAAAATGTATTGAAAAACATAAAAGAAACAGGCGGACAGTTTGATTATAGTGAGGTTGAAAAAACCGTTCTGGATCTTACCGAATTTCTGATTGTCGGTCAGAATCCGTTTTCCTACCTTACCCAGGATATTTTCTCCTATGATGAGTATCTATACAACCATTCCATCAATGTATGTGCCATTGGTACGGCTGTTTTGAACCGGTTTAACCAGCAGTTTTCAAAGGTTGTGAATGACCATATAAGGGGTGGGGTTTCTGCTGATATATACAATCCTTTTACAGACGGTGCCATTCCGGGCGCCAGTGCATTCACCTGCTATTATCCCCATGAAATTGAAGATATATCCCTGGGTTTTTTTCTGCATGATATAGGTAAAACAATTGTGGCTGATCAGGTTTTAAATAAGAAAGGCCGGTTGACAGAAGGGGAATTCAACGAGGTAAAAAAACATTCCTATGAATACGGCAAGGCCCTGATTGCAAAAAATCACATCAGAAATGCCACTGTGAAAAATATTGTCTGCTACCACCATGCCCCGCTCCATGCCCATGAAAACAATTCCTATCCAATGGATGTGAATTATAGCGGGATTCCAGTTTACACAAGGATATGCAAACTTGCCGATATATATGATGCCATGACATCCAAACGGTGTTACAAAGAGGCAATCAACCCGGTGAATGTTGTAACCCAGATATTCAGGACCTATGCCAAAAAAGACCGGATGCTGCAGTATATTCTGCATGCCTTTGTCAAAAGTATCGGTATTTACCCGCCTGGCAGTATTGTGTTTCTGCAGAACGGACAGATGGCATATGTGCTTGAAAGCAGCGGACCTTTAGTGCTGCCGTTTACAGATGAAAAAGGCAGTACCCTCAAATCCAAGCCTGATCCTGTAGTTGCAGATACCAGTGCCAATGATAATTTATACGGGGTTGATAACAGAAGAAGCGTTAAATCCCCCAAAGATGTGTACCATTCGCTGCCGGGTTATCTGAGAAATTTTCTGGCAGTACAAAATTAAAAAAATATTCACCTGCCGGGGTGATCGCTGCCTGCAGTCCGGAGACCAGAAGTTTTACCAGAATAGCAGCTTTGTAAGGAATAAAAAGCCAAGGGCCTATATCCCCAGATAGGCCTTTTTAATATCTTCGTTGCTGAGCAGGTTTGCCCCGGTATCTGTCATGGTGATTTTTCCGGTTTCCATGACATACCCCCGGTGGGCAGCTTTCAGGGCCAGATTGGCGTTCTGCTCCACAATGAAAATGGTGGTTTTGTTTTCCTGGTTGATTTTCCCGATAATCTTGAAAATCTGTTTCACAACAATGGGGGCCAGCCCCAGAGAGGGCTCATCCAGCAGCAGCACCTTGGGCCGGGCCATAAGGGCCCGGGAGATGGCCAGCATCTGCTGTTCTCCGCCGCTCAAGGTCCCGCCGGCCTGGTTTTTCCGGTTGGCCAGGATGGGGAACAACTCATACACATATGCCAGATCCTGTTTGATCTTTTCCGTATCATTGCGCAGGAACGCGCCCATATCCAGGTTTTCCGCCACAGTTAGGTAGGGAAAGATCCTTCGGCCTTCCGGTACCTGACAGATGCCTTTTTTCACGATCTCATCCGGCGGCATATAGGTGATGTCTTCCCCGTTGAATTCAATACTGCCTTTTTTGGCCGGCACTATGCCGCAGGTGGTCATGAGGGTGGTGGATTTGCCGGCCCCGTTCGCACCGATAAGGGAAATGACCTCTCCTTCCTCCACTGCAATGTCAATTCCCTTGAGGGCGTGAATATTTCCGTAATAGGTGTGTACGTCGGTGAGTTTAAGCATCGTCAGAATCTTCTCCCAGGTAGGCTTTGATGACATCGGCATTGGCTTTGATATCTTCAGGGGTGCCTTCTGCAATTTTTTTGCCGTAATCCACCACATGGATGATATCGGAAAGGCTCATGACCAGTTTCATGTCATGTTCAATGAGCAGGATGGTCAGGTCTTCATTGTCCCGGAGCCAGAGGATCAGATCATCCAGTTCCTTTGTTTCCTGGGGGTTCATACCGGCGGCAGGTTCATCCAGCAGCAGCAAAAAAGGATTCGTGGCCAGGGCCCTGGCGATCTCCAGGCGGCGCTGGGCACCGTAGGGCAGATTAACCGCCATGTCGTTCACATATTTTGCCAGGCCGATCTTTTCCAGAATTTCATAACTGTCGGCAACGGCTTTTTTTTCTTCAACTTTCTGGCTGGGGGGCTGCAGCATGGCCTTGATGATGCCTGAAGACAGCCTGCAATGGCGCCCGATCAGGACATTTTCCAGCACGGTCATGCCGTGGAACAGCCTGATATTCTGGAAGGTTCTTGCAATGCCCCGTTCTGTGACATAATTGGGTTTAAGCCCCCTGAGGCTCTGGGTATCTTTGCCTGGCGGGGTAATTGTCACAGCACCCTGGGTGGGTTCATAAATCCCGGTGATACAGTTGAAAAAGGTGGTTTTTCCAGCACCGTTGGGACCGATGAGAGCGGCAATCTGTCCTTTTTCAATACCGATACTCACATCATCCAGGGCCTTGAGACCCCCGAAGTTCATGGTAAGGTTCTTAACATTAAGTATGGGTTTGTTCATGGGTGGTTTTTTCCTGGACGTTGAATGTATACACTTTGCGGACACTTTTAATGAGCCCGTCCGGTTTAAAGACCATGACAATGACCTGAAGGGCACCGAAGACCAGCATCCGGTATTCAGCCACAGCCCGCAGGTATTCCGGTAAAAGGATCAGCACCAGGGCCCCGGCAATGACGCCTATGGCTGATCCCATGCCCCCGATGACCACCACGCACAAAATGGTGATGGATTCCCAGATGGTAAAGGACATGGGGTTGATATACGAGGTTTTGGCGGCAAACACCACCCCGCCCATGGCGGCCCAGGTGGCCCCTAATGCAAATGCGGTGAGCTTGGTTTTGAATTTGTCTATGCCCATGGCCTGGCAGGCGATCTCATCATCCCGCAGCGCAATCCAGGCCCTGCCGATTTTGGAGTTCTCCAGGCGGTTTACAAAGAAAATGGTCATGAGCACCAGGGCGATCACGATGAAATAGATATATATCATGGTATCATGCTGGTCGAAATAGTGCCCGAAGAAGGTGGGTGGCGGAATATCGCCGATTCCCCGGGGACCGTTGGAAAAATCATCCCAGTTTTCCAGTACAATGCGTATGATCTCCCCGAATCCCAGGGTCACAATGGCCAGGTAGTCCCCTCTCAGCCGCAGTACCGGATAGCCGAGCATGACCCCGAAAAGGGTTCCCAGAAGCGCGGACATGGGCAGCACCACCCAGAAACTGAGCCCGAAATGCAGATTCAACAGGGCATAGGCATAAGCTCCCACTGCATAAAAGGCCACATACCCAAGATCCAGCAGTCCGGCCAGCCCCACCACGATATTGAGTCCCAGCCCCAGCATGACATAGACCAGGGCTGATATCATGATGGAGGTATGGTACATGGGAAACACAAAGGGATAGGCCAGGAAAAAGGCGGCCACCAGTCCGAGGAAGGGCCTGCGGAACCGGTCGTTCTGCAGCAGCCTGTGTATCATGGGGATATCATCATCAACCTCTTTTTTTTTCTGGGCCTCATTGCGCTGCAGAAAATAGTTCCAGACCATGGAGGCAAAAAACGTCACAATACCTATCCACATCAGGTTTGCCCATCTGAAATCAATGGTATGCTTGATGGTGTTGACCTTGATGACCATGATGGGGAAGGTCAGTATCATGAACCAGAAGGCAATGATCAGTGATTGTTTGATTTGGTTTTTAATCGCCATAATTAGTACCTGAATTTCAGTTAAACTTTCTGGGTATCATGTTTGCCAAGGATACCGGAGGGACGGAAAATCAAAATGATGACCAGGATGGTAAAGGCAAACACATCCTCGTACTCGCTGTAGAAATATCCGGTAAAATAGCTTTCGGAAATGCCCAGCACCAGCGATCCCAGCACTGCGCCGGGAATAGAGCCGATACCACCCAGAACTGCTGCAATAAAGGCTTTGAGCCCGGCCAGGAATCCAATGAAAAAATTGATCTGTCCCACATGGCAGGCGATGAGCACCCCGCCGATGGCAGCGGTGGCAGACCCCACCACAAAGGTGGCGGAAATGACATTGTTGACATTTATGCCCAAAAGGGCGGACATGACCTTGTCCTGGGCAGTGGCCCGCATGGCTTTGCCGATGCGGGTGAACTTGATGAGCAGTCCCAGCAGGATCATCACAATCACCGTGGTGACGATGATGCTCAGTTCCACCGAGGTGATGATATGGGCATAGGGTTCCCAGAAAGGAAAATTCGGTATCAGACTTCTGAACGGCAGATATTCCGGGGTCTGGGCCAGCATCACATAGTTCTGGAGAAACAGGCTCATGCCGATGGCAGATATCAGCGCCGACAGCCTGGGCGCGTTCCGCAAAGGTTTGTACGCGATTTTTTCCACGGTAAACCCGTAGGCACAGGAATAGACAATGGCAAACACAAATGCCAGGATGGCGATTACAGCAGTATTCCAGCCCCACATCCCCAAAACGCTTGCAATGATAAGGGCGGTCATGGCCCCGATCATATAGATTTCACCATGGGCAAAATTGATGAGCTGAATGATGCCGTACACCATGGTATATCCCAGGGCGATCAGGGCGTAGATGCTTCCCCTGGTCAGGCCCCCCAGAAACAGTTCAAAAAAATACATGGGGTCGATGAGAAGCTCGCGGACGGCAAAAAAACAGATGATGCCGGTTACAGCCACACCCAGTGCTATATTAATCCAACGCATGGTAATTCATCCTGATCTTTGGTAAATTTAGGCAAAATCGCTGTGTACAAAAACAGGAGCGCAGATCCATCATGGATTACGCCCCTGTTTTGTTTTTCCGTGCATCAGGTGTTAATTAACCTGCTGGTATTTTCCATCAATAACCTTGTATACGGAGAAACCCGCACCCACAACATCCCCTTTTTCATCAAACCCGATAGGGCCTAAAGGAGAGTCCACCGTGATTTCAAACATGGCGGCCCGCATGGCGTCATAGTCCAGGGAGCCGGCTTTTTCAGCAGCAGCAGCCAGGGCCTGGAGGCAGGCATACCCGTTGAAGAAAAAGGTGCCGGGATCTTCACCGAATTTTTTCTGGTGTTTGGCAGATAATTCCTGGTACAAAGGATTGCCGGAAGTGTCGTTGGGACCTGTGGCATAGACACCTTCTGCATATTTGCCGGCCAGGTTGGTAAAATTGTCACCAATGATGCCGTCAGCCCCGAAGAAGGTGGTGTCCACCCGTTTCTTTTTGAGCATCTGAACGATTTTGGAAGCATCTGAGTGATAGCCGCCCCACATGGTGACCTCTGCATCGGAGCGTTTGATTTTCTGGACAATGGCGGTATAATCCACTGCACCGGTGGTCACCCCTTCAAACAGAACGATTTCCACCCCGCCCATTTTTTCAAAATTTTTTCTGACAAGTTCCATCTGGCCTTTGCCGTAATCACCTTTGTCATGGATCAGGGCCACTGTTTTGGCTTTGATTTCATTTTTCACAAACTCGGTCATCAAAATGGCCTGGGCGCCGTCATTGGCAATGGTTCTGAAAAAATTGGGATGTTCACCGGTAAAGGTCAGGGCATCACTGGTGGAGGCAGGGGAGGCAATCAGCAGATTGGCATCCTTGTAAATTTTGTTGGCAGCAATAGTGGCACCGGAGCAGACATGGCCGACGATCATCTGTGCACCGTCAGATACCAGTTTGGTGGCGATGTTTACGGCAACTTCGGGCTTGCATACATCATCGCCCACCAGCAATTCGATTTTTTTGCCTAAAATGCCGCCCTTGGCATTGAGATCATCCACCGCTATTTCCACCCCCCTGAGGGCTGAAATACCATAGGGTGCCAGATCACCGGAGATGACCCCGGCACTGGCAACTTTGACTGTATCGGCGGCAAAGCCGGGTGCTGCAAATACAATCATGGAAAATACTGCAACTGCTAATACCTGGAAAAATGATTTCATGCTCTACTCCCTTTGTTTAGGTTAAATTTTGTGTACAACCACACCTACAATTTTAATTGTAAATTGGCCAACTATAAAAAGACGGGCCTTTTTAGTCAAGCAAAAAGTAATATCACGCTGTGTCATGCCGTGTCAATTTTTTCAAAATGGCAGGTAAAATGGCGCAGAAAAGGTGCCTGGTAAATAATCTTATACCCGGGAATATCCTGTTTGTTTTCCCACACCTCTTTGATCACTTCAATAAGATAATCAAAATGGCTCTGGGTATACACCCGCCTGGGAAATGCCAGGCGCACCAGTTCCAGAGGTGACGCTGTTTCCCTGCCGTTTTCATCAAATGCCCCGAACATCACAGACCCCAGCTCCACACCCCTTACGCCCCCCTGGGTGTACAGGGCATTGACAATTCCTATGCCCGGATATTGGAGAGAGGGCATATGGGGCAGCATTCTTTTTGCATCCAGGAACACGGCATGTCCGCCTGCCGGCCGGACAATGGGCACCCCGATGTCAATGAGGCTTTTACTCAGGTACTGGACCGTGGCATGGCGGTAGACCTGGTAGTCGTATTCCAGGGCCTCTTTCAGGCCCACCGCAATGGCTTCCAGATCCCGGCCGGCAAGCCCCCCATAGGTGGGAAATCCTTCTCTGATGATCAGCAGGGTGCGAAATTTTTCAGCCCACTCGTCACTGTTGCAGATGAGAAAGCCGCCGATATTGGCCAGGCCGTCTTTTTTGCAGCTCATGGTGGCCCCGTCGGCAAAGGAGAATATCTCTCTGGCAATCTCCAGCAAGGATTTGTTTTCATACCCCGGCTCCCGCTGTTTAATGAAATAGGCGTTTTCCGCAAATCTGCAGGCATCAATGATCAGGGGGATTCCATGCTTGCGCAGCACAGATTTGACGTCCCGGATGTTTTTCAAAGAAACCGGCTGTCCGCCGCCGGTGTTGTTGGTGACCGTGATCATGGCAAAGGGAATGTTTTCTCTGCCGCTTGCCGCAATGCATTGTTCAAGCTTTTCAATATCCATGTTCCCCTTGAAGGGCGACTGGTCTGATGTGTCCGTGCCTTCGGGACACAACAGGTTTACGGCCACCCCGCCCACATATTCAATATTGGCCCGGGTGGTGTCAAAGTGGGAGTTGTTGGGGATGATATCGCCTTTGCGGATAAGGGTCTGGGCCAGGATGGCTTCTGCAGCCCGGCCCTGATGGGTGGGAAACACATGTCTGATACCGGTGATATCCTTGACAGTGGCTTCAAAATGTTTCCAGGACCGGCTGCCGGCATAGGATTCATCCCCCATCATCATGGCGGCCCACTGCCGGGTGGACATGGCGCCGGTGCCGGAATCAGTGAGCAGATCGATGCAGCAGTCTTCGGCATCCAGCAGGAATACATTCTGGTGTGCATCTGCCAGGGCCTGTATGCGCTGTTCTCTGGTAATGATGTGGATGGGTTCCGTGGTCTTGATGCGGAAAGGTTCTATAATCGTTTTCATGGGGTCTCCAGAAAAAAAGATGGTTTATGGTTTACAGGCAGTTTATAGATTATATCGTTGTTTGTGATTTATGGCAATATAAGGGCAACCCGCGTTTCAGGTACAGGTATGCTCCAGCAGGTCAGGCTTGTCTGGTTCTGTTTTTCAACGCTGTTTCCATGCGGTGCAGTCCTTTTTCCAGGATGACGGCAGGGCATCCGAAATTGAGCCGGACAAAACCGGGGGCACCGAAAAATCTGCCGTCAGAGAGCCCGACTCCCGCCTGTTCAAAAAAGCCCACCGGGTCTGTAAGACCGGTCTCAGTGATATCGATCCATGCCAGAAAGGTGGCCTGGATGGGATCGAGTCTGCAGCCGGGCATCTGGCTGATTTTTTCCATCACCGTGTCTCTGTTCTGCCGCAGATAGGCAATCAATTGTGCCAGCCAGTCATCGCAGGATGCATAGGCTGCTTTTGCCGCAGCCAGTCCCATGAGGTTCACGCCGGGCAGGGTGCCTTTGCATGCTGCCTCGAACCGGTGGCGTAAATCAGGATCTGAAATCACGGCAAAAGAACATCCCAGTCCTGGAATATTATAGGTTTTGGAGGGCGCCATCAGGGTGATGGTGCGCGCGGCAGCATGCCTTGAGACTGTGGCTGACGGAATATGGCAGTTGTGCCGGTCCAGAACAAAGTCACTGTGGATTTCATCGCTGCACAAAATCACATCATATTCCTCACACAGGTCTGCCAGTCTGTTGAGTTCCTCTGCGGTAAACAGGGTGCCGCAGGGATTGTAGGGGCTGCAGAACAAAAAGACAGCCGGTTTTGTTTTTTGAAACATCTGTTCGAGACCCACAAAGTCAAGGGTGCTCCGTTCTGCTTCTGTGACCATGGGAAGGGTGTGCAAAGATTTGCCGCAATGTTCTGAGACCGACAAAAAAGGCGGATAGATGGGGGTGGTGGTGACAATGGGCTGGTCCTGGCTGCCAAAAGCCCTGCAGACCGCGTTAAGGCCGGACACCACCCCGGGAATCCAGACCAGCCACTCTGTTTCCACTTCCCAGCTGTACAGGGACATGAGGCGCGCAGCCACAATCTGGTCCAGCTCATGGGGAACCAGGGTGTATCCCAGAACACCATGGGTAATGATTTTTTGCAGGGCAGAAAGCACTGCAGGCGGTGCCTTGAAATCCATGTCCGCCACCCACATGGGCAGAATATCGGTTCCCTCGTATTTTTCCCATTTCATGGAATGGGTATTGGTGCGGTCAATGACAGTATCAAATAAGGGGTTCATAAACAGGTGTGTTCTCCTTCATGTACATAAATATTTTTAATGAAACATACATCCTGATATGGCGCAGCAGTTTCTGATCAGGGTATACAACAAACAGCAGAATTTAAAAAGAGGGGGCTGGGGGATTACAAAAAGATTGAGAAACATTTTTAAACAGTGTATGGCAATGGGCAAACCCGTTAAAATCCCTGAAACCCTATATAAAAGGAGATGCCTGTTTTTATGTTTTCCTTTAAACTCAAGCAGAAATTTTTAAGTGTGATTGTGCTGGTGGTGCTCATCGTCATGATAGTGTCTTCGCTGGTGGTATCTTATGTGATTTATCAGCAGAATGTCGAAACAACCAATGCCGGTTTCAGAATCGGGATCAATACCATCAAAAAAGAAATTACAGATATTGAACAGGAACTCATAAGAAAAACCGGTCAGATGAACACTTTATTCAAGGTCAACGAGAATTTGAAGTTTCTGGCGGATTTCAAGCATGATTATGATTTAAGCATGACAGAGCCCACTTATGTGGATGTGACAGCGTCGCTTTTTTCTGCAGCTTCTTCTGAAAATATTGAAAAAATGGCCATTTATGACACCAAAGGCGAACTGGTGGCATTTTCAGAGCAGCAAAAAGACGGTTCCCGGCTGATGGGGTATTATTACGTCAATCCTGAAAAAGCTTTCCGCTTTACCCGGATTCATGACAATGAAGACCTGAAAAAAAGCCAGTGGCAGACTGCTCCCGGGGTGGATGATTTGTCATATCCCCTTCACCAGGAGCCCATGACCGATTTTTCCCCTGTGGCGACCCTGGGCCGGGAAGACAACCGCCTGGCTTTGTTTGTAAAAATACCCATCCTCATGGATGATTACAGCAAAGAAACCGATAAAATGGAACCCCGGATATTCGGCCATGTCCAGCTGGTCAAAACCCTGGGACAAAGCTTTGTGACACAGATATCAGCGCTTACCGGCCTGCAGGTCAATCTGTTTGCCAAAGAGACGTTGTCACTGGGCACCCTGCCCGGATATACCCGGATTCAGGTTCCCGAAAAGAAAAATGAAGGTCTCTGGCAGCTGGAAAAACAGGAACTTGTTCTGGGAACAGTGGTGGTGGAAAAAGAAAAATACCGCCAGGGACTGCTGCCCGTGTATGCGGACCAGTCCTTTGCCGGGGCTGTTGCCCTGCTTCAGTCGGACAATACAGTGATGGACAACACCCTGCAGGTGGTCTATATTCTCATTATTGTGTACCTGTGCTGTCTGGTGTTGATCATTCCCATTGCCCTGTTTTTTTCTTCTGCCCTGGTAAAATCTCTTCTCAAGGTGAGCCGCAGCCTGGCAGATGTGGCACGGGGAGAAGGCGATCTGACCAGACGTATTGATATCAGTTCAAAAGATGAGATCGGTGATCTTTCCCACTGGTTCAATATGTTTGTTGAAAATCTTCAGGCCATGATCAAAAATATCTCCAAAAGTGCCGGATCTTTGAATACCTCCGTGGATGTCACGAGAAAGTCAGCAGGCAAAATTGCAGCCAATGCGTCAGATATGGCAGATGTGACCCAGGGTGTCACGGCTGCCACCGGTGAAATGAGCAGTGAGATTTCAGCCATTTCCCGGGTTATAGGCCATGCTTCGGATAATCTGGATATTGTGGCAGCCTCCACTGAGGAAATGACCGCCACCATTACTGAAATTGCCAAAAATGCGGAAAACGCCAGGACCATGAGTACCAAAACAGGACAAAATCTTGAAACCGCCTCCAGAAAAGTGGCACAGCTGGGGGAAGATGCAAAGCAGATTGATGCATTTACCGAAGCCATTACCGAGATATCTGCCCAGACCAATCTTCTGGCCCTGAATGCCACCATTGAGGCGGCCCGGGCAGGTGAAGCCGGCAAAGGCTTTGCTGTTGTGGCCGGGGAAATCAAGGCCCTGGCCCAGCAGACCGCTGCAGCAACCCAGGATATCAAAGACAAGATCCGCAATATCCAGACTTCTTCCAGTGAAAGTGTTTCCCGGATGACGCAGATTTTTGCCACCTTTACTGATATGCAGGATGTGGTGAATGATATAGCTTCAGCCATTGAAGAGCAGACCGCCACCACCCAGGAGATTGCAGACAATACCGCCACAGTGGCCTCTGGCATCAGCGATGTCAACACCAGTATCTCTCAGTTTGATGCTTTGACCACAGATATTGCCAAAGATATGGAAAAGGTCAGTCAGGCAAGCACAGAAATGTCGGAAAACTGTACCCATATTGCGGCTGATACCCAAAACATGGAAACAGAGACCAGAAAACTGGATGATTTAATCCATAAATTCAAGGTTGAATAGGAAAATACAGTGAAATCTTCTGAAAAACTGGCAGCCATAAGACAGATAATGGCTGCTGAACAGATTGCTGCCCTGGTGGTGCCCAGTGCAGATCCCCACCAGAGTGAATATGTGACCGCCCATTGGCAGGCCAGGGCCTGGCTTACCGGTTTTACAGGCTCTGCCGGGGTTGCCGTGGTCACGGCAGACAAGGCCATTCTCTGGACGGATTTCCGGTATTGGATACAGGCCGCATCCCAGATCAGGGAATCGGAATTTGCGCTGTTCAAATCCGGAGAGCCTGATGTGCCTGAATTTTACGACTGGATTTTTGAAAACCTGTCTGAAAATGAAGTGGCGGCTATCGACGGACAGGTGATTTCCAGAAACCAGGAAAAAAAATACCGGGACCTGTGGGACATACGAAACATCGGTTTGAGAACAGATCTGGACCTGGTGTCCAGGATCTGGCAGAACCGTCCGCCCATGCCGGCCACAAAAGCCTGGGATTTTTCCACCCGGTTTGCCGGCCGGTCCCGGGCTGAAAAAATGCACAACATCCGGGAATCCATGAATGCAGCCGGTGCCGGCTGGTATGTCATGACCGGCCTGGAGGACATTGCCTGGACCTTTAACCTGCGGGGATCAGATGCCCCCGGCAACCCGGTCAATATCGCCTTTGCCCTCATGGGTTCGGAACATGCGCAGCTGTTTATCCGTCCGGACAAGGTGGATGAACAGCTTGCAGTATTTCTGGCAGCAGACAATGTCCGAATGTCAGCATACAAAGATATCTTTTGCGCCCTGGGAAATCTGCCGGACAAGGCCTGTGTGCTGCTGGATCCGGACATGGTTTCCGCAGCAGTATTCCGGGCTGTCAACCCGGCCTGCCGCATCATAGAAAAAACAGGTCCTGCAACCCGGCTCAAAGCGGTGAAAAATGACATACAGATACAGCATCTGAGGGATACGGCAGTCAAGGACGGGGCAGCGGTTACTGAGTTTCTGCACTGGCTGGCCACCCGGGATGCCGGAGGACCGGTCTCGGAGATCAGTGCAGAAGAAAAACTGTTTAATCTGCGCAGCCGGCAGGCGGATTTTGTGGAAAACAGCTTTGACCCCATCATGGCCTATGGCCCCCATTCCGCCATGTGCCATTATAGAGCCACCAAAGAAACCGATGTTCAGATGAAGAACACCAATATGTTCCTGACCGATTCAGGGGGCAACTACCTGACCGGCACAACCGATATCACCCGGACCATCTGCCTGGGCCGGCCGACTTTGCAGCAGATCCAGGACTATACCCTTGTGCTCAAAGGACATATTGCCGTGGCAGACACCTGTTTTCCCCGGGGCACCAGAGGATTCCAGATCGACACCCTGGCCCGGCAGTTTTTGTGGCAGCAGGGCATGAATTTCGGCCATGGCACCGGCCATGGGGTGGGATTTTTCCTGTGTGTCCATGAAGGCCCGGCCCGCATCAGCCCCCATCCTGTGGACGTGGCCCTGGAACCCGGCATGCTGATGACCAATGAGCCCGGGGTGTACCGGGAGGGGGAATACGGAATACGCCTGGAGAACATGGTGCTGGTGACAAAAGCCCGGAAAACGGCGTTCGGTGACTTTCTGGCATTTGAGAACCTCACCTGGTGCCCTTTTGAACGTGAACTGGTGGACACTGCTCTGCTCACCACCACGGAAATCCAGTGGCTGGACCAGTATCACCAGCAGGTATTTGATGTCCTTTCCCCCCATCTGGAACCTGAAACAGCATCCTGGCTTAAGAGCAGAACCGCACCCCTGTAAAAAAATATCGGCCTGTTACTCAGTTGTCATGCCATACGGGGGCGTTACAGCTTATGGCCTGGTTGGTTTGATGGGAAAAATGAATTTTTTCAATGGATCTGAGATATTTCTGATACGTGGTCAGGTAAAAAGACAAGGGCCGGGAAAAATGTCTACCCAGGATGCCGTCCACAAACAACCGGCTGATAAACTGTTCATGCTCGAGCATTTTTTGTGCCTGGAAAAAAATGGTCTTTTCTTCAGGGGTCAGCTGTGAAACCATCTCCACAATGGTCATTCTTCCTCTAGGCAGATACATCCAGAAATAAAACAGGTCCAGAGAATGGATGATTACCATGACAGCAAGGTCTTTTGCTTCCGCGTTTCTGCCGGCAAAAAGCGCTTCCGGTTTTTCCAGAATTTTGAGTTCTTCGGTTTCTGGAAACAGCATTTCCAGTTTTGCATAGGTGTCGAACAGATCTGAAAACTTTTTGTTAACATCCCGCTTGCGCAGCTTCAGGTTCTGGAACCGGTCCACTGTGCCTTCTATCATGCCTGCGACTGTATCTGAAGCTGCTTTGGAAATAATGGCCGCCCATGTCTGCAAAACCGTGTTAATGGCGGGCACGTTGAAAAAAGACAGTATGATGCCGATGATCACATTAAAACCCAGGGCAACCGGTATGGAAAGGATACTTCTGAAAAAATTTCCGGCTACCATGGCTCTGGGAAGCCCGCGAAAGGCATTGTGGGCTGACAGGTATATGCCGTTGGCAACCGCCATTACCGTATACAATGCAAACGGGCTGGTCTTCATACTGATGCCCAGGGTGTTGTCCAGCAGAACTGTTTTAACCAGATAATCAAGAAGGGGTACGGAAAATCCTGTGAAAAACAGGGCATCTGTCAATCTGTCCCAGCTGACATAATTGTTCCATTTGGTCAAGGAGGAGCGTTTGATGCCCCCGCCGCCGAGAACCGATTGCAGGATGACCCTGAAGCCGGTAATGCCAAACCAGATGAATGCACCGAAATAAGCCAGAAGCCACCATTCTTTGGTGAGAAAAAAACAGACAAATGCCGGAACAAATCCCATGAAAATTTTCAGACAGTTTTTAAATCTGGTGTTGAGGGTTTCCCATGATTTCTGAATACCTTTTTTTGAGGAGTCGGAAAGATCGAGACTGAGATCATTTCTTATCTGTCTTCGCATGCCGCCGAGGGTAACGATATTCCCTTTTTTTTTCATATCCAGAACAAAGGATTCAAACACCCACTCTTTTTTTTTCACAAACATGATCTGATCAAGTCCGGGCAGCCATTTTAAAACAGCCAGCATCCATGTGAATAAAGTATGCATGTCTTCCCGGGAAAAGGCAGTCATGCGCTGGTTTACACTGATGTTTGCCGGAAGTATCAGCCTGTCTCCGGCAGTATCGTCAATGTTTTTCTGAGACCGGAAGGGAAGGGTTGTCACAATGCCGAATCCCATGCCGTGTGCATGGTGGGCCTTTCCTGTGGAGTCACTTCCGATCCTGGATTTTATGGGGTATGCTGCATACATGTTTTTAAGGGCATTGATATCATAAAGAATATTGAATAGTTTTTTCAACCGGTCTGATCTGTCCGGATAATCTGTGTTTTCCACACAAAAGATTATCTGACGGACCGACCGCTTCAATTTTAAGACACTGCCGCCGTTAATGGCTTTTTGCAGCTCATTGATGGAAAAAACATGGTCTGTTTTTCCGGAAACAAAATCTTTTAAATTGATGATTTCAAGACGGGTGACCAGTCCCTTTGATTCATACAGGATTTCGAGTACATCTTCAGGCTGCAGATTGTTCAGTTTAAGGGTGAGCCGAAAATCATAGTGGAGTGCACCAATGGTCTCCAGAAACCGGGTATGGGTCAGTTTCATCCGGTCAGGGATTTTTGACCGGTCATTTTCAGCAGACAGCGCAAAAATGTCAGGGTGCTGTTCCGGGTGTAAACAGGTTTCAATGATATCCCTGACACTGAAACAATCCATTTTTTCTATCCGGGCTTTTATCTGTTCCTGTTTTTGGGCATCTGAGCGGCTGAAGATGTCCTGCAGTTCCTCCACGCGTTGTTTCATGGCCAGAACAGCCATTTTGTGGATATATTCTGCAAGATGGGGAACAGAGGGCTGGCCCGGAGAGGAAAACTGCAAAAAATCATCCGGGCTGAGTGGTGCCATTGTAATATCCAGATCCCGGCACATATCATTCAGATGCACTTCATTAAAGGTTTTCAACAGGCTGAGAACATGTTTTTTTTGAAACTGCAGTATGGCGTGTCCCTGTTCCATGAATTTCACCACATGGGGTTCAGCAAGGAAACACAAAAAAGCTTCTGCATCGGCAAGGCCCCGGGCAACCCAGATGAAGGAAATATAGCGGTCCCGGTATCTGGCTTTAAATTCAATGCCGATGCGCAGGTCAATTTCCATTATTTCTGCCGCTTCAATGAGTTCAACCACAAATCTGGGTTCTATATAGTGGTAATATATCACCCGCAGTCTGCGGATGCCTTTTATCCAGGCATCCATGATCAGATGGGTGGGGGATTTTCTTCCGGATGTATTGGCATCATGCACATGGTCGTCAAATGTAATCTGGTTCCATTCTTCAGGCATTTCCAGAAGGTGGTAATGGGAGAGCAGTTTTCTTATAACCCTGGGTTTGCCGAACGCAGCCAGTCTGAAAGTATGGGCCAGCTGCAGCTGCCGTGTGTTCTTTCCTTTGGCCCGCACCAGTTCTTTCATGATCTGCAAAAGGACCCGGGCCGTATTTTTGGGCATGGGGCCGTCAGCTGTATCAAGCACCGCGTCTTTCAGCGCCTTGAGCGCTGCCAGACGGTTTTCAATAACCCCCCTCTCCATGGATTCCAGCAGGTTGACAATGGCATAGGCGGTGTGAAGCCCTTTTGATTCAGCCAGTTCCTTGATGCCCAGGGGGTGGAAAAAAGGGTAGTACAGTTTTCGTATATAACCCAGTCTGGCATCTGCATCATAAACAGAATTGACAATCCTGATCAGGTCATGGTCCCGCTGGTCGAAAAAAATGGGTTTTACGGCAAACATGTTCAAAGATATTCCTGAAAATTTGTGTGCTGCGTATTAAACCAAACGGTTTATATGAAAGCCCTCAACCATCAGCCATCAGTACTCAGCTAAAGGCTGACAGCTAAAATCTTTCTGCTGTGCCCGTCTGGGCACGGGTGTTATTACAGATCTTATCCTGGCAGGCGTATTTATTCAATAACCATACGTCTGCAATGTGAATTTTCATTTTAGTATTTGCCATATAAGGCATGATTTTTTATACTGGGTGCAGAAAACCCATCAAAAGACTAATCATGCAATCTTATCGAGAAAGCCCCGTAAAAGGAGTAAAGTGAAATATTTTCTGGTAAATTCCATAGGCCGGATAGACATGATATGCTGGTTTCTGGTTGTCGTGTTTTTCTGTACCTGTTCTCTGCTGTTCAATGGAGATTTCAACAAATCCTTTATTGCAGCCGGCGGGGTGGTGCTGGTGATGATTTTTATCGGATTGTCCATAGAGGTCATCATAGAAACGCTCAAAAAGGTTAAAGGGCTGGGTACGATAACCGGCTTCATCACCAATGGTCCTGAGCTTGTCTGTCTTGTTGTCGGCCTGGTTGTAGGGGATGTGCTGTTTGCCGCAAGCACACCCCTGGGGTCAAATTTCATGAACCCGGTTCTGCTCATGGCAGCCGCACTGGTGTGCCGGAAATTTTTAAAAACCATGAAAACAAACTGGCAGTACAGTTTGACATGTATTGTGCTGACCGCAGGGCTTGCTGTTTTGTTTTATACCATCTCCATTGCACACCATATTTACTGGGTGGCGGCCGGGATGGGAATAACAGGAATATTGTTTGTCAAGCGGCCGCCGGAGACGCAGGAACAGGCCCTGGAAGATGCTGTCATTGCCAGATGGTCCATAATTCCCGCAGTTGTCGTGCTGCTTTTTGCCGGGTATTTTCTTGATCCTGTGGTAAGTTTTGCCTCTGAACAGAGCCATGCCCCCAAAGGGGTGATCGGGTTTTTTGTGCTGGCCACTTTGTCAAGCTGGCCTGAGTTTAAAAGCTGTCTGGCCCTGTTAAGCCGCGAAAAATACCTGGCAGCCATGCTCAATATCACGGTGAGCAATATCACCAATATCTGGCTGGCGGTGGCAGGGGTGGTTACCTATGTTTTCATGAACTGGTCCTAATGGGGTAAAATAATGCCTCTGCGCTGCAGCAGGCTGCCCTCGGCCAGGAAAAGCCGGACCAGGGCAATGCGGTAATTGATTACTGCCCGGACTTCTGCGATCTGGCTGACCAGCAGATCCCGCCTGGCCTGGGCCACCAGCAGGGCGGTGCCCGCACCCACGTTGAACCGTTCGATTTCAGCCTGCACGGTCTGTTCTTCAGACCGCCGGGTGATCCGGGATGCAGTGATCTGCTGTCTGGCCCTTTCAATCTCATTAACAGCCAGCCTGACCTCCAGATAAATGCTGCGGCGCAGATTTTCAAGGGCTTCCGCCGCCTGTTGATGGGTAGCCAGTGCCGCTTTATGCCGGGCCTCTGCAGGGCGGTTTCCAACAAAGCGGCTGATGGAAAGGCCGGCAAAGACCTCATAGTCTCCATCGGACACAGACTGGAAAGCATCTGCAGTCCGGCTGCTGAATCCGACAATCCCCAGGTCCATGAAAAAATCCAGTCTGGGCAGCATACCGTTTTTGGTGATAATGGTTTCCAGCCGGTTCTGGTCCATGCGCAGACGGGCTTCAGCCAGATCCGGCCGCAGCTTCATGCTCAGGTCTGTATGGTCGTCAATATCTGTCACAGGGTCCGGATTTATGGCGGGATCACTGGCGGGCAGAACAGGATTGTTCAGGTTATCAGGGCTGCCGGAATGTAAAAGGTGCAGCAGATTCAGGCGAAAGGTTTCCACCTGGTTGGCTGAATCGATCAGGGCCTGTTCCCGCCGGGCCACTTCAGACTGCACTGCAGCCAGTTCATTTCTCGGCAGCGCCCCCACATCGATCTGGTGCTGGATATCAATCTGCTGTTTTTTTGCTACGGAAAGGGATCTTTCCACAATGGCATGTTCCTGACGGGCCAGGACATACTGCCAGTATGCCGTTTCGGTCCGGGCAACCAACGCCTGCACAAAGGCGGTCAATTCATGGATGCTGGCGAGGGTGTCAAGTTCACTCTGGCGGATGCTCACCAGTCCGCCGGCCAGTCCTGCACCCTGAAGCAGGGCCTGGGTGACTGACAGACTGATGCGGGTCTGGTCCGGATCAGGTATGTTTGTGATCCGGTCCCTTTCATGGGCTGCCTCGGCAGACAGCGAGGTACCAACGGGCAGTGTCCGGCGTAAGCCGGCAGCCATGCTCAGCCCGGTATCTGCTGAGGTATTTCCTGGATAGGCTTCTCTTGATACGCCCATGGCGGCGAATATTTCAGGGTCATATTTTCCTTTTTCCATCTGTTCAAAAGCACCGGCAATGACCGGACCAAGCTGCCGGATTTTCAGATCCTGGTTGTTTTCCAGGACCATCATAACCGCCTGTTCCAGGGACAGGACAACAGGATCATCTGCTGCTTTTTTGACCGGCATCGGCACCGGGCCAGGCGGGTTTTCCAGGGTGAATGCAAATTGGCTGGTGTCTTCAGGGGGCTTCTGGATATCGGATGGAATATGGGGCGCCAGATCAATAATGCCGGTCTTTTCCTGATCCGACATGATGCAGCCGGAAACAAGCCATAACAGCATCAGGCACAAAATCGCCTGCCGGACAGGGAGAAAACAATAATTTATCATGGGCAGGCCTTTTTTTGATCCGGATGAAACACCGTGTAAATCACCGGGATAAGTACCAGGGTGATGATGGTGGATCCGGTGAGTCCGCCAACCACAGCCCGGGCCAGGGGGGCCTGGGCATCTGCTCCCTCACCAATGCCCAGGGCCAGGGGCAGCAGGCCCAGAATGGTGGTCAGACTGGTCATGAGAATAGGCCGCAGCCGCCGGCGGCCGGCTTCCATAACCGCTTCCGCCACCGGCGTGCCGGGGCCGGACAACCGGCTGGACTGGTCCACCAGAAGGATGGCATTGTTGACCACGATTCCCCCCAGCATGATACAGCCTATATAAGACTGGACATTCAGGGTGGTCTGGGTCAAAAACAAAGTGAGCAGCACCCCGATGACAGCCATGGGCACCGAAAACATCACCACCAGGGGGTTGACAAGGGATTCATACTGGCAGGCCATTACCATGTACACCAGTGCCAGTGCCAGCACCAGGGATACCATAAGTTCCCTGAATGCCTTTTGCTGTTCTTCAAAATCACCGGCCACCAGCAGGTCGTATCCCACAGGCCGGGGGATCTCTTCCAGACGGCGGATGACCTCCTGTGCCACCGAACCCAGGTCCCGGCCGGCTACATTGGCAGATACCGTTACCGTACGCTGCTGGTCCTTGCGCTGAATCAAAATCGGTCCCCATCCCGGGGTCACGGATACCAGGTTCCGGAGGACCACCTGCTCTCCGGATGCCGTGGTCAGGGTCAGGTCCAGAATGTCGTCCAGGCTGCGGTTTTCCACATCCTTCAGCTGAACAAAAATTCTGTGGGAGTCTCCGCTGGTGCGGTATTCCCCGGCCCGGGACCCGGCCACGGCCGTGGATATGATATCGGTGATGTCCCTGACACTCAGGCCCATGTCTGCAGCCTTTTCCCGGTCCACCTGAATTTCCTGCTGGGGGGTGCCGGCTTCCTGGCTGAGCTGTACATCGGTTATGCCCGGTACCTGGGCAATGATTTCTGCGGCCCTGGCTGCCAGAGATTCCAGAACATCCAGATCAAATCCCCGGATCTCCACACCCAGGCCGTCTTCACCCCCGAGGACCCGGTCCAGGAGAAACTGTCCCTGGGGAGCCCGGGTCCTTATTTCCATGCCCGGGATCTGCCCTGCCAGTCGCCGGCGCAGATCCCGGGCGATGTCCACATTGGACCTGGTCCGCTGGGTGGAAGGGACCAGAGAAAGGCTGATGTCGGTTTTGGCGGAGCTGCCGGGCCTGTACCCCGAGGCCCCCACACTGACCACCGAGGAAACTGCTTCGGGTACAGCCGGATACACAACGGATTCCACAAGCCGGCTCTGGCGGTCCACCAGATCCAGCCGGGTGCCCACCGCCATTTCTCCTGTGATCCGCACCTCTCCTTCATCGCTGGGGGGCAGAAATTCCGTCCCGATGTTCGGGATCAGCAGGAGTGATCCTCCCAGGGCGGCTGCTGTGATGCACAGGGTCATTTTGCGGTGATGCAGCGCTTTGGCCAGCAGGCCGGTGTAAATGCAGGACAGGTTGAGAAAAAAAGACTCAGACAAAGCAAAAAAAAGCGATATCCCTGACCGGGTGTTGGTGCGTTTTCTGATGCCCAGCAGTCTGGAGGTGAGCATGGGTACCAGGGACAGTGCCACCAGAAGCGAGCAGGTCAAAGAAAAGATGATTACATAAGCCATTTCCGTAAAAAGAATACCTGATACCCCCCTGACAAAGACCAGGGGCAGAAAAATGACCAGAGTGGTGACAGTGCTGGCCAGAATGGCCGGCGCAACCTCCATGGCCCCTTCCCGGGATGCCCTGTCCGGCGGTTTTTTTTCTTCATTGTGGTGCCGGAAAATATTTTCCAGAACCACAATGGAGTTGTCCACCATCATGCCCACCCCCAGGGCCAGACCTCCCAGGGTCATCAGGTTGAGGGTGAAATTAAAAAAAAACATCAAAGCAAAGGTGGCCAGCATGGAAATGGGAATGGCCAGGGATATGACAACCGTGCTGCGCACGGTTCGTAAAAAAAACAAAAGAATGAGAATGGCCAGACCCCCGCCGTATAAAACAGAGCGGGCCACATTGGCAATGGAGCGCTCAATGAAATTTCCCTGGTCAATGACCGGTATGATTTTAATCTGGGGCATGGCGGCATTCACCGCTGCAATTTCCGCCAGGACCCGTCTGGATACCTCCACCGTGTTGGCCTGGGCCTGTTTGCGGATGGCCACCCGGATACCCGGTTCTCCATTTACCCGGATGATACGGGTTTCTTTTTCATAGGTGTCTTTTATCCGGGCCACCTGGTCCAGGGTGACAGCAGCTCCTTGCTTATGGGCCACCACAGTGCTGCGGATCTGGTCCAGACTGGTGAATTGTGCCGGGGCCCGCAGCTGGATTTCATACAGGCCCCGTTCCAGTTTGCCTGCAGGCTGGTCCAGATTGGCCCGGGTGACGGCCTGGATGACCCGGTCCAGGGGCAGCCCCAGGGCCATGATCCGTTCCGGATCCAGTTCAATACGGATCTCCCGGTTGAAACCGCCCCACAGATCCACCTGGGCCACCCCCGGGATCCGTGAAAACCGGTACCGGATCTGATCCTCTATGAGCTGGGTCAGATCCACCGGATCCAGCCGGCTGGAGATCCCCAGCAGGATTACAGGAAAGCTGCCGATATCAAACTTGCGGATCCTGGGCCGTACAATATCGTCGGGCAGCTCATTGATTTCATCCTCAAGAACGGATCGGACATCCAGGGCCGCAATATCGATATCGGTTCCCCAGGCAAAACTGACCTGGACATTGCTGCGGCCTTCCGAGGAGTCGGAAGTGATCTCTTCCACCCCCGGAACAGTGGCCACAATTTCTTCGATGATCCGGGTCACCTGACGTTCCATGACTTCCGGGCCGGCCCCTTCATATTCTGTACGGATGGTCAGGGTGGGCAGCTCTATGTCCGGAAGCATGTCAATCTGCAGCCGGCTCAGGGAAACAGAGCCGATGACCAGGACCATGAGAAAGACCATGGTGATGAAAACAGGACGGCCGACACTGAATCCGGGCAGGCTCATCCTATTCTTCCTGTGTATGCCCGGATATGTCAGCCCGGTCCGGTATCCGGATTTCAGAGCCATGGTCCAGCATCTGGTGTCCCAGGGTCACCACTTCACCCGCCAGGTTCTTCCCCTGGACCTGGACCATACCCTGCTGGCGGATCCCTGTGGCAACCGGCTGCCAGGCCACTTTTTTTCTGTCAGGGGTAATTACAAACACCCCGGTTTCATGGTTCCGGATCACCAGGGCTGTTTCAGGCACCATCATCGCATTTTCCACCTGGTCCAGCACCACGGAAACCCGGACAAACATGCCCGGTTTGAGACGAAAATCCGGGTTTGGCACCTGGATTTCCACCCTGGCCTGCCGGGTCTGGGTCTTGAACACCGGTGAAATCCGGATAATATGGCCTGTAAAGGATGTGCCGGGAAAGGCATCTGTGGAAAGATCGGCCGGCTGGCCGACGGCAAGCCGGCCATAGTCTTTTTCCGTAACAAACAGCACCGCCAGCAGCGGGTCCAGTTCCACAATGGATACCAGCGGGGTGTTGGCGGAAACGGTGTCCCCTTCTGTCACAAATTTTTGTGCCATGAACCGTTGGTCGCTGCCGCCGGCCCAGTCTGCAAATACCGTTGTGTAACCCAGCCTGATCCGGGCGGTTTCAAGGACAGCTTCTGCTTTTACCACCCGGGCCCGGGCCATTTCAACCCGGGCCTCAGATGCCAGACTTTCGGCTTTGGCTGTATCCAGCTGGGAGGCGGAGGACACGCCGCGTTTCTTCAGTGTTTCCATGCGATCCAGTTCCCGAAGGGCAATCTCAAAGGTGTTCTCCGCACCTGTAAGATCGGCCCGGGCCACTGCCAGATCTGCTTCAGCCTGGGCCACTGCCTGGATATATTCATCATTGTCCAGCCTGGCCACCACCTGCCGCCGGGTTACCGGGTCTCCCATGTCCACGGCCAGATGTTCCACCCGGCCGCTTACCTTGGGGGCCACCAGAAACTCCGCACCCGATTCCAGGGTGCCGCTGAAGGTGCGGCGCAATGCCATGGGGCCCTGCTGAATCAATGCTGCTTCCACTGGTGCCGGCCGTGATGCGGTGTTCTGAAAACCCGGATTTTCCAGGTCCTTCCATATCTGCCATTTTTCCGGAAAAAGATAGATGACCAGGGCAAGGGCAAAGAGGAAAAACCATTTAAAAATACGGGTTTTCATTGGTGCGGTTTTTTTATCCTGCTGCAATCAGGCTATCTTGCGCAACACACTGGATGCCCAGGCACTGTCACCCATCCGGTTTTCCAGGCTGGTTGCCAGGCGTGACAACCGCCGTGTGTCACTGGCTTTTTCTTCGGCCAGGGTGTAAAGCTGGGCAGCCAGCTGGGTGTCTTTGAGCTGGATCAGGGCGGTCTGGGCCAGAAACAGCATATCTTCAAACCCGGTGAGCTTTTGTTTGGCTGAAATCAGAATACGGGTGAGAAAGGAGGTGTCAGAGGTCTGGCCCTGCACCAGGGTTATGAGCCGGGCATAAGATTTCTGGTCGGTGCAGGTGGCTTCTGCAGCCTCAAACAGGGCACCTGCTTTTTCCCGGTCCTCCAGCAGCCGGAGATATGCGCCTGCCAAAAAGGTGTAATCAGACATGGTGCTGCAGTTGTTTTCCGCTTTTTGCAGCAGGTCAGCAGCCCAGGCTTTGTCATTGAGCTTTTCAACAACAATGACAGCCAGTTTCACAAAATCGCTGTTTTCAGTGCTTTTTGTTTCAATATCCTTATAGATACTGCGGATCCATTCTTCATCCTTCAGGGTGGCGGCAATGGCATCAGTGAGCTCCATGTAATGGCTCAGACTCACACATTTATCCAGAAGCATGGTATAGATCTCTTTTACCCATGCATCGTCTTGCAGATCATCATGGATGCACCATGCCAGTTTGATGAAATCATTGAAGTTCATGGTCAGCTTCTGGGCCTGTCTGTAAATCTTTGCCCCGTAATAGGTATCCCCGGTTTTTTCAACAATTTCATGGGCCAGTGCCCGCTTGGTGGCACAGGTTCTGGTTTCCTGTTCTCTGTTGATGAAATCCGCATACAGGTCTTTGAATTCTTCGCGTTTTTCCAGCTGAAAGGTGATGGCATCGGTCCATTCCTTGTCATCAGTGACAATCTCCTGGATGGCCTTGGCGGTCTTGATAAAATCAGCATTGCTTTTCACCGCTCCCTGGGCCTGTTTGAGCACCGCAACGGCCGCATCCTTATCCTTGAGATCCTTGGCCATGGCCATGGCCAGATCCACCAGCTGGCTGCAGGCAGGATTGGTGGCAGCGGCTGTCTGGAATATTTCAGAGGCGAATTTGGCATCCCCGGTGACCTCAAAAGCTGCCTTTCCAAGTTTCAGGTAATCTGAAAATTCTGTGTAAACAGATTCCGCCTTTTTGTAGATGGATTTTACAAATGCCTTGTCATCGAGTTTTTCATTGACGGTTTCCGCAAATTTGAGCAGTTCGTTACCCGAGGTCAGGGACTCCAGGGCTTTTTCATAGATCTTGCGGGCCAGTTCCTTGTCTTCAAGGTCTTTGACCGCACCCGCGGCAAGAAGGTCAAAATCATCTGCTGTGGATGCTTTTTCCATGGCCTTGGTATACACCGCCCTGGCACGGTCCTTGTCTTCAAACATGTCCAGAACCGATTTGGCAAATTCCACAAAATCCTGGGTTTTACTGCATTTTTCAAAGGCTTTTTCAACGGTTTTTTCCGCCAGATCCGGATCGTTGAGGTCCTTGGAAATACTTTTGCTCAGTTCCAGAAAATCAGAGGTTTTAACGCATTTTGTGGCGGCAGCATTGTAAATTTCCGTGGCAGCCTCTTTCTGGTTGATCTCCAGGGCAGCAGCTCCCAGTCCCAGGAAATCCTCCACAGAGGTGCACAGGTTTTTGCCTGCCTCCAGATGGGCAGCAGCTGCTTCTTCGTCCCCCAGGATATCCTGGCAGGCCCTGGCATAGGTTACAGCATCTTCCCAGGTTTCCGCCCACTCTGCTCCCTCTTCCAGCAGTTCGGCAGCCCATTCCTTGTCAGAGAGGCCGTCCACGATCTCTTTGGCCACGGCAATGTACTCTTCGGGCGCATCACATTCCTCTGCTTTTTCTTCCAGTTCTTCTTTGAGTCCCATGATTTTTCTCCTTTTATTGGTAATTTGGTCAATATCTGTGAACAGATGTTCAGGCATGCAATGCCAGTTTGTTGCTGGTTGATGATCATGCCATATCACAGAAGATATGAATGTGCAATTCTTAACCGTTTTTATCGATCTCAATGCAATTGTTCAGGATCTGGATATTTGCCATAAGCATGCCGGGCTTTCGATCGCTCTGTGCAGCACGCTGTCCCAGTGCCCGCCCCTGGTGGTGTCCTGTGCCCGGCCCGAGGTCTGTGGGGGCCGGTTTACATACGAACAATGAAGTGCGGCATCCCGTCCTCTGGTTGAAAAGGCATCTTTTACCAGACCCCCTCCGACGCTGACGGTCCGTTCACAGGACACCACCAGGGGCTCCCCGTAGAAGCGCATGCTGCTATAGCAAATATTCAGTCATGGGTGCAGTATTCAGATCTAAAAAAGAATTATTGTAACAAGGGTTTGGAATCTGGTATGATTTGATTTTATGGAAAATTTTATAAAAACAATAAAGCAAAAAAACATATGAACAGGGCATGTCGGTCATGGACTAGCGGAAAAACCATGCTGTACCGGAATATTCTGCGCACCGTGGTGCTGTTTATGGTTATAGTTCTAACCACCACTGGATGCGGGGATTCACAGGATACCAAAACCAGGGTGGAAGAAAATTTTCGCAAATCTGATGAAGGCCCTGTTCATACCCCTTTTCCGGCAGAGCGCACATATGAGATGCTGCCGGAGAACATTCAGTGGCTGACCAACACCACAGATCCCGTGTTTGCATCATCTGAAGCAAAAAAAGGCGGCCTTTTCCGGGCTGCTCTGTCCAGTTTTCCCATGACCTTCCGGGTGGTGGGACCGGATTCCAACGGCAGTTTCAGATCCGCTATCTTAGACAACCAGCTGTCGTTGATCAATATCCATCCCAACACAAAAAATATCATTCCGGAACTGGCCACCCACTGGGCATTCGACCCGGATAAAAAAACCATGTATTTCAAACTGGACCCGGATGCCAGATGGTCTGACGGCCGGCCGGTCACCGGCTGGGATTTTGCCTATACCCTGACATTCATGCGCTCGGAACACATCATTGCCCCCTGGTATAATGACTATTATTCCCGGGAAATAGAAAAGGTGATGGTCTATGATGACCACACCATAGGGGTTAAAAGTACCAAGGCAGTGCCTGATCTGCATCTGAAGCTGGGTATCAGCCCGGTTCCGGCGCATTTTTTTCATCCTTTGCAGGAAGATTTCACCACCCGGTACAACTGGGCTGTGGTACCCAATACCGGTGCATACCAGATTTCTGAATTCAAAAAAGGCCGGTATATACGGTTTGCCCGCAAACATAACTGGTGGGCAGAAAACAGGCATTATTTTAAACATCGGTTCAATGTGGATACAGTTCAGTATTCCGTGATCCGGGATTTAAATCTGCAGTGGGAATATTTTAAAAAAGGACAGCTGGAAACCTTCGGGCTTGTTCAGCCCAAATACTGGTATGACAAATCCAGAACCCGGGTGGTGGAAAACGGGTATGTCCACAGAATCTGGTTCTTCAATGACCTGCCCCGTCCCAGCCTGGGCATGTGGCTGAACCAGGATAAGGACATTTTTTCTGAAAAATACAGGAGAATCGCCTTTGCCCATGCCATGAACATTGAAACGGTCATTGAAAAAGTACTCAGAGGAGATTATTTCCGGCTGGCCCAGCCCTTTTTCGGATATGATGAATACACCGACTACACCATTGTTCCCAGACAATATGATATCAAAAAGGTGGAATCCCTGATGACACAACATGGATGGCAAAGGGGAGATGATGGTATCTGGGAGAAGGCCGGGCGCAGGTTTTCGGTAAAGGTCACCTATGGATATGCAGATCATATGCCCAGGCTGGCCGTTCTCAAGGAAGAGGCCCGCAGGGCCGGCATTGAATTGAATCTGGAGCAGCTGGATCCGTCTGCCATGTTTAAAAAATTTCTGGAAAAACAGCATGATGTGGCCTGGATGGGGTGGAGCACCAGCATGCGGCCCTCTTTTTGGCAGGGGTGGCACTCGGACAACGCCCACAAGCCCCAGACCAACAATATCACCAACACGGATGACCCGGAACTGGATGCCCTCATAGACCGGTACAGGGAAAGCCTGGATGAACACGAGCGGATCAGGCTGTCACATGCCATCCAGAACAAGATCCATGATATCTGTGCCTATGTGCCCACCTTTATGGTGCCTTATGTGCGGATCGCATACTGGCAATGGCTGCAGCTGCCCCAAGGGTATGGCACCAGAATGTCACAAGATCTGTTTGATCCGTTTTCCGCCACTGTGGGCGGACTTTTCTGGCTGGATCAAAAGGTTTTTGACCACACGGTTTCTGCCATGAAGCAGGATACCAGACTGCCGGCCAGAACCATCCGGGATACCCGGTTCAAGGTCGTGGGAAAGCTGCTGTGAAACCGCCTTCACTTTTGACAATAACGGATCTGAAAGTGGCATTTGACACGGAACAGGGCCGGGTACACGCTGTTGACGGGGTGGGGTTTTGTCTGGAAAAGGGCAGTATCCTGGGAATTGCCGGAGAATCGGGCTGCGGCAAAAGCGTGACCGCATTGAGCATTATCCGGCTGCTGCCCAAACCGGTGTCAACCATTGTCGCAGGAAAGATCATGTTTCAGGGCCGGGACCTGCTGGCAATCCCCATCAGGCAGATGCATAAAATCAGGGGCAAAAAAATCGCCATGATATTCCAGGAGCCCATGACCGCCTTGAACCCGGTACATACGGTGGGCCGGCAGATGACAGAGGTGTATGCCCTGCATTTTCCCGGTATGACAGCATCTTCCATGCAGTCAGAAGCAAAAAAAATGCTGGAACGGGTGGGTATTCCAGACCCGGGACAGGTGTTTAAAAAGTATCCCCACCAGCTGTCCGGCGGCATCCGCCAGCGGGTGATGATTGCCATGGCCCTAAGCTGTGAACCTGACATTCTCATTGCTGATGAGCCCACCACTGCCCTGGATGTGACCATCCAGGCCCAGATTCTGGAATTGATCAAAGGCCTCAGGGAAAAATCAGGGATGTCCATCATCCTGATCACCCATGATCTGGGGGTGATTGCGGAGAACTGTGATCAGGTGGTGGTCATGTATGCGGGCCGCATTGCAGAAACAGCTGATGTCTCATCCCTTTTCAGCCGGCCCCTGCATCCGTATACCAAAGGGCTGCTCACCTCTATTCCGTCCCGTGCGAAAACGGCGAAAGCCATTCTGCCCACCATTTCAGGAAGTGTCCCTTCCTTGTCTGACATGCCGAAGGGGTGCCGTTTTGCCGACCGGTGTCCTTTTGTGAAAGAGGTGTGCCGACAGGTGCTGCCTTTGGAGCGGCCTGTGGGGAAAGGCCGCACAGCTGCCTGCCATCTTATTGCCGGAGAATCAGCAGAAAAATCAAACCAGAGCAAAAAAATCCTTGATTTTTGAAAAAAACCGAATAATATACATCCAAAGCCTGTATGGCAAAGGCTTTGCAGTTTCGTTCTAAAGGCAAGACCGGTTTATTCCAGTGGCTCGACCTTAAGTTTGAAACTACCCAATATTTACCTAAAGTAAGGAGAAAGTCGCAATGGCAAATGGGATTGTAAAATGGTTCAACGATGCAAAAGGATATGGGTTTATTGAACAAGAGGATGGGCCTGACGTATTTGTGCATCATACTGGAATTAGTTCCACCGGATTCAGATCCCTTAATGAGGGTGACCGGGTTTCCTTTGACGTGGAAGACGGTCAAAAAGGCCCGGCAGCAGTCAATGTAGTCGTCCAGTAAGTAGTGGTTCAGTAAATTTCAATCTAATTAGGTTCTGCGCAATTTGCGATTGTGCAGAACCTTTTTTGTTTTCGGTCTGTCTGCTCTTCATGGATTACATGTCAATTCTTGTGCCTGCTGTCTGACGGGCAGGGCATCACAGTTCTTTGTTTTTTTTATGCGCCGGATATGCTATATAGCGGCCTGGTCTGCAATAATGCTGGGGAAAAATCATGCCGATTCTGGAAGTCAGCCGGCTTAAAAAATATTTTCCGGTTCTGGGGGGTATCTTTCTCAGGCGCAAAGGATGGGTCTATGCTGTGGATGACGTATCTTTCTGCGTGAAAAAAGGAGAAACCTTCGGTCTTGTGGGGGAATCGGGCTGCGGAAAGACCACCCTGGGACGATGTATCATGGGGTTGTATGAAATGACAGGCGGCTCCGTACGGGTCCAGGGTGCATCTGTATCAAAACTGACAGCTGTTCAGAAAAAAGCGTTGTCCTCCCATCTGCAGATGATCTTTCAAGATCCTTATGAATCTTTGGATCCCAGACAGACTGTGCGGCAGATCCTTGAAGAAAAATACAGAATCCACCGTAAGAATCCGAAAAATCTGTCCACAGTCATCAAAGAGTTACTGGAAAATGTCGGGCTTTCACAAGACAGTGTGTCCAAATATCCCCATGAATTCTCAGGGGGTCAGCGCCAGCGTATCGGTATTGCCCGGGCCGTGAGCATGCACCCTGAAATTATCATCTGTGATGAGCCGGTATCTGCGCTGGATGTATCAGTGCAGTCAAAAATATTGAACCTGCTGCTGGAGCTGCAGAAAACCATGGGGCTTACCTATGTTTTCATCTCCCATGATCTTTCCGTGGTGCGGCACATGGCTGACAGGATCGGGGTTATGTATCTGGGCAGGATCGTGGAAATGGCTGACGCACATGCCCTCTACCACCATGCCCGCCATCCCTATACCAAGGCTTTGCTTTCTGCCATTCCCCTGCCTGATCCGGCTGCTGAAAAACAGCGGATTATTTTG
This sequence comes from Desulfotignum sp., assembly GCA_035268565.1. Taxonomy (GTDB): domain Bacteria; phylum Desulfobacterota; class Desulfobacteria; order Desulfobacterales; family Desulfobacteraceae; genus Desulfotignum. The sequence goes on along the minus strand of DATFKQ010000125.1, from coordinate 11,963 downwards.
ACAGGGGAGGTGCCGTCTGTGGAAAACCCGCCCCCCGGATGCCGCTTTCATACCCGGTGCCCCCATGCTGATACTATCTGCCGGCAGTCTGAACCGCCACTTGTGGCCAAAGAAAAAGATGCCGGCCATGTGAGTGCCTGCCATTTTTTTTGACCCCTGGATTTTTTGTTGCGCAAACAGGCCTGCAATGATAGTATTTTGGTTTCATTTAAATGTGGCCGGCAATTGTGAACCAGGCAAATGACAATGTCAGCCAGACACATAATATAAGGATGGGAATGCCGGGGCATTGGGTAAACTGGATAATGCTTTTTGTAACAGGATTGCTGGGAGTCGGGTGTGAACCAGTTCCAAAAGCTGCTGTATCCGAATACATCATCAAGGCAGGACCGGTGCTGGTGACCCAGACCCAGTTTCTGGAAGAACTGGACCTGAAGCTGGCAGCCTATCCTTATGATATCAAAAATATTCCAGACCACTATAATGAAGTGGTGGTGGATCTGGTGGCCACACTTTCTGAAGAAACACTGCTTCTGGCGGTTGCCCAAAAAAAAGGTGTTTTCGTGAGCCGGCAGGAAGTGGATGCTGCAAAAGCATCTGTAAAAGAGTCCTATCCTGGTGACAGTTTTGAACACATGCTCCTGGAAAATGCCATTTCCCAAAGGGTATGGGAAAAAAAATTGCAAAAATCTCTGCAGATCGAAAAGCTGGTCCAACAGGAACTGGTGGACAAAATACAGATCCATCCTGAAGATGTGAAAGCTTTTTATGAAACGCACAAGACCGGGGCATCACCTTTGCCGGGCAAAACAGGATTTGCCGACGAAACCCAACTGCTGGCCCGGCTGCGCCGGGAAAAAAGTGAGATGTTTTACCAGGAATGGATACAGTCTTTAAAACAAGATATTTCTGTGGATATCAACAAACCGCAGATTGCACGATTGTTAATTGGCAATGAGAAAAAAGGAACCTCCAATGATTAAAAAAACCTTTGCGGCCCTGGCAGTTATCTGCCTTTTGGGGACAGGACCGTTTGTATCTGCAAAAGAAGAAATTGTTGACCGGATTGTTGCCATTGTCAACAATGACATCATCACTTTGTCACAGCTCAATAAAGCCATCCAGCCTTATAAGGAACGGATTGCCGCATCAGATAAATCCCGGGCGGAAAAAAATGAGATAATCCAGTCTGTAGAACGCGACATGCTTCATAAAATGATCGACCGGATCCTGACCAGTCAGGAAGCAGCCAGACACCAGATATCGGTTTCTGAGGCCGATATCCAGGCAACCATAGAAAATTTCAAGCAAACCAACAATATGGATCAGGAAACCCTTGAAGAGCGGCTTGAAACTGAAGGAATAGCCTGGGAGGAATACCAGGAACGGATCAGAGAAGATCTTCTGCAATCCATGCTGATCACCAGAGCGGTCCGGTCTAAAGTGATTATCACCCGGGAAGATATTGAAACCTACTATGAAAATCATGCAGACAGATTTACAGGGGAAAAAAAATACCAGCTGCGCAATATTCTTCTGGATACAGAACAGGGTATCCAGGAGGTTGTTTCCAGGCTTGAGAAAGGCCTGTCTTTTCCAGAAGCCGCCCGTCAGTATTCCCTGGCCTCCAATGCAGATGAAGGCGGAGATCTCGGGGTCATTGCCATCGATAATTTCAATGATGCCATCAGAGAAGCTGTTCTGCCCTTGAAAAAGGGAGAGTATTCCCGGGTGATCCAGGCCGGCCAGGGATATCAGATCATCTATGTGGAAGATATTTTGATTTCCGGTGGTAAAACCCTGGAGGAGGCAAAAGATGAGATCCAGGATATTTTGTACCAGAAACAGGGAGAAGAAAAATTTGCCCGGTGGATTGACTCTTTGAAAAAAAATGCCCATGTGAAAATCATGCTGTAAGCTAACAGCTAAAAGCTAAAAGCTAAAAGCTAACAGCTAACAGCTTATCGGAAATGATCATGTCTGACTTCAAAACAAATGCCATTTTGCTGCGCAAGATTGAATACGGCGACCATGATCTGATCATTACTTTCATGACCCAGACCAGGGGAAAAACCACGGTAATGGCAAAAAATGCCAAAAAAAGTGTGAAACGGTTTTCCGGGGCCCTGGATCTGTTCTCGCTTAACCATATCCAGGGCACCTTTCCCAAAAAGAACAAAGATGCCCTGGTGACCCTGGCCCAGACAGATCTGGAAAACGGATTTGCCAATATCCGGTATGATATATTTAAAACCGCTTACGCCAGTTACTGGGTGGAAATGACCCATCTGTGGCTGGAGGAAGGCAGATCCCAGCCCATGTTGTATGACCTGCTGGTGTTTGCCCTTGACATGCTCAACCGGTCTGATATGCCAAAAGAGGTGCTGAGCCTGCTGTTCCAGATCCGGTTCATGAGCATTTCCGGGTTCACCCCCAATATGCACCGGTGTGAAAGCTGCAATACCCTGGTGGACAATATCCCTGTGAAAACCCTGCGGTTTGATTTTAAGGAAGGACGTATTATCTGCCCCCGGTGCCGGGTAAACGGTTCCGGATACGGCATGGATGTATCCAAAGGCACCTTGAAGCAGTTGTTCTGGATGAACACCACAGATATGCAGAGAGCCGACCGGATAAAGTTTTCCAGTTTTGCCGTCAAAGAGGGCCAGTCGCTTTTAGAATCGTTTATTCCTTTTCACATTGGACAAGAGTTCAAAAGTTTAACTTTTTTACGGCGGTTACGGCAGGACCAATGGATTTAAGCCGGATTCTGGAAAAAAAACAGGTGCGTTCCTCGGTTCCCTGCCGTGTGGATTTCGGCGGCACCCTGGATATTTCCACTTTTTATCTGCCCCTTGCCCATCTTACACCTGCGGGTTTTAATATGGCACTTACCCTGCGGACCTTTGTTTCTCTTTTTCCCCATACCCGGGAAAAAATTAAAATTTCATCCAGGGGATTTGACACGGCTGAGTTTGCCCGGGGACAAGCACCTTTTGATCACCCCCTGGGGCTGATGTTTGCCTGTGCCCAGTATTTCAATGCCCATGGGGTGCATATTCATATCGAATCCACCTCTCCGCCGAAAAGTGCCCTGGGGGGGTCATCTGCAGCAGCCGTGGCAGTTCTGGCAGCCCTGTATGCAGCCCTGGACAAAAAAACAGACCCGGAACACCTGGTATGGCTGGCCCATTATATAGAGTCCAGCGTGGCAGGGGTTCTTTGCGGGGTCCAGGACCAGGCGGCTGCCGCCTTTGGCAGTGCCCATCTGTGGGAATGGAAAATGGGGAAAAAAGGCCCTGAATTCCACCGTATTCCTGTGTTTGCCTCAGATGCACAAGCCACACAGTTTGGTTCCCACATGCTGGTGGCATACTGCGGTATTCCCCATGTGTCCAAAGATATCAACAGCCAATGGGTGCGCTCTTTTGTACAGGGAAAAACCAGATCAGTTTTTGCACAGATAATCCACATCACCAGGCAGTTTTTCCAGGCCCTTCAGAACAGGGATTATACCCTGGCGGCTGATCTGATGAACCAGGAAACCCGGCTGCGCCTTGTCATGACACCGGATGTCCTTGACAACACCGGAAAAATGCTGTTTGAAAAGGCAGAGCAGCACCAGTGCGGTGCCCGGTTTACAGGGGCTGGCGGGGGGGGATGCCTCTGGGCTGTGGGCAATGCAGATGACATATCTGCCCTGGAAAAATCATGGCACACCCTGCTGCAGGCAACCCCCCATGCTGCGTTGCTGGATACCCGGATTGATGTGCGGGGGATCATGATTGAATGACCTTCTGCGGTATTGCAGGCCACAAGTAATTCAAATAAATTTTGAAAATATACTTCACCCAACAAGCGATAAAGGAGAACATATATGGCAGGTTATGATCCTGAAAAAGACAAGAAAATCAAAGAGTGGAAAAACGAAGAAACCGGGCTGCTGATTTCCATTCAGCAGTATGGTGAGGGTGAGCCGAAACTGCAGATCGGCCCCAGGATACTGAAGAAAAAAGACGGCACCGACCGGGCTCCGTCCAAGGCAGGCCGCCTGTCTGTGGAAGATGTTATGTGGCTGTATGATATTATTGATGAGGTAAAGGATGAATTATCCGGCCTGGTTGGACCTGAATGAAGCATCCCTTGTGCCGCCTCTGGGTACCAGACAGGCCCCGGATCTGGGTCCGGTGGCTGTCATGGTTTCCACTCCGGCGGATTTCAAGCTGTTTAAAGCAGGCATGGGCCGGGACCGGATAATTCCGTTTTTTTTAAGCAGCCTTATCCTGGATCAACAGAAAATAGCAGTGACTGGTCCTTTTGTGGGATCAGCGTATGCAGCCATGCTGATGGAATCCCTGCACGCCAGGGGTGTCACCCGGATAATTGTTCTGGGGTGGTGCGGGTCTCTTACGGAAAGCCTGCAGACCGGGGACCTGGTTTTACCCACCGCAGCGTTGGTGGACGAGGGCACCTCGCGGCACTATGCTGCGCTGGACCCGGATGTGCCGGCAAGCTTTCCTGATGAAGCACTTTGCCTGCGCCTGGCTGACAACCTTTTTGCTCAGGGGGTGGCCTGCACCAGGGAAATGGTGTGGACCACAGATGCCATTTACCGGGAAACACCCAAAAAAATAGCGTGGTTTAAAAGCCAGGGTGCTGCTGCCGTGGAAATGGAATGTTCTGCCCTGTTTTCCGTGGCCGCATTCCGCAATATTCAGGTTGCGGCCCTGCTGGTGGTGTCTGACAGCCTGGCAGCCGGAAACTGGGCCCCGGGCTTTAAAAAACAGCGGTTTAAAACTGCACGCCAGGATGCCTGCCGGGCGGTCCTGTCGTTTGTCCGGACACTGGTATAACCAGCGGGAGGGGGGGAAATGATCATGGATGAAAAAATTGAAAACCGTGTCAGACAGCTCCAGAAAGCGCTGCATGAACATAATTTTTACTACCATGTCCTGGATGATCCCAGAATTTCAGACGCAGAATTTGACCGCCTGCTCCAGGAGCTTAAAATTCTTGAAGAAAAATACCCCGAATTCGTAACCCCTGATTCTCCCACCCGGCGGATCGGGGCACCGCCTTTGTCCGCCTTTGACCAGGCAGAACATACCATTCCCATGCTCAGCCTGGACAATGCATTTTCAGACCAGGATATTCTGGATTTTGATGCACGGATCCGCAAAAACACCGGCAGGGATGTCATCTGGTACACGGTGGAGCCCAAACTGGACGGGGTGGCAGTGGAGCTGCGGTATGAAAACGGGGTCCTGGTCAGGGCCACCACCCGGGGGGACGGGTTTGTGGGAGAGGTGGTGACAAGAAATGTCCGCACCATAAGGTCGGTGCCTTTGCGCCTGAGAACAGATAACTGCCCGTGTCCTGCCCTGCTCGAGGTCAGAGGAGAGGTGTTCATTTCCCAGAAAGCGTTTATGGAATTAAACCGCAGGCGTTTAGCAAAAAAAGAGGCCCTGTTTGCCAACCCCAGAAATGCGGCTGCAGGCTCCCTGCGCCAGCTGGATTCATCTGTCACCGCTTCCCGGCCCCTGGATATGTTTGTTTACGGCCGGGGACAGGTGGAGGGCATGGGCTTTGACACCCAGGCCGGATTCCTGGACAGCCTGGCTGCATGGGGGTTTGCCGTCAATCCCCTGGTGAACAAAAAAATATCCATTGCAGATGCCCTGGCATTTTACCGGCATCTGGGAGAACTGCGGCCGGAGCTGCCTTATGAAATAGACGGCATGGTAATCAAGGTGGACCAGGTGGCACTGCAGCAGGCTCTGGGGGAAAAAATCAAAAGCCCCAGGTGGGCCATTGCCTATAAATTTGCCGCCATCCAGGAGGTCACCCGGATAAATGACATCCTGGTGCAGGTGGGCCGCACCGGTACCCTGACACCGGTGGCAGTGCTGGAACCTGTTCAGGTGGGCGGGGTAACGGTTTCCCGGGCCACGCTGCACAATATGGATGAGATCCAGAGAAAGGATATCCGCATTGGTGACAGGGCCCTGATCACCCGGGCCGGAGATGTGATCCCCAAGGTCATAAAGGTCATGGTGCCTGAGCGCACAGGACGAGAACAGATCTTTGAAATGCCCGCCCATTGTCCGGTGTGCGGATCCCGGGTCCAGCGCCTGGCAGATGAGGCAGCAGTCAAATGCATCAATGCCGCCTGCCAGGCCCAGCGCAAGGAGCGGATCCGCCATTTTGTATCTAAAAAAGGCTTTGACATTGACGGCCTGGGAAAAAAACTGGTGGACCAGCTGGTGAATGAAGGCTTGCTCGCCTCTTTTGCCGACCTGTTTTTTTTAAAAAAAGAACAGGTGACTCCCCTGGACCGGATGGCGGAAAAATCCGCACAAAACCTGGTCACTGCCATTGAGAATGCAAGGCAGATTCCCCTGCACCGGTTCATTTTTGCCCTGGGTATTGATCATACAGGAGAAAATGCCGCCCGGCTGCTGGCAAAAACCTTTGAGACATTAGATGATCTTATGGCAGCAAAAGAAGCGGACATAGAGCAGGTTCACGGCATGGGATCCATCACCGCCAAAGCCATTGCCGCATTTTTTGCCAGTCCGGAAAATCAGGCCCTTATCAAAAAAATAAGGGACAGCGGGGTGGTCATCACCAATACCATGGCAGGCACCCCCAAAGAAAAAAACCATGTGTTTGCAGGCAGCACCCTTGTGCTCACCGGTACATTGACAGCCATGACCCGGTCTGAAGCCAAAAAAGCACTTCTGGCAGCCGGAGCAAAGGTGACAGGCAGTGTGTCTGCCAGAACCGATTTTCTGGTGGCGGGCAAAGAGGCTGGATCCAAGCTGACAAAAGCCCGGGCACTGAATGTACCGGTACTGGATGAGGACCGGTTTCTGGAAATGCTGGGGCCCTGATACCGGCAGATGAAACTATAACCTGTGCAAGGGAAGGGGGGAGTAACCGGGCCCTGTGCCCTGGGGCTCCCGATGCCTTTGCGGTTTTCCCTGTCGGGAGGCAGGGAGTGCTTCAGGGATCTTTTTTCTTCGGGCAGGATGTCAAAGGTGCAGGATGTGACGCCGGTTGTCTATTTCCACAAAGGTTTTGGAAAAGGTCAGCTTTGAGATGATTTTGCCGTCCTTGAAATGCAGCACATCCACCCCTTTGCGCAGCTCCATCTTGTTTTCAAATCCCGGTTCCATGGAAGGCCATTCCAGCAGCCAGCGGTAACAGGCTTTCTGCATTGCTTCATCCACAAAGGTTTCCGCCTCCAGAAACCGGAAATTGCCATGGTTGTCAAACCATGACTGCCAGGCACAGCGCAGGTTTTCTTTACCCTTGACATATGCCCCGGTCCAGTTTTCAAAAAAGATGTCCTCATGGAAAAATGTCATGACCTGATCCAGATCATGCCTGTCCCACGCCTTGTACCAGTCCGCCAGCTGCTGTTTTATTTCTTTTCTGGTCAATTTCATGGCCACCTCCTCTGTTATCCGTCATCTTCTGGAGTTTGTCCGGCCGTCACAATACAATTCCGGCCCTTGTTTTTGGCTTTGTAAAGGGCTTTGTCCGCCCTGGCCAAAAAGGTGTCCAGGGTGTCATGGGCAAGGTATCCGGCAATACCGCAGGATATGGTAACCACCTGTTTTTTTCCGCCGCCGGCCGGCCTGATAAGAAAATCATGATCATGAATGGCCTTTTGCAGCCGCCTGGCAATGGCAGCGGCTTTGCTGGTATCGGTGAAGGTCAAAATGACAAATTCGTCTCCTCCCCATCGGACCAGCATGTCATTGTCCCGGATGGTCTGGCCGGCCAGGTGTGCAATGTCGGAAATAATTTTGTCCCCTGCCAGGTGCCCCAGTGTATCATTGAGTTCCTTTAAAAAATCAATGTCAAATAGAATGATGCTCATATCCATGGTTTCTCTTCTGTTGGCACTGGTATGAAAATGGAATCTGCGTTCAAACTCTCTGCGGTTATAGGCTTTGGTCAGTTTGTCCGTGGTCGCCATGGTTTCCAGTTTTTTCTGGAAATAGTTGATGACCAGAATGACAAACACAATGGTGATAAAGGTGATACCCAGGCTGATGAAAAAATTGTGCATAAAGGTTGTCTGGATGGATTTCAGTGCCAGGGTTTCATCCTGTTCCACCAGCAGGTACCAGTCGAGTTCCTTTACAAAACGGCTGGTCAAAAGGATATGGTTGCTGCCGGCATCATCGTATTCAAAAAAAGCCGGTTCGTTTTTGGCTGCCAGGATGTCATGGGCAATGTTTTTTAATCCTGGTTCCTTGAAAATGGAGGTGGTGAGGATTTTGGATTTGTCCGTATGGATCTGGATGACACCGTCCGGACTGACCATGTATATATTTCTGCTGTATCTGGTTTTATAATCATCCAGAAGAGATGCCACCCGGTCAAAATCAAGGCCCACTCCGACCACCCCTAAAAATTTGCCGTTATCAGCTGTGAGGCGGTGGTTGATGAATATGGTCAGATGGTTCTGCTCTGCTTCATTGGTGTCCACATCCAGGTCATATTCCACATTTTTATTTTTGAAGGTATAATACCAGACATCATGGCTGTCATCCGGATGGATCTGTTTGAGTATGCCTTTGTAGTGATAATAGTTGTGGGAGATATCAGAAACAAAAAAAGAGGAGAAAAATCCGTATTTCTCCTGAATTTCGGTCAGGTAGCGGGTGATCTGCCGGACCCGGTTTTCTCCGCCTGTCACCCAGTCCTTGAGAAAGGTATCATTGGCCATGAGGGATGACACAAAGATCGGACGGGTCAAATCCCGCTGAATCTCGGAATATACATTGTCCCGGGCAAGGGGAAGGCTGCTTTCAACAATGGAGGAATGGATCTGCCTTTTGGATGCCCGGTAGGAAATCACATTGGTGATAAAGAAACCCGACAAAAGAATCAGGCTGAGAATAAATATCAATTTGGTTCTGGTGGAAAAAAATTGCATGGTCCTGCTTTTTGTAAAGTTTTTACCAAAGGCCTTTTTTCCAACTTAACAGTATTTTTAATGGAATGTAAACACCTGTTCCGGTAAATTTCAATTGATAGAATCAGGGGAAAAATGCTATTAACACCAATGAACATTAATTATGGAGAATGACAGACACATGGGCCTGAACAAGATCACCAAACCGGAGTCTCTGGCTAAAAAAGTGACAAAATCACTGCGGCAGTCCATTTTAAACAATGAACTGACACCCAATGTCATTTATAATGAAAAAAGCATAGCCCAGGATCTGGGTATATCACGGACCCCTGTCAGAGAGGCCCTGCTGGAATTGTCTGCAAAACGGCTGGTCAAATTTCTGCCCCAGAAAGGCGTGGTCATCAACACCTTTACCCTTCAGGACATAGATGATGCATTTGAAATACGCACAGCGCTTGAGGTATTTTCCGTTCAGAAGCTGTGCCTGAATGCCAATAGTCTGGATACAACATCCCTTGAAAAATGTCTGACAGACCAGAAAACTGCAGTGACAGAAAAAGATGCAATTTTATTCATGGAAGCAGACAGAAATTTTCATATCGGATTCACCCGGCTGACAAAAAACAATTACCTGATCGACATGATGGAGGACATCCGGGATATCATGCATCTGATGGGGTTTAAAGCTTTGGGCATCACCGGCCGAATGCAGGCCGTGGTCAAAGAACATCAAAAAATTCTGGCTGCAGTGCAGCAGAAAAATGTGTCTCTGGCCATGGACCAGATGCGGGTGCATCTGGAAAACAGCCGGGATGCGGTCAAGACAGTGTATGAAGGCTTACAGCTGCCTGGTTGAAAAGTTTATATTCGGCATATTTGTGGGCATTTGGGTTGCTAAAAATTTTTGTTGGCGGTATTCTTTTGTCATGGATTTGTGAAAAGAGCAGGTGAGGTGATAAGATGGTGACCGTTGATAAAAAACATGTTTCTACATTGTTGCTTGTAGAAGCATACGCGGAAAAGCATAAGACAGAAGAAAAAGTCGCACTTTTTCATAAAAAATATAATATTGATTTTGATGCATTTGAAAAAATGATGCACGCCAATGAAGAAAATTACACCCATTATGATGATTATATGGAGTGGAAAGCCTATAATCGGTACTTAGACAGTATAAAACTGCGGATCAAAGACCTTAAAAATGGAAGTATTCAGCTTACTTGATTCTTCTCCCATCGTTCTGACATACAAAATTATCGATTTCAAGTGTTGGGAAACCGGCTCGTACGTCAAAATGCAAATAGTGCTCATAGATAACAGCGTATTGCATGTTCGCGAATATAATGATGAATTTGAACGACACTATGCTTTTCACTGGCAGGATTCCCGGGGTACATTTTTGTTGCGATGGGATAATGCGCCACATCATAAACATTTGAAAACATATCCGAATCATATGCATAAAAATGACCTCATCGAAGAAAGCGACATCATTTCAATCAAAGAAGTTTTGAAATTTATAACATCCTGTATATAGAGTGGGGGTTTGCGTCATTGGCATTATCTGTGCCGTCATGGGATCACAAAGGCTCAGGGAAATAACGCCGATATCACAAGCCATCGCATTCAGGGTTTTATACACTTCTTTTATGTAATCCTGTTATTTTATGATACAGACCTGCTTCCTGCGTCTCTAAAATAATAGTTTTCAGCGCATGCGCCATCTATTTTGATACAGACTTTGCACATCACCTGAAAAATATGATTTTGGTCTTGACTTCATGTTTAATGTAATATATCACATACACAATACGCAATTACACATATCGCATAATTTTGACCTCTAACCGGAGCATATGTGCATGGGGCTGACCAAAATCAGGAAATCCGAGCCACTGGCAAAAACCGCCCTCAAGGTATTGCGCCGTTCCATTCTTACCAATGAACTCACCACAGATGTGGTCTACAATGAAAAAAGCCTGGCAAAAGATCTGGGGATATCCCGCACCCCGGTGAGAGAAGCTCTGCTGGAACTGTCTTCAAAAAGGTTGATTAAATTTCTGCCCCAGAAAGGGGTGGTCATCAACACCTTTTCCAACAAAGAAATTGAGGATGTGTTTGAGATCCGGACAGCGCTTGAGGTATTTTCCATTAAAAAAGCCTGTATCAACCACAAAACACTGGATATCTCCGGGCTGAACAATTTCTTACAGACCCAGAAAGAGGCGGCGCAGGAAAAAAATGCAGTGGCATTCATGGAAGCAGACCGCAATTTTCATATCACATTCACCCGGCTGACAAAAAATGCATATCTCATGGAGATGATGCAGGATATCAGGGACATCATGCACCTGATGGGGTTCAAGGCGTTAGGGATCGCCGGACGTATGCAGACGGTTGTCTCAGAGCATGATGCCATACTGGCTGCGGTAATAAAAGGACAGGTCACAGATGCCATGCAGTTGATGGAAACCCATCTGGAATACAGCGAACTGGCTGTCAAACAAAGTAAACAGGAGGACAACACAAATGGCGAAACCGGAGATTGAATTCACAGACTATGATACCCACTATGAATGGCGGAATGTGGAGGGTGATACACTAGGCATCAAAGAGAAAATTTTGAGTTATGACCCGGATACCGGCGATTACACCCGTATGCTCAAGTTTCCCCCGGGCATTGAAACTGCAGACACCCTGGTGCATGATTTCTGGGAAGAGGTGCTGCTGGTGGAAGGGTCGCTTTATGATATCGCCAAAAAAGAGACCTATCTGCCGGGTTACTATGCCTGCCGCCCCCCGGGAATGACCCATGGTCCCTACAGAATCCCACAGGGATGTGTCACGTTCGAAATCAGATATCACAAAAAATAAACAGGGGTGCAATGTGGATATACAGTTATTTCTTGAAAAGGACAAAAAACAGATCCCGCTGAATTTTCGCGTGGACCGCATGGTCAATGCCGGGTTCACCGGCAGAAACCAGGAAGAGGTGCGGCATCATCTGGATGAGCTGTCTGCCAAAGGCATT
>DATFKQ010000124.1:0-4321 GCA_035268565.1 Desulfotignum sp. | reverse complement strand
TGGATGAAAACAACCGTCCGGTGGGCTCCAGTGTCAGCCGCGGCGGCGCAGCCAACAGTCCCGCAGCCAAATATTCGCTGCGCAAATACATGGAATGGCTGCGCAAATATGCACCTCCCGGCGCACTGGGCATGGATTTTTACCAATATCTGCCTTTTCTGGCCAAAGGTAACGTGGCCCAGCAGATTTTCTGGTACACTGCTTTCATCCCTGATATGGTGGCCCCCGGTCCCACGGTCAATGAAGACGGTACCCCCAAATGGCGCATGGCTCCCTCCCCCCACGGACCCTACTGGGAAGAAGGCATGAAGGTCGGATACCAGGACTGCGGCTCCTGGACCCTGTTAAAGAGCACCCCGGTGGACCGGCGCAAGGCAGCCTGGCTGTACGCCCAGTTTACCGTGGCCAAGACCACCTCTTTGAAAAAAGCCCATGTGGGCCTGACCCCCATCCGAGACAGCGACATCCGGCATGCATCCTTTACCGAGCGGGCCCCCAAACTGGGCGGCCTGGTGGAATTCTACCGCAGTCCGGCACGCCATGTCTGGACCGATACCGGCACCAATGTCCCGGACTATCCGCGTCTGGCACAATTGTGGTGGCAGAATATCGGCGAGGCAGTTGGCGGTGAAGTGACGGTTGAAAGAGCCATGGACAATCTGGCGCGGGAAATGGACAAGGTAATGGAAAGAATAGAAAGATCCGGTGTCCAGGGGGACAAAGGTCCCAAAATGAATCCTGAAAGAGATGAAGCCTACTGGCTGGGCCAGCCCGGTTCTCCCAAACCGAAACTGGCCAATGAAAAGCCCAGGGGTGAAACCGTGGATTATGATGAACTGATCAAGACCTGGAAAGAATAACCACCCCGAACCTGCCCGGACAGGACAATCCCATGTCACAGAAACCACCCTGTCCGGGCGGCAACCCGGCCCGGGTGGCACTTTTCTGCAGGCCGGCGTTTCACAGGCGCTGACAGTTCCGCAGAAAAACGCCACCCGGGCTTATCGCGCCCAATGGAAAGCCTCCTTATTATCCTGCAGCCAGACTGTCAGAATCCTTCAGTAACCCGGCAATGGTGCGGGGTAACGCCGGAAATGAACATCGCAAAGGAAGACCATGGCACAGACTTATATACCGGCAGACAGACAGACACGGATCCAGAACCTGATTACAGAAAAAGGGGTTGTCAAGGTATTGGATTTGAGCCGGATGTTCAATGTAACAGAACTGACCATCCGGCGGGATCTGGATGTCCTTGAGAAACAGGGCATTCTGGACAGGACCCATGGCGGTGCCATTCTGCGCCACCGCATGAAAACCGAACCTCTTTACACGGAAAAAGACCAGATCAACCGGCTGGAAAAAGAAGCCATCGGCAAAAAAGTCAATGAACTGGTGGAGCAGGGAGATACCCTTCTTGTGAATACCGGTTCCACCACTTCCCAGGTTCTGCGGCACCTGGGGGGAAACCACCTTCGGGTCATCACCAGCAATGCCAATGCCCTTTTGGAAGTCACTGATCCTGATATTGAACTGATCCTGACGGGCGGCGTTTTCCGGCGCCAGTCCAATTCCCTTATCGGGTCTCTGGCCCATTCTATTCTGGCACAGATCTGCGGCAGCAAAGCCATCATTGGTGTGGACGGCTTGAGCATCAAATTCGGTCTGACCACCCCGATCCAGCAGGAAGCTGAAGTCACACGCCTGATGATTGAAAGAACCCAGGGGCCGGTGGTGGTGGTGGCAGACCACAGCAAAATAGGCGTGGTATCGAATTTTGTCACCGCACCCATCAAAAAAATCAATATCCTGGTTACAGATGCCGGCATTAAACCGGATTTTAAAAAAATGCTCCAGGAAATGGGCATAAAGGTAATTATTGCCTGTGACAGCCCCCGGTAGTTTCCAGGCGTATGAATTTTTAAAATTTTTCTTGTGTATATGGCCAATTAATTTTATAAGATACTCTGTTTTAAGCTGGAATATACCTTATTTTTACCAGAAAAATACTGATCTGAAATGTAATGATGACTGCCGGAAAAAGGCATCATCCCTTTGTATAAATATGACACTAATTAAGTAAGGAGGTTTTATGACAACATTGGTATTTGGTCACAAAAATCCAGATACAGACTCTGTGGTTGCAGCCATTGCACTGGCAGATCTTAAGAAAAAACTCGGAGAAGACACTGCACCGGCTGCCCAGGGTGAGCTTAACCCTGAATCCAAATTTGTTCTGAACAAATTTGGGGTGGCGGCTCCCCAGGTGATAACTGCTTATGCCGGCAAAGATGTATATCTGGTGGACCATTCAGATCTGGCCCAGAGCGCGGATGATCTGGCAGAGGCCAACATTTTGGGAATTGTGGACCACCACAAATTAGGGGATGTAACCACGGCCCAGCCCCTGGAGTGCTGGATCTGGCCGGTTGGCTGCACCTGCACTGTCATCTCCCGGATGTATAAATACCTTGGGATTGACATCCCCAAAGATATAGCCGGCATCATGCTCTGCGCTATTCTTTCAGACACGGTTATTTTTAAGTCTGCTACCTGTACTGATGATGACAAAGCGGTCTGTGCAGAACTGGCAGAACTATGCGGTGAAAGCGATCTGGAAGCACTTGGTATCGAGATGTTCAAGGTAAAATCAGCAGTGGAAGGCACCCCTGTCCGCGAACTGGTTTTCCGTGACTATAAAGATTTCAACATGAGCGGCAGCGGTGTTGGGGTGGGGCAGCTCGAACTGGTGGATCTTTCCATCGTGGACGGCATCAAGGCAGATCTGGAAAAGGACATCAATGACCTCAAGGCGGAGAAAGGACACCACACCGTACTGCTGATGCTCACCGACATCATGAAAGAAGGCACTGAACTGCTGGTGGCATCTGACGACGAGTCTGTTGTGGAAAAAGCATTCGGCGTTGCCCCGGCCGGTGGAAAGGCCTGGCTTCCAGGCATCATGAGCCGGAAAAAACAGATCGTACCGGATCTGGAAAAGGCATTCAGCTAATTACGCTGCCTGACCGGGCTGCAGGTTCTATTTGAATCAGTCCTGTTCATTGCAGCAAAATAACAGAAGGGGCCGGCAGAAATGCCGGCCTTTTTACTTATAAGGTCTGGTGTACCCGTGCTGTCCTGCCTTTTTCTGAACAATTGTTGAATATGCCGCTGAGTTTTTCCGACAGCATGGCCACATCAAAGGGTTTAAAAATAAAATCACTGCATCCTTTCTGCATCATCTGCTTGATTTCGGTTTCCTTGTTGTGGCCTGATGAAACCAGCACCCGGACATCCGGTTGAATGCGCCGGATATTGTCAAATGTTTCTTTTCCACTCATCTGCGGCATGACCATATCCAGAATTACCAGGTCAATTTTTTTTCCGACAGTATTCATAATATTGACTGCTTCATGACCGCTCAGAGCGATCTTGACATCATAGCCCAGAGATTCCAGCATTTCAGAACAGACTTCAATCACGCCTTTTTCATCGTCTACCAGCAAAATGGTTCCTTTGCCATTGATGATTTTTTCCAGACTGTTCAATGGATTTTTAACAGATGCACTGGCTTTTTTGGCCGGCACAAAAAACATGAAGGCACTTCCTTCTCCCGGCTGGCTTTCCACCTTGAAAATCCCTTTGTGGCGTTTGATGATACCATAGGCTGTAGCAAGTCCCAGACCGGTTCCCTGACCTCTTTCCTTGGTGGTAAAAAACGGATCAAAAATCCGTGTCATGGTGTCTTTGTCCATGCCGATGCCGGTATCTTGCACCGTAATTTTAACAAAGGCCCCGGCTTGTTCAACCCCCAGGACTTCCTGCTGTTCCTTGTCGATCCACACATTTTCAGATTTGATGGTGATTTTGCCCCCATCTGGCATGGCCTGCCAGGCGTTGACAAACAGATTCATGAGCACCTGCTTGATCTGCCCCTCATCCACCAGGGTGCCCCACAGTTTCTTTTCCAGCATAGATTCGATAATGATATCTTTTTTGGTTCTGCCAAACATCTTTGCAGACATTTTCAGAAGAAAATTAAGATTTATAAAGCAGGTTTCATGGCCGTTCTTCTGGGCAAACCCCAATAACTGCCGGGACATTTCCGCCCCTGAAGACACATATTCATCAATATTGGCCAGGCGTTTAAACTCCACACTCTGACTATCAAACCCGGTTCTAACCAGAGAGGCATATCCCTGGATACCCATGAGAATATTGTTAAAATCGTGGGCAATGCCGCCGGCCAGGGTGCCGATGGCCTCCATTTTCTGGGCCTGACGCAGCTGCGCTTCCAGATTGACCCGTTCACTGACATCCC
>DATFKQ010000123.1:0-29767 GCA_035268565.1 Desulfotignum sp. | reverse complement strand
GATGAAGGGTTCCGCCAGGCAATGGTGGCGGCCTACCGGAAAATGACACAAAAGATGCCGGACAACGGTATTCAGGTCTTGATGTTTACCCACCAGAGCGGGGCCATCTGGGGGGATATGGCCAATATCATCTGGGCCAGCGGTCTCCAGGTGACGGCGGCCTGGTATGTGGTGACCGAAACCGATTCGGCCCTGCGCCGGGGTGCCAATGTCAAGGGCACGATTATTCTGGTTCTGCGCAAGCGTCACCAGGACCTGGAAACGTTCCGGGATGACCTGGGCTGGGAAATCGAGGAAGCCGTCAAAGAGCAGGTGGATGCGTTACTGGAACTGGATCAAAAGGTCCGTGCCCGTGGGGCGGAAGGGCTTTACACGGATGCGGATCTGCAGATGGCCGGATATGCCGCAGCCCTGAAGGTGCTCACGGCCTACGCCCGCATTGACGGCAAGGATATGGTCATCGAGGCGGAATCTCCCCGCCGGAAGGGCACAAAAACCTTTGTGGATGACCTGATCGAATTCGCCGTCCAGACAGCGGTGCAGTTCCTGGTCCCTGTGGGGTTTGAAAAGGAGGAATGGCAGAAACTCCAGTCAGTGGAGCGGTTTTACCTGAAAATGGCTGAGATGGAACACCAGGGCGCCAAAACCCTGGACAATTACCAGAACTTTGCCAAGGCGTTTAAAGTGCGGCAGTTTGATCAGCTGATGAGCGAATATTCCAAGGCCAATGCCGCGCGATTGAAGCTGTCCACGGAATTCAAGGGCGCCATGATGTCAGGGGAAAGAGAGATCGCCGGGACACCGCTTCGGGCCTTGCTGTATGCCCTTTATGAGGTGTCCAGAGAGGTGGAAATGAATGATGTATTGTGGCATTTGATGGAAAACTGCCCCAATTACCAGTTCAACAAATCATTGCTGGCCAAAATGGCCGATTACCTGGCTGAAAAACGGGAAGGCCTGAAATCGACCCGAACATTCAAGCCGGATGTGGAGGCAAGCTGCGCGCGGATTCTTGCCGAAGCCATCCGGAATCAGAGGTTGTAGCCGATGAAAAAAGACCTGACAACATCAGAGGTGGACCGGCAGAATATCCTGAACAATCCCTATGCCCTTGCAGAGATCGAGAAAGCTGCAGATATTAAGGATAAAGGTTAAGTGGGAATCACACGGTTTTCATCCAGGACGGAAAAACTGGATACTGAATTTCTGGCAAATGCCCTGAAAGGGGCATCGAAATATTTCCGCATTGCCGGGTATTTCAGAAGTTCCATATTCGAACTGGTGGGAGAAGAGATCTCAAAAATCCCGGAGGTAAAGATCGTCTGCAACTCTGAACTGGATCTGGCTGATTTTCAGGTGGCATCAGGACGAAACACCGCCCTGAAGGAACGGTGGAACCGGGTGGATGTGGAAGCGGAAGCCCTGCTGAAAAAAAAGCGGTACCAGATTCTCGATCAATTGCTGCAATCCGGCAATGTGGAAATCCGGGTTGTCCCCAAAGAACGCCTGTTTCTGCACGGCAAAGCCGGATCGATCCATTATCCGGATGGCGGACGAAAATCGTTTATCGGTTCTGTGAACGACTCGAAAAGCGCCTTTGCCCATAACTATGAACTGGTATGGCAGGATGATGATCCAGACGGTGCCGACTGGGTCGAAAAGGAATTTTGGGCGTTGTGGCAGGAAGGTGTGCCATTGCCCGAAGCCATTCTGGCTGAAATCAGCAGAGTGGCCCATCGCCGGGAAATCACGATAGAGGGGTTGACACCCGGAGAGGTCCCGGCGGCTGCCATGGCGGAAGCCCCCATATACCGGGGTGGGGAACAGCTGCAGCCATGGCAGCGCTCCTTTGTGACCCTGTTTCTGGAACATCGGGATATCTTTGGCAAGGCCCGGTTGCTGCTGGCGGATGAGGTCGGTGTCGGGAAAACCCTTTCCATGGCGGCCAGTGCGCTGGTGAGCACCCTTCTTGAGGATGGCCCGGTTCTCATTCTGACCCCGTCTACGCTGACGGTTCAGTGGCAGATCGAGATGATCGACAAGCTGGGGATCCCTTCGGCTGTCTGGTCTTCACAAAAAAAGGTGTGGCTGGGACCGGAAGGCCAGATGTTATCACCCAGAGGCGAAGCAGCTTCCATCAAAAAATGCCCCTATCGTATCGGTATTGTTTCCACCGGCCTGATCATGCATCAGCGGGAAAATGGCGACTTTGTAAAGGAAGCGGGAATGCTTCTGAAAAAAAGTTTCGGCACGGTCATTCTGGATGAAGCCCACAAGGCCCGTGCCAGGGGGAAGCTGGGGGATAACGCATTGGAACCCAACAATCTTCTGGCTTTTATGAAACAAATCGGAAAACAAACCCGGCACCTGATTTTAGGCACGGCCACCCCGATCCAAACCGATGTCCGGGAACTCTGGGACCTGTTGGAAATATTGAACAGTGGTGCGGAATTTGTGCTGGGCGATTCATTGTCTCTATGGCGGGATCATGAACAGGCGATCCCCATGGTGACCGGAAAGAGCCGGATCGCTTCCGAGGAAGCGGCCTGGCAATGGCTGAACAATCCATTGCCCCCGGCCGGTGAACACCCGGTCGTTCAGCAGATTCGCGATTATCTGACCATCGACCCCCAGTCCTTTTGCTGTTCCCACCATTTTGAAGACCTGGATTACATGGTGCGGAATCTGTGGCTTTCCGAGTGCCTGGTTCCCGGATTTTTCAAGGAAAACAACCCGGTATTGCGCCATACTGTGTTACGAAAACGAAAACAGCTGGAAGATGACCAGTTGATGGAAAAAGTCGGTGTCAATACCCATCCGCTGGTGCGGCATCTGTCCCAGTATCAATCCCGGTTTGTCGGCCTGGGAATTCCCACCAACACCCCTTTTCAGGTGGCGTATGAAAAAGCGGAAGCCTTCAGCAGACTGCTCCAATCCAGAACACGGGCAGGCGGGTTCATGAAATCACTGATGCTGCAGCGCATTTGTTCCAGTTTTGCATCTGGTTTGAAAACAGCGCAAAACATGCTCAAACACGCCATTTCCAATGAGGATGAGGACCGTGTGGAAGAAGTGGAACATGTCCTTTCTGAAATGACCCCTGCTGAAATCGCCTGCCTCAAGGAAATCGAAACGCAACTGTCACGACCGGAAGCCGTGGATTCCAAATTCAACACGGTCAAGTGGTTTTTGACACAATTTGTGACCGATGGAAAAACCTGGCTGGAACATGGGTGTATCATTTTCAGCCAGTATTATGACACGGCATTTTGGATAGCCCGAGAGCTGGCAAAGGAATTTAAAGAAGATGTGGTGGCAGTGTATGCCGGGATGGGAAAAAGCGGGCTGTTCCGGGGAGAGCAGTTCAATTATGTGGAACGTGAGGTGATCAAGGCGGCCGTCAGGACCCGCGAGATCCGTCTGGTGGTGGCGACCGATGCGGCCTGCGAAGGGTTGAACCTGCAAACTTTGGGTACCCTGATCAATATAGATCTTCCATGGAATCCATCCCGGCTGGAACAGCGGCTGGGCAGAATCAGGCGATTCGGGCAGGCACGCAAGTCTGTGGATATGCTCAACCTTGTTTACAGTGACACGCAGGATGAAAAAATCTACAATGTTTTGTCGGAACGACTGCGTGGTACCTATGATATTTTCGGAAGCCTGCCTGATATCATCGATGATGAATGGATAACAGATGAAGCGGCACTCAAAGAGCGAATGAACGAATATATGCATGAACGGCAAAAAGCGCAGGACGCTTTCAGTGTGAAGTACAGTGAAACCATAGATCCTGCAGCACATTTGTGGGAGCGGTGTAGATCTGTTTTGTCCCGCCGGGATATTGTCGACAGGCTCAGTGAACCTTGGTAATGGGCAGGCTATAGTTGATAAAATCCGTATTTATGCATAATCTGCTCGCAGGAAAAGCCTGGCCTAAAGGCTGGGAGGAGCTGCCGTAGAAAAATCAGGCCCATGACCGGCAGGAAATACTCGTTGCCGGCATAGTTGGAGTTGGCCCGCAGGGTGTCAGCCGCACTCCAGAGCCGTTTTTCAATGGCATCCATATGTTCGAGCTGGGTCAACGGCGCATCTGCTGCTTTTCCTTGAACGGATACTATAAAGTGTTGTGCAATGCAACTTTAAATGGATTTACAGGTATTCAAACCCCTGTGGGCCTTTTTCAACACGACTCAAGCTGCAAATTCAAGCAGCTCAAAAGTAATTCCACGATTCATTTCAGCCCTTGCATGACGTAACAATTTTTTATTAATTTCTGATGAAATATACTCTTCTCCACAATTGTTGCAAATTTTTGCTGGTACTCTTTTGAAAACCAGAGTTGTGTTGTTTTGTTCAAGGATTACACTGGTAAATCCATTTTCTGTATGACCATTTCTACAAATCGCACACTTCATTTGATCCTCCATGAAAAATTATCCGTCCACTTAAGTGGATCTGGTTGATATACGGTAATGATTACCAGTTTCAATTCATCTGAATTGATGGCAGCAACCACATGTAAAGGAACATTCCCGGCACTCAATCCATTGATCAAAACGCTTGGGAAGGGTAAATCATCAACGTATTGTTCATATTATGAAATATCCCTTTCCAGCATCATTCGGGCCATCATTAGAATGGTGGGTTGTCTTCCATTATTAGCGCCTTAATACGCAAAAAGCTCTTGCAAACAATTGATAATTTTAATCTGCGCGCTTTGGGAAATTACACCAAGTTTTTGAATTAATCTGGATTTATCAACGGCCCGCATCTGGTCAAGCAAGATCAATCCCTTTTTACCCTGAAATGCATATGGAATTCTGGTTGGATAGACAAATCCTCTGGAAGTCATTGGAGAAACAATCGCGGTCTTCAGCGCAGACATTTCATCAGGGGAGATAATAACACAAGGCCTTGTTTTCTTAATCTCAGAACCTTGTGTCGGATCAAGCTGAACCAGCCAAATCTCAAATCGATGGATATCTTTTTTTACCATTCCCAGTCCTCTTCATCTACCAACGGCGCATCCAGCCACTCCTGTTCCGCTTCGCTTGATTCCCGGGATTCAAGCGCTTTATGAAATTGTTCTTTCCAGCCTTCTCTGTTCTTTTTAACAGGCTGAATTAACAGTCCGTCCTCGATTACTTTAAATTTCAATTGCCTGTCTTCTAATTGCGCCTGCTTGATTACCGCCTTTGGAATACGGATACCCTGCGAATTTCCTATTCTGATTAAAGTCGTCATTTTCGTCTCCAATTGTAAAAAATGTAATTACAATATACCCACAAATGGATTTATTGTCAAATCATATTCATTGTTTGGGGGTTTTGCCACATACCCAGGATGTTACATTTCGATAAAAAGTTTTGAATCGTCAGTCTGACTGTATCACGGGTGGCGCCCACTTCATTGCAGATGGCGCCGTTGACACACCCGGGACCGGCCGCATCACCGACAATGTTCATTTTACCATTTGACTCTATGCAGCGCAAAGTGGTAGTTTTCGGCCATTATGCTGAGACAGCGGTATTGTACATTATATGAAGGGTCTGGAGGCGCATGGAAGGAATTGTCAATAAAGAAAATGGTGTCATTGATACACTGTTTTACCAGAAACCATTGTCCGACGTCCTCCGCATCCTGATCCCCCTGTATATCACCTATATTATTTTTGCATTGGGTATGTTCCTGGTGTTTATTCCGCAGCATGAAAGCCAGTTGCTGGACCAGAAAAAAGAGACCATCCGTCAGTTGACCAACAGCGCCGTCAGCCTGCTGGCAGATTATGAATCCAGGATCAGTCAGGGGGAAATGACCCGGGAAGGCGCCAGACAGAAAGCGGTCGACCGGATACGCAACCTGCGGTACGGTCTCCAGGGAAAGGATTATTTCTGGATCAATGATATGCATCCTTTCATGATCATGCATCCTTTCAGACCGGAGCTTGAAGGAGAGGATCTGACCCGTATCAAAGATTCTGCGGGAAATTATCCATTTGTGGAAATGGTGAAAACCGTCAAAGAGAACGGGGAAGGATATGTCAATTATTCCTGGCAGTGGAAAGACATGCCTGAGAAAATTGCTCCCAAAATGTCCTATGTCAAAGGGTTTGCGCCATGGAACTGGATCATCGGCACCGGTATTTATATGGATGATATTACAAAAGAGATCACTGCCATCACCCGGCACCTGATACTGATATTCCTTGGTCTGCTGTTTCTGGTCATCCTCATGTCTTTTTACATTTCCCGGCAGGTGGTCAGGATCGATCAGAAAAAAAATATGGCTGAAAAAGCCAGGCAGCTGAATGAAGATGATTTGCGCCGGAGCGAAGAAAGATACCGGCTGCTGGCTGAAAATGCCACTGATGTTATCTGGATTATGCAGACGGACACCCTGGAAATATCCTATGTCAGCCCGGCCATAGAAAACCTGTTGGGATATGGCGCTGAGGAATTCATGCAACTGGACGTAACCACCTACATGGGTGAGGCATCCGTAAAAAGAATCAAAGCGGTCATTGCAGCAGAACTTGCACAGGAAAACGACCCGGATGCTGCCCCTGACCGCATGCGGACCCTTGAACTGGAGATGTGCAAAAAAGACGGAACAGCGGTCTGGGTGGAAATCGTTGCGCGGTTTTTGCGAAATGAAAGCGGCTGCCCGGACCGGATACTGGGCACCTCCAGGGATATAACCCAAAGAAAGCGCCTGGAAGACCGCATCAAGCAAACCCAGAAGATGGAAGCCCTCGGCACCCTGGCCGGGGGGATTGCCCATGATTTCAACAATATCCTTTCTTCCATTATCGGGTTTACAGAGCTTGCCAAACTGGACCTGTCTGATAATGCGGAAGCCCTCGCCAGCCTGGAGCAGGTGATGACAGCAGGTCTTCGGGCCAGGGACCTGGTTCAGCATATCCTGACTTTCAGCCGAAAGGCCGATGTTCAGCACCAGGTCATCAAAATTGTTCCCCTGGTCAAGGAATGTCTGAAATTCATAAAGGCATCTGCTCCACCGGATATCGAAATCAGGAAAAAAATGATGGAAAAAGAGGTGGCGGTTCTGGCGGACCCTTCCCAGATTCACCAGATGATCATGAATCTTCTGACCAATGCCGTCCATGCAATGAAAGAGGGCGGCGGCACTCTGGATGTAACAATTAAATCCATTGTCATTCATACGGATGAAATCCTGCAGACCCGGGATATCAGTGCCGGTCGATATGTACAGATCCTGATTTCCGATACAGGGTGCGGCATTCCCGGTCCGTTAAAGGAAAAGATTTTTGAACCGTTTTTCACCACAAAGCGCAGGGGTGAAGGAACGGGAATGGGTTTGTCCACTGTTTATGGTATTGTCAAGGACCTGAAAGGCGATATCTCGGTGTATAGTGAACCTGGAACAGGAACCACATTCCAGGTCCTGATCCCGGAAAAAAAGACTGGTGCGGATCAGGAAACCTTCCTGAGCCGGGCAGCCCTGGTAACAGGCAAAGGCAGCATTCTGGTGGTTGATGATGAGCCTTCCATTGTGGCCTGGACATCAAAAGTGCTGGCAAAACTCGGGTATGCGGTGGCCGTTGCTTCAGGGGGGCAAAAAGCCCTTGATATGCTTGCAAATGATCCTGCCCGGTTTGATCTGGTCATCACTGACCTGTCCATGCCGAAAATGGACGGCCTTGCATTATCGCACCGGATTAACCGCATCTGTCCGGATATCCCCATAATTTTATGTACCGGCTTCAGTGAAGGATTGAAGCCAGCCCTGATTGAAAGCTGTAATATCTTTGCCATGATCATGAAGCCCATGATCGCCAGTGAGTTGTCAGCCATTGTAAACAAGGCTTTGAAAAAGGACAGACAAAAGGAGCATATCCAATGATTCAAGTGCTGGTCATTGATGACGATGAGAAAATCTGTCTGTTTTTTTCAAAACTGCTTGCCCGTATGGGACACCAGTGTCACAAGGCCCATACCCTGGAACAGGGACGTTCACTGTTCCGTTCCCATGCATGTGATCTGGTCCTGCTTGATCTTGAACTGCCTGACGGCAATGGTCTGGACCTGCTGCCGGAGTTCACGGCATCAGACGCGGCACCGGAAATCATCATTATCACAGGAACCGGCGATGCCAGGGGTGCCAGACTGGCTTTTAAATACGGGACATGGGATTATATCCAAAAACCCTTTCTTCTGGATGACGTATCCTTGTCCATAAACCGGGCTATCCAGTACCACCGGGAAAAGCAGCATACCCGGTCCACAGTCCCTTTAATAAGAAAGGGGATAATAGGAGAATCCAGTGCTTTGCAGCAGTGCCTGGAAAGTGTGGCCACCGCAGCTGCCACAGATGCCAGCGTCCTGATCACCGGTGAGACCGGTACCGGCAAGGAGCTGTTTGCCAGGGCCATCCATGAAAACAGCAAACGCCGATCGTATCCGTTTGTGCCAGTGGATTGCGGGGCACTGCCGGATACACTGGTTGAGAGCACGCTTTTCGGCCATGAAAAAGGGGCATTTACCGGGGCCGGAAAAAAACAGGAGGGGTTGATTTTCCAGGCCCACAACGGCACATTGATGCTGGATGAAGTGGGGGATCTGCCCCTGAATGCCCAGAAATCACTGTTGAGAAGCCTTCAGGAGCACTGTATCCGCCCTGTGGGCGGCGGAAGGGAAATCACCGTAAACATCCGGTTGATTGCCGCCACAAATCTGGACCTGGATCAGATGGTGGAAGACCGGACGTTTCGAAAGGATCTGCTGTACCGGATCAGGGCCATGGAAATCCACCTGCCCCGGCTGCGGGACAGGGAAAATGATATCGAAGAGATCATCATCAAAAAACTCCACGAACTGACCCGGCGGTATCATATGAACAGCAAAGCAATTTCAGACGAACTGCTCAAAACCCTGTCTGCCCATCAATGGCCGGGCAATGTGCGTGAACTTATCAATGTCCTGGAATATCTGCTGGCATCTGCCGGCCAGGACCCAACCCTTTACCCCAAACACCTCCCCCCGGAATATCGGGTCTCCAGTATGACATTCAGCCCATCCATGGAAAAATCTGCCAGCCCGCTTTTTTTTGATGGATCTGATCCGGAAAAAGAACTGCCGCCGCTGAATGAGTTCCGCAGGCAGCTGGAAAAAGAATACCTCAAGGCCCTGCTGCTGCGCTGTGAATCTGATCGATACCAGGCCTGCCGGATATCCGGTATTTCCCAGTCCCGTCTCTATGACCTTTTAAAAAAACACGGGCTTTCCGGTTTCAGCGGTTCCTGATTCCGGAAAACCGGAATCGCGCCGTTCCTGTTTTCAGGAATATCACCTGTCCAGGGGTTGTCCGCCCGTGATCCTGTTTTCCTAACTATCTGAAATATAATCAAAATGAGAAATTTAAGAGGCTGGCATGGTTTGTGCTCATTTGTATGGGTAGCGGCTGAAATTTTTCGGTCAATGCAACAAAGAACCATGGAAAAAAAGGATCGACAGCTGAATGATGAAAATTCTTCTGTATAACAACACCCTGGAAAATATCGGAGAGCGGATCAGGTTCCTGGTCCGAAACCGTTTTCCGCAGCTGGATATCGTTGTTCTGGATTCAATGCAGCAGATCAGCAGCCTGCTTTGCCGGCCCCTGCACAGGATCTCGGTTATCATTCTTCCAATAGCCGCAATACAGGAACTTGACACATTTCAAAAACTGCATCCAATGCTGGATCAAATACGCGTTATTCTCATCCTGCCTGACAGGGATACAAAAACACTGGCCAGGGCGGTCCAGGTCAAATCATCTTTTATCACTTATATTGACAGCGATATCAACGATATTGCCGCAGTATTGGAAAAACTGGCACAAAAATCACATACTATCATTTCAGACAAATGGGGGAAAACATGAAAAACAGGTCACTTAAATTCAAACTCATTCTCAGCGGGGTGCTTGTTGTGGTTATACCACTGACCGTTGTGGGACTTTTTGCAATCAACAAAGCCTCTGATGCCCTTATTGCGGGTGCAAACAACCAGGCCGCTCAGATCGCCCAAAACCTGGCAACCATGACCGACAGTGTGTTGAGTCAGGAGGTCAAGCTGGTCAAGGAAATGGGGATCAATCCGTTGATCAGAGATGCTGTAAATACGGTTTCTGAAGAGGGCATCGATAATGCCGGGCCTGCGCTGAAGGCCCTGGATAATTTTCTCAAAACCGTGTCGGAAAAAATCGGACAGGATTATGATACCTTCTTTGTAACCAATGCCCGGGGGGTTGCAATTTCAGACAATTTCAACGGCTCTTTGAGAGAAAAAAAAGTCTCTTTTTCCGACCGGGAGTATTTCATAAAGGCCCGCACCACAGGAAAACCTGCTGTTGGGCAGGCCATAGCCTCCCGGAATACCGGCAACCCTGTTATCGGTATTGTGGTTCCCATAAAAACCGCATCAGGCGCTTTCGGGGGGATATTCGGGGCAGCAGTGAAACTGGATGAACTCAGCCGGAAAATCACCAGCGTTACGCTCGGCAGTACCGGATATCCGTTTATGGTTGATAAAACCGGGTTGATTGTTGCCCATCCCAAATCCGATTATATTCTTGATTTGAATATCGGCAGGCTTGATGGCATGGAATCCATCACCGGCAGCATGACAGCCCAGAAATCAGGCATAGAGAACTATACCTTTAACGGGGTTGATAAAATTGCCGGTTTTGCGCCTGTTCCCCTGACCGAATGGAGTATCTGTGTAACCCAGGATGTGGCTGAATTCATGGCACCTGTGAGGGCGATTCGCAACCTTGTTCTCATTGCCGGCGGCATCTTCCTTGCCGCAACCATTTTGCTTGTGCTCTGGTTTGCCAGGAGCATCACCCTGCCCATCAACCGGATCATCCTTGGTTTGAATGAAGGTGCGGACCAGGTGGCTGAAGCTTCCAGTCAGGTATCGGTCACCAGCCAGTCTCTGGCCGAAGGATCCTCCGAGCAGGCTGCTTCCATCGAAGAAACCTCTTCATCCATGGAAGAGATGGCATCCATGACGAGAAAAAATGCGGAAAACGCCACCCATGCCGATGCGCTGATGAAAGAATCCTACAAGATCGTCACGGATGCCAATGCATCCATGCAGCAGTTGACCGGTTCCATGCAGGGCATATCCCAAGCCAGCGAGGAAACATCCAAAATCATCAAAACCATTGATGAAATCGCTTTCCAGACCAATCTTCTGGCCCTGAATGCAGCGGTTGAGGCCGCCCGTGCAGGGGAAGCCGGCGCCGGCTTTGCCGTGGTGGCGGATGAAGTGCGAAATCTTGCCATGCGGGCGGCCCAGGCGGCTAAGGATACGGCTGAACTTATTGAGGGTACTGTGCAGAAAGTCGGAGAGGGTTCAGGTCTGGTGAACCGGACCAATGAGGCCTTTGTAAAAGTGTCTGAAGCATCAGGCAAAATCGGTGAACTGGTGGCGGAAATCGCAGAAGCATCAAAGGAACAATCCAGCGGTATAGACCAGGTGAATATTGCCGTGTCTGAAATGGACAAGGTGGTGCAGCAAAATGCAGCCAATGCTGAAGAATCCGCATCCGCATCCGAAGAGATGAATGCCCAGGCCCAGCAATTGAAATCTTATGTAGAGGACCTGGTGGCTGTGATCACCGGCAGTCAGGGCAGCCAAACCCATGCTTCAAAAGACAACTCCGTCCCCCGCATCACCGCATCACCCAGGCAGGGCGGAAGCGGTGTACCCCGGCGGCAGCAGTTTCTGTCAAAAAAAATTGGGGAAGTGAATCCCAAACAGATTCTCCCGCTGGATGACGGCGAAGAGAATTTTAAAAATTTTTAACCCCTGCTGTGTCCCCGGACAGATGCATCCGTCATGTATCTGCCCGGGGTTTTTGCCACATGTCCAAGGTGTCACATTTCGATTGACAGGGACCATTAAAAAGCATAACGTTGCAAACGTTGCATTGGTTTCAAACGTATTTAATTGATCGACCGCACAATTGCTTGGGCTTTTTTTTATGAAAGGTGATGACGAAATAGTTACGGTTACAGAAGCTGCAAAACTCTGCAAAGTCACCAGGGCAACCATATGGAGATGGATCAAGTCCGGGGCACTTAAAGCCGGTGTGACTGCCGGTGGTCACTATAGAATATTCCGCGAGGATCTTCACGCTTTAATTACCTCCAAAGAAATGGCAAGCTGCAGTCGAAACGGAACCAGGAAGTATAAAGTTCTTATTGTTGATGATGATCCGTCAGTACGGAAATTATTGATTATGGTATTCATGAAAAATGGATTTGCAGTGGATTCTGCATCCGACGGGTTTGAAGCCGGCATAAAAACCATTCAATTTCAACCGGATATAGTGATTCTTGACCTTTATATGCCAAAACTGGACGGGTTTGAAGTCTGCCGGCGGTTAAAAACCACCAACAGCACCGCAAACATAAAAATAATTGCCATTTCAGGGAATGAAAATCAAAAAAACAGAGAAAAAATTTTATCCTGCGGGGCAGATCTTTTTTTTGAAAAATCAGTGGATATAAAGATTATCATTAAAGAAATAAATAAATTAATCAGGTCGGAAGAGATGTAATGCATTATCGAATTTATCAAGGAGTATTATGAAAGTTGATATTGGTCCTGTAACACGGTTGGAAGGACATCTGAGTATTCATACAACGGTTGAAAACAATGTGATAACAAAGGCGGAAAGCGTGGGGGAAATGTTCAGGGGTTTTGAAGTTTTTCTCCGGGGCAGGGACCCGCTGGATGCACAGCAGATCACCCAGCGGATCTGCGGCGTCTGCCCCTATGCCCATGCCATCGCATCCTCCTATGCCCAGGAAAATGCATACAACCTTGCGGTCCCGCCCAACGGCCGTATTCTGCATAACCTGATACAGGGGGCAAATCACCTCTATGATTATCTGCTGCATTTTTATCAACTGTCTGCACTGGATTTTGTCGATGTTACAGCCATACTTGATTATAAGGGATCGGATTCTGATTTATCGGCTCTCAGGGACTGGGTGAAGGCTGAAGCCGGCGCAAACGTTTCTTTTCCGGCAGCCCCTTTTTTGCCAAGACTGTCAGGGCGCTATATGTCCGATGCCACAGCCAATGTCAATTGTTTGAAACATTATATAGAATCCCTTGAAGTTCAAAAAAAGGCCAATAAGGCTTCAGCTGTTTTCGGCGGCAAGTTTCCCCATGCCACTGCCATTTTTCCCGGCGGGTGCACCCAGGAACCCAATATTGACCATATTGCTTCCTACCGCGCATTAATTTCCGATGTCCGCGATTTTATACATAAAAAATATCTTCCCGATATTCTGGCGGTGGCCGGGGAATTCCCTGAATACTGGCATATCGGCAAGAGCCGGGGCGGGTTTCTTTCCTACGGACTTTTGCCCTTTGGGCCGGCGCTTGACAGCAAACGGCTGTTTGCACCGGGGGTCCTGCTGGAAAATAATATCAGCCAGGTGAATTTTGATGCCATCCGGGAGGATGTGAAATATTCCAAATATGCATCTTCTTCGGGGTTAACGGTCAAGGAAGGAGAATTGACTCCGGACCCCCATAAATCCGGGGCTTATTCATGGGTGAAAGCGCCGCGGTACCAGGGAAACGTGATGGAGGTAGGACCTGCATCCAGAATCCTGGTGGATTACCATCAGAACAACAACCCTGAAATCAAACAATCGGTGGATAAATTTGCCGGCATTGCCGGCATTAAGGTCGACAATTTAAATTCCGTGCTGGGCAGGCATCTGTGCCGTGCCATATCAGCTGTGGTCATTGCCGATTTTCTGCTGGCGGAGACGGAACGGATTGATATGCAAGCGCCCTTCATGGCACAGTATGATGTTCCGGAATCAGGAGAAGGATTCGGGGCCACGGAAGCCTCCCGGGGCGCACTTCTTCATTATATTAAAATTAAAGACTATAAAATAGAAAAATATGAATGCGTGGTGCCCACCACCTGGAATTGCTCACCCAGGGACGATCAGGGCCGGCCGGGTCCGCTTGAATCCGCATTGGCGGGAACCCGTGTGGAGAATCCTGAAGAGCAGATTGAGGCCAATCGCATAGTCCATTCTTTTGATCCGTGTCTGGCCTGTGCCGTGCATTAACCAGCAGGCCCATTACAGGGTGCAATTTTTTAATTTTTCGCTGAGGATAATTTTATGATAGACCGACGAGAATTTCTGAAAATGGCTGCATGTTTAAGCGCCTCTTTTGGTATTACCCAGCTGCCCGGGGTTGTTCAGGCAGCCTTGAAAAAGATAGATCCTGCACGTGTTCCCAGACTTATCTATCTTCAGGGCCAGTCCTGCACCGGCTGCTCCATTTCGCTTTTGCAGGCGGAATCTCCCAATGCGGTTTCCATGATAACCCAGTATTCAAAACTATCTTTTCACGCTGATTTGTCTGCTACATCCGGAAAACAGGCCCTGGATCTCATTGAAGCGTATATCTCAGGCCGGGCCGGGGAGTATTTTCTGGCTGTTGAGGGCGCTGTTCCCTGGGACATGCCGGAAGCCTGTGTGATAGGAAATAAACCGTTTGCCGATTATTTAACGGCTGCTGCACAGACCATGAGCGGTGCCCTGGCAGTGGGCACCTGCGCCACCCATGGCGGCATCCCGGCTGCAGAAGGCAATTTGACCGGTGCCGTCAGCCTGAAAGAGTTCTATAAGCGCAAAAATATAGATCCCCTGCTGATTGACATCCCGGGATGTTCCGTGCATCCGGACTGGGTATGGAAAACCATCATTCACCTGGTACAGATCGGTCTGCCGGAGTTGGTCAATGGCCGGCCAAAAATGTTTTTCAGCCGTAAGGTCCATGAACTTTGTCCCCGGTATCATGATTTCCAGCAGGAAATATTTGCGCGAAAACTGGGAGACAAAGGATGTCTTTTCAAATTGGGCTGCCTGGGACCGGATACCTATGCAGACTGCCCCACACGGTGGTGGAACGGGGGACAAACCTGGTGTATCGATGCCAATGCCCCCTGTATTGGCTGTGCATCACCCATGTTTGCAGCAAAAAAGAATTTCCCGTTTTATACGTCCTTTAAACAGACCGAAGTCCAAATTTCAAAAGAGAGCCACAAGATTATCCGGGAGAAGGAATAATTCAAAGGAGAAAAACATGTCTGCATCGTTGGACCAGAAGGAAGAATCCCTGTTTGCAGGGTTACAGATTCGTCAGAAAATTTTTGCCGGCAGCTTTGGGATATGCCTTGCCGCCATGGTTTTGGTTTTCATTCTCATTGTCTTAACAGGCAAGGTGGGCAGTGTGTCAGATACACTTTTCAGCGAAAGGCTTCCCATCGTTTTCGGTTTTTTATGTGCAGTATCGATTCTATCCGGTTATCTGCTCTGGGTGCTGGCCGGCAGGATTTCCCGACCGGTAGCCGCCTGTTTAGATTTTGCAGTGGACATCGGCAGGGGGAATTATTCTGGGGTCTGCAGTATTGAGAATGCCGGCGAGGTTGCCGTCATTGCCGGGGTTTTAAAGGATCTGGCAGACACGCTTGCGGCAGAAGAGAAAAATCACAAGCAGGCAGCCCGTGAACAGCAGGGCCTTCATAAAAGGATCCAGGCCAATGCGAACCAGTTGCATGAAACCATTGCCGGTCTTTCACGGGCGGCAGCAGATCTGACAAAAAAGTCAGACAGTATAGCCAAAGAGTCGGGCACCGTTGCTGAAACAACAGAAGAAATGGGTGTGAATATCGCTTCTGTTTCAGAGGCGGCGCAATATTTACAAAAAAATATGGATGCAGTCACCATTGTGACAGATGAAATGATCAGCACCATCGGTGAGATTTCCAAAAATTCCGAAGCGGCCAGGATGATCACTATAGAGGCGAAGGCGTGTGTGGATAAAGCCTTTGAAAAAATTGACATCTTAGGAAAAGCTTCCGAAGAAATCACCTCGGTCATTGATACCATTGTTGAAATTGCGGAACAGACAAAGCTGCTGGCACTGAATGCTACCATTGAAGCGGCCCGGGCCGGAGAGTCCGGCAAAGGATTTGCCGTTGTTGCCGGAGAGGTGAAGGACCTGGCTGCCCAGACAAATGAAGCCACCCTTGATATTAAACACAAAATTGAGGCCATGAGCAGTTCCACCCAAAGTACGATCATCGAGATCAAAAAAATCAATGATGTGACACACAATATGACCAACATTGTAGAAACAATCGCCGCCGCAGTGCAGGAACAGAGTGTTTCCAGCCAGAGTATCGCTGACAGTGTGAATGGCGCAGGGCATCATGCAAAAGAGGTCGGTTCCAATGTTGCCCGAACTGCCGCAGCCACAACGCAAATTGCCCATGGCATGGGCAAGGTCAATGAAAATCTTGCACAGATACGAAAGGCACTGACTGATGTCAACACCAGCTCTGAAGACCTGACAACGGTGGAAAGGCTGATGCGCGGTTCCATTGCATCCTGAAACACGAAATAAAATATAAACTTTATCGAAAAAAGAGGTCATTTCCATGATCAAAAAAGCGTTTTCCAATCTACCATTTAACTTGAAAATACTGTTTCCCATTTTCACTGTTCTCTTGTTTTCTCTGGCGATCGGCGGATATCTGCTCAGCGCTTTTGTAAAAAAACAAATGACCGCAACCTACATGGATTCAGTACAAACCCTGTCCCATTCAATTCAGGACGGTGTCAAGGGCTCTCTGGAGAGGGGTCAGATGAAAAATTTTAAAAAATTACTCTCTGATCAGAAAAACATTAAAGGGGTATTGGATGTGTCGCTGTATGACCGGCAGGGAAAAATAAACCTGTCCTCTTCTGAACTTGATGCAGTTCCGGCCCATGTGCCGGCTGAAATTTTTGATGCGTTTGAGTCATCACTTGATACGATTCGGGTCATTGAAAAAGATGCAGTCCAGATTTATATCCCCCAAAAGGTCGTTGCAGATTGTATTCGCTGCCACCCCAGCTGGAACCTCAACAAACAGGGCGGCATCATTTCATTTACCTATGATCTGAGCGACCTTCATAGCGCACTGGATAAGCAGCATTTTGTGCTGATCGTCGGTATTGTTTTTTCCCTTGTTATTGTCAGTCTGTTTGTTGTTTTTATTGCAAGATCAATCACCAGACCAGTGGTCAGCATGACCGAATCCATGGAAAAACTTGCCGCAGGTGATCTTGATATCGAGATCCCGGCCCGGGATCAGACAGATGAAATCGGCAAGATGGCCAGGACGGTTAAAATTTTTCAGGAAAATGCAATTGAAAAAATCCAGCTGAAAGAAGAGCAGGAAAAGACCAAAATCAGGAATGAAAAAGAACAAAAAGAAATGATGGAGAAGATGACCGCATCCTTTCACGCAAGCATAGGAAAGGTGATCAGCGCCATTTTAATTGCAGCGGAGCATTTGCAGGGATCTGCCCGTAAAATGAACGATACTGCCGATAAAACCCATCAGCAGTCATCATCTGCTGCGGCCGCTTCCAAACAGACGTCGACAAATGTTCTCAGCGTGGCTTCTGCAACAGAAGAGTTAACTGCCTCTGTTGGAGAGATAAGCGAGCAGGTAACAAGCTCGTCGGCAATTGCAGGAAATGCCGTTGCAAAAGCGCAGAAGACCAATGAAATGGTGGGAAGCCTCACCGCAGCCTCCCAGAAAATTGGTGATGTGGTCCAGTTGATCACGGATATTGCAAAACAGACAAACCTTCTGGCGTTGAATGCAACCATTGAAGCCACCAGGGCCGGAGAAGCCGGTAAAGGATTTGCAGTGGTTGCAAATGAGGTGAAAGAGCTGGCCAAACAGACAACAGCAGCCACCACTGAAATTGCGGAACATATCAACGGAATACAAAGCGCCACCCAGGGGGCGGTTTCTGCAATCAACGATATTACCGGGATAATTAACAAGATCGATGAGATTTCAGCAATCATTGCCGCTGCTGTAGAGGAGCAGTCTTCTGTAACCGGAGAAATTGCGGAAAGTACGAACCAGGCGGCATCCGGCACCCAGGAGGTAACCCGGAGCATTACCATTGTTACCCAGGCCGCCAACGAAACCGGACTTGCCGCAAGTGAGGTGCTGACGAATGCTGATGAACTGTTAAAACAGGCCGATGTTTTGCAGGCGGAAGTTGAAAAGTTCTTATCCCAGGTAAAGCCGAGCTAAGTAAAAAAGGAACAGCATGTTTAATATTGAGGACAATGAAATTTTCAAAGATTTTATTGAAGAATCGCTGGATCACCTTGACGGTATTGAAAATGACCTGCTCAGCATAGAGGAAGCCGGAGAAAACTTTAACGAAGAAACGGTTAACAAAGTATTCAGGGCTGTACATACCATCAAGGGAGGTGCAGGTTATCTGGGGCTTAAAAATGTTGAAGCACTGGCCCATAACAGTGAAAACGTAATGGTAAAAGTGCGTGCCAGAGAGCTTTTGCCATCTCCCGACATTATTTCAACACTGCTTGATGCCATGGACACCTTATCAACCTTGATTCACCGCCATGAAAGTTCAAGTGACATCGATATTTCCAGCAACCTGACCGCCTTGAATGCAATTTGTTCTGAGAGTTCTTTCACGGTTTCACCCGATGAGAAGCCAGCATCTGAAGACAATTTTGTTTCAGCATTCTCATCCGTGAATGATCTTTTGCGCAAAGTTAAACAATCAGAGCTGGATGCCCTGTTAAAACAGGGAAGCTTTGTTTATATTTTACAATACAACCTGTTAAAAAACAGTGAAACCAGGGAAAAATACCATGCAAAAATCATGGAAGAACTCAAAGAAACCGGCGATGTTTTAGCCGCTAATATTGACGGCGACGCTTCGGCTGAAATGATTAAGAACGAGGATAACCTGCTCATTGTCGTCTTTGCCACCATATTGGAAAATGAGCTGATGGGAGATTTTTTTGATATTGGGCCTGATCAAATTCAGCCGATTACCCCTGACGATCTGGAACAAACGGCTTTGCCTCCTGCAGCCGCCCCCGGGCCAGCGCAATCTGTTGAACCCGGGCCGGTTTCACCGCCATCAGTGCCCACCGAAAAAGCTGCTGTGCAAAAACTGGAGAAACCAGCCAAGCCCCTGCTCAAAGAGTCTCCGGCCAAACCGGAACAAAAGCCGGACAATCTGCGGGTCAATGTCAAGCTGCTGGACAACCTGATGACCCTGGCCGGTGAACTTGTCTTGACCAGAAACCAGCTGATTCAGGCTGCAGCGTCCCGAAAGGTTACAGGCATTGACAACATTTCCCAACGCCTCAACCTGGTTACCTCAGAGCTTCAAGAAGCCATCATGAGTACCCGCATGCAGCCTGTGGGCAATGTCTTTAATAAATTCAAGCGCATTGTCCGGGACCTTTCCAAAAATATTGGTAAAAAAATCAATCTCATTATCGAAGGAGAAGAGGTTGAACTGGACAAAACCATTATTGAATCCATAGGTGACCCCCTGACGCATCTGGTCAGGAACGCGGTTGACCATGGTATTGAAAAGCCTGCAGCACGTATTGCAGCCCAAAAGCCGGAAACAGGTATCTTGCGCATAACCGCCTATCATGAAGGCGGTCAGGTCATGATTGCCATTGAAGATGACGGCGCCGGTATAAATATTGACCGGGTTAAGGAAAAGGTCCTGGCCATGGGACTGCGCGAAGCTGCTGCCCTGGATGAATTAAGCGATAAAGAAATTGCAAATCTCATTTTTCTGCCCGGCATGTCAACCGCAAAAGAGATCACTGACATTTCCGGCCGGGGGGTCGGGATGGATGTTGTTAATACAAATATATCCAAGGTCGGCGGGACTGTGGATATTGATACCATACCGGGTAAAGGGTCGATCATTACCATTAAACTGCCCCTGACTCTGGCAATCATACCCAGCTTGATAGTTACCGTGCAAAAAGAGCGGTATGCGATTCCGCAGGTCAATATGATAGAACTGGTAAGAATACCTGCAGCAAAGGTCAGGGAACGGATTGAAAAAATCAATTCTGCTATCGTGATGCGCCTGCGAGGGGAGCTGCTGCCCCTGGTCAAACTGACGGATGTCCTTGGCATTGAAGACCGGTATTATACAGCTGACGATACAGGTCAGCAGTTGCCGGACAGGCGGAGACTCACAGAAGATCGGCGGCAGGCCCGTGCCGACAAAATCGCCCGGCAGATTGACAGGGAGGAATCCCTGTCCCCGGACCAGGAAAAACGGGTCATCACCGCAGACAGACGGACCAGCCCCATGAGCGCTTATAACGTTCTGGTGGTCTCTG
Source organism: Desulfotignum sp. (assembly GCA_035268565.1). GTDB lineage: Bacteria > Desulfobacterota > Desulfobacteria > Desulfobacterales > Desulfobacteraceae > Desulfotignum. The sequence goes on along the minus strand of DATFKQ010000123.1, from coordinate 9,485 downwards.
TCGGCGATTACCATTATGGTTTGATTGTAGACCAGGTGCTCGATTCTGAAGAGATCGTTGTCAAACCGGTCGGCACCCATCTGCGCGACTGTGAGTGCTACGCAGGCGCATCAGTTCAGGGTGACGGCAAAGTGGCGCTTATTTTAGATATCATCGGCATCAGCAAAGTCATGAACCTGCGAACCGTATCAAAGTCTGTTCAGAAACAAGCTCTTCAGAAAGCTGAGGGAAAAAGGATGAAGGACACCCAGTCTTTGCTGCTCGCCTGGAATGGTCCTGATGAACAGGTTGCCATTCCTTTGGACCTGATCTCAAGAATAGAATCGTGCAGGACAAAAGAGATCAAAATCACCGGGGGGCGGAAAAATATGCAATACCGCGGCGGCCCCCTCCCCTTGTTCAGTATTGATGAAGTTGCCGATGTAGGCTCCCCTTATTCAGACAGCCCCACCTGCTATATTATTGTCTTTTCCATAAGCGGCAAAGAGGTCGGCATTATTGTATCGGAGATCATCGATATCATCAGCGGAAACTATATTATCGATGAAATGACCCACAAGCAGCCGGGGATTATGGGCTCAACCATTATTAACAACGAAATTACCCTGCTGGTCGATCTTTACGGGGTGGTTGACACCATTATGCCCGAATGGACAAAAGCGTTGAAGTCCAAAGTTACCGAGGACAGCCCTGCAAATATTCTGGTGGTTGAAGATTCCCCTTTCTTTCTCAACCAGGTTGTATCGTTCCTTTCCGGGATCGGGTACAATCCGCTGACAGCCACTGACGGGCGCAAAGGTCTGGAAATATTGGACAGGGAAAAAATTGATATGGTTCTGACCGATATTGAAATGCCCAATATGGATGGACTGGAGATGGCCAGAAAGATACGTGGTGATGAGCGGTTCAAGAATCTGCCCATTATTGCCGTCACAAGTCTGGCCGGAGATGCTGCGGAAAAAGAAGGATTGGATGCCGGCATCGATGACTACCTGGTAAAACTGGACCGTGAAAAAATAATTGCCTGTGTCAGAAAATATCTTGTATAAGGCAGCAGGTCTGAGACACCATATTTTAACAGAGATAAAATAATGATGAATGCAGCTAACCAAAACCAGGACGTGGAACTCGCCCTTTTCCAAATCGGAGACATGCTTTGCGGACTTGACACACGCCATGTGCAGGAAATTAACCATAATTTTGAAATCACCCCTGTTCACAGGGCCCCTGATTATGTCCAGGGCGTTATAAACCTTCGCGGTGAAATTGTCACAGTCATTGATCTGCACCGGAAATTCCGCATTCCCCCCAGTGAAGTTCATGATGATATCCAGGTGGTGGTTGTGCGTTATGAAGAAGAATGCATTGCATTGCTGGTGGATAATATTTATGATGTTGTAAATGCGCACCATTTCGATATTTCCACGCCGCCGTCAAATGTTGACGGGATAAGCGGCGCATTTATCAGCTGTATCTATCGCATGGAAAAAGATCTGGTGGTTGTTCTTGACCTGGAAGAACTGCTCAAAAAATAAAGGCACCCATGCCCGGACCCTTATTACGAGTTCTGGTTGTTGATGATTCTGTCCTGTACAGGAAAGTTCTGTCAGAGGTCCTGTCCAGCATGCCGGGTGTTGCGGTGGTGGGGACGGCAACAAACGGCAAAGTGGCATTGGCAAAAATTGGTCACCTGAAACCGGATCTGCTGACCCTGGACTTTGACATGCCTGAAGTGGACGGACTCATGGTCCTGGAACGCGTCAGGGAGGATCATCCTGATGTAAAGACCGTCATGGTTTCCACCCATACCAGAGAAGGGGCTGCCATAACAGTAAAAGCGCTGGAGCTTGGGGCTCTGACCTTTATCACCAAACCCAAAACAAAAAATCCGCTGGAAAGCAGAACAGTTCTTCTCGACCAGTTGGTCCCTGTTGTAAAAGAGATCAGGGCCCAGAAACATGCTTTACAGCATCCGGTCAACAAAGACCAGGCCCTGTCACCCCCGTTCACCAGCAACGCTGCGCCGGGAAAAATTACATGCCCGGCAGCAGGCGGCCGCATCCAGATAGTTGCCATAGGTATATCCACTGGCGGGCCCAAAGCATTGGCCCGGCTTATTCCCTGTCTTCCCGAAGCATTGCGGATTCCTGTGGTCATTGTTCAGCACATGCCGCCGGATTTTACTGCAGCACTGGCAAAATCCCTTGACCGGAAAAGTGCTGTGAAAGTCATAGAGGCTGAGAACAATATGCCGCTTGCGCGCGGCACCGTTTTTATTGCCCCGGGCGGCAGGCAGATGAAAGTTGTAACCGTGTCCGGAAAAACCATGCTGGAAGTCAATGACGACCCGCCGGAGAACCGCTGTAATCCTTCTGCAGACTATTTATTCCGGTCCATATCAAAAGTATATGGAAAACATGCCCTTGGCATCATCATGACCGGTATGGGGTCTGACGGTGTTCTCGGCCTGCGGTTGATGAAACGGCTGGGGGCCCAGGTGATTGCCCAGGACAGGCAAAGCTGTGTGGTTTTCGGGATGCCGGGCGAAGCCATTAATGCCGGTGTGGTTGACCGGGTTGTGCCGCTTGACCAGATTGCAGCGGAGATTTTACAGCGGGTCGGGGTATGAAGATATCCATACAGGCGCTTATGGAACTGGCCGTGATCGTCCACAGGCACAGTGGCATCGTTCTGAAGAAAAACAAGGCCTATCTTATAGAAAACAGACTCCAACCCCTTATGGAAGAATATTGCCTGTCTTCTTTTGAAGACCTGATTGCCAGGGCAAAGACCTCTTCACAATTGATCAGCCGTATAGTGGATCTCATGACCACAAATGAAACCTCTTTTTTTCGAGATAAACGGCCCTTTGCCCTTTTAAAGGAAACATTACTGCCGGACTGGCAGGTCAACCAGGAACAAAAGCCCGGCCATTTGAATATCTGGAGTTGTGCCTGCGCAACCGGCCAGGAAGTATATTCCATTGCCATAACCCTTATGGCGTATTTTAAAGGCAATTTTTCCAGCCATAATATCAAAATTAAAGCCTCTGATATATCAGAGGCAGCCATTGTAAAGGCCAGCCGCGGCCTGTATACCGATTATGAAGTCAGCCGGGGGCTGGATAGTGTGCAATTGCATAAATATTTTACCCGGGAAGCGCCGCACTGGAAAATAAAAGATGAATTGCGGAGCATGGCGTATTTTGAAAAAATGAACCTGCTGCAGCCTGACATTGCATATAAAAAATTTGATATCATTTTCTGCCGGAATGTGGCCATATATTTCAGTAAAACAGACCGCCGGAGATTGTTTCACAGTCTGTCCGCCTGCCTGAAAGACAACGGTGCTCTGATCATCGGGGCCACGGAAACGCTGTTTGATATCAATGAACAATTAAAACGGGTGGATTGCGGCGGCACGGCATATTATTGTCACAAATAGCTGTCCGCCCCCGGGACATATTTTTTTCCTCCACAGTTTTCATTCACCGCGGATATCATCCCAGTATGGCAGAGACGCGTTCGATGAGCTGCTCCGGCTCAACCGGTTTCACCAGATATCCTGAGACCTTTAATTGTTTTGCTGTGATAATTTCATCTTTTCTGGAGCTTGAAGAAAGAATAATAAATTTTGAACTGCCATCAAATTGTCTGATTTTTTCAATGGCTTCAAAACCGCCCATTTCAGGCATATTAATATCCATAAGCGTTAAATCAGGATGAAATGTACGATAAACTCTTGCACCCACTTCACCATTTTCCGCCTCTTTAATCACGGCACCTGCTGCAACAAGAATCTGGGAGATAATATTTCTCATGACTCTGGAGTCATCAACAAGCAGTATTTTTTTGTCCTTGATTTGATTTTCCGTTTTTTGGTCGAAATATACCCTTAAAATGATCTGTTCCGTTGCCTTTTCTGCTTGTGTTTCTGCAACATCAAGGCTGATGATATATCCCTGCAAAGACTTTAAAGCGTTAATTTTGTGGCTTTTCTTGTAGACAGGTGTGCCGAATTTCACTTTCAAGCCAATACTGTCCCAGTCTGATATGGTTCTCCCAACCACCACATTTAAAAATTCATTGAGCAGATCAGTAGAATCATCACCGATTTCTGTAAGCTTTCCCATACCCAGTCTTTCTGCAATAGCAGAAGCAAGTTTCAAGGCATCCTGAACGCTGTTGAATGTCAGGACAAATTCTCCTTCAACTTTATTGTCATAATCAGTATATGATATAATATGCGCAAATTGCAGGGTATTACTCTCTTTGAGAACCTGTCTTTTTTCTGCACCTGTAACCTTCAGCCGCGTCATTTGCTCTATGCTTGATTTATAGGCATCAATCAAAATATTTATATGTTCATTGAACTGGGTCATAAAGTCTCCGGCCATGTATTCAAAATAAGCATTTTTACAGAAATTATTGTTTTTTATCAAGTGTTAATTCCAGTGCCATGGTGCATTCTTTGACTTGTGTCTCCAGTTCATTATGGGAGTTGACTGCCGGCAAAACCTGCCAATATGCTCACCATGTCTGCTTGGAAGCAACACGGCAGGGGCTGGCATTTTCAGTCCTTGTCCAAAACCCTCCGGACTTCCTTTGCCATATCTGACGCAACCACTGGTTTCATCAAAAAACCTTTAATTCCCATGACAGGTGTGGCACAGGATGCCGAGATCATTGCCGAACGTAATCTGATACATGCTCTGATGGCAGGATTCACACACCAGGGGATCGAACCGTTTTGTAACCGGATTGTAAATCAGGGAAAGGGTTTTGCGTTTTCTGCCAACCGAGGCGGTGAACAGGATTTTGACAGCCGGTGACGTCACGGCCATGGCACCGGCCAGGGAAATGGTTATCCGGATCCGGTATTTGTTCAGCAGGTCTTTTTTTTTGGCTGCCAGTTCTTCCGGGATCATGGTGATTTTTTCTTTTCTGTCCGCTTTCAGGGCATCGGACATATTGGCCCGCTCCAGGGAGGAGGCCATCTCTTCCGTCAGGGCATGGTAATACGCGTCAAGGCTCTTTGCATCCCTGGCATATCGCCGGTTCATGCTGCTTTTGAACGGAACGATTTCCTGCTCCACCGCCTCTTTTCCATACACCCGGACCAGGTGGCGCAGCCTGGTCTGCATATTTTCTGAAAATTTGATAGTGCCTGTTTTTTTAAACTCCTTGTCAATGCCGGCAAAATCAGATGTCATCCCCGGTATCACGGCACCTGAGTCCAGGTTGGCTGCCAAATCGAACCGCCCCTCTTTTTGTTCATCGCTCTGGGCCAGGTATTTGCAGTTGAGCAGGAAATACCGGGTATGGATCTGCCCGAAACTGGTAACCGAGCCGGTGGCCTTGTGCCATTCGAACTGCTGGCGGACCAGGTTGTCGAATCCGCCGCTTTTCAGGTAAAAAAAGTTGAGTGCGACATGCAGCAGCGGGGGATTCTCCGTGGTGAACCCCAGTATTTTGTCCAGCAGGGGAGCACCGAAATGGATGGGATAAACCCTGACGGATCGATCTGATCCGCCGGAAAGATCCACCGCTTTCTCCTGATCCTGGAGGGTGCACAGGGTAATATACTCTTGTGTGCCCAGACGTTGGGCCAGCTCTTCGGGCAAAAGGGCGGTGACCCCCCTGGAGACCTGTTCGATCAGGGCGCCGTTTTCCTGTAAAAAACGGGCCGTAAAGTCCAGCAGACGGGTGTTCTGGTTCTGAATGCCGGAATCAGAGTTCATAGGTATCTCCAAACAGGGTCTCATCCAGTTCCTTTGTTTTTTCATATCCGGTCCGGGCCCGCTTGAGCCGAGTCCCCAGATTGTTGAACTGTTTTTTGCGCTCTTCTTCGGATCCGGCTGTCACCCACATGTCATAGACCAGGTCACTGAATTCCTTTTCTCCCCTGATCCGGCCCAGAATCATATCAATTTCACCGATGACCATCTCAAACATGTTAATTTTCCTGTCCAGGATATCCAGAATATGGTCCTCGATACTGCCTTTTGCACAGAAATTGAAAATATGGACTTCTCTTTCCTGGCCAATGCGGTGAATCCGTCCGATCCGCTGTTCGATCTTCATGGGGTTCCAGGGCAGATCATAATTGATCATCCGGTTGCAGAACTGAAGGTTTCTTCCCTCCCCGCCGATTTCCGTGGTCACCAGCACCTGATTGCCTTCCTGGAATGCCTTTATTTCCCTGTCCTTGGCGGCATTGTCCATGCTGCCGTGGAAAAGGGAAAAAGAGATCCCGTGCCATTCCAGAAATTCAGCCAGATGGGTCACCGTTCCTTTGTATTTGACAAAGACAATGATTTTTTCCTTTGCCGACCGGATCACCTGGAGCAGGGCCTTGTTTTTGGTGGTGTCAACACTGGTGCGGCACAGGGTTTTCACGGCAATGAGTTCATCGTGAAATTCAGCAGGATATTTGTTGTTCAGCAGCATGTTGTCAAGGGTGGATGCCACCGCACTGGGCGATGAGCCGGCCTGGGCAAGCAGGTGCTTGACCAGCATTTTTCCATGGCCCTCGGTCCGGGCGTTCATGAACGTGATCAACGATTCCAGCCGTTCGTAAAACGCGGTTTCCTGTCTGGACGGTTCGATCCGGACGGTCTGGGCAAACCGGGGCGGGATACTGATGCCGGCCAGAGCCCGGGTATTGCGGATCATCACCTCGCTTAGAAGTTCCCTGAGCAGGGCCTTGTTCCTGGGGTCTGTGGGGTCGCCCCGGGTCATGAACTTTTCCCGGAAGGATCCGGCGGTTTCCAGCTGTCCGGGCTTGAGCAGGGTGATCAGGTTGTAAAGCTCCATTAAATTGTTTTCCACGGGCGTGGCAGTGAGAAGCAGAATGAATTTTTTCTGAATGGAATTGACCAGTTTCCAGTTCAGGGTGACCTTGTTTTTTAAATGGTGGGCTTCATCCACGATGAGCAGGTCCCAGTTTTTTTCTGTCACCAGGTCAAAATTTTTCTTTGATTTGGCCTGGTTGATGGAGGCCAGCACGAACGGAGCCTGCCAGAATGCACGGTCCCCGGATGTGAATCCGGGATCGTCGGTGGATGGCACATCCAGTCCGAACTTGACAGCCATCTCTTCTTTCCACTGGCTCACCAGGGGGGTGGGGGTCAGGATCAGGGCCGTTTTCACCATACCCCGTTTTTTGTATTCACTCAAAACCATGAGGGCTTCAATGGTTTTGCCCAGCCCCACTTCATCGGACAGCAGTGCCCGTCCCCGGAAGCGTTTGAGTACCTTTTTGGCGGTTTCTTCCTGGTACCAGAAGGAGCGGACCTGGGAAAGGGACGGCAGACAGACCAGGATGTCAAAGGATTCCTGCAGACGGATTTCATGGCTTTCCAGGGCCAGTTCATACGCTGCAGGATCGGCAGGTTCCGGCCCGGATAAAATGGCGTCAAACGCTGGCAGGTCAAGATCATAGTCAACAGATATTTTCACCGGTTTTTCCCGGGAACGGGTTTTCGGGTCCGGTTTGGTCGGGGCGGTCGGTCTGGCTGCTCCGGAAACAGGTTTTGGTTTGTCAGGATATCTTTCCGGAGGCGGGTTTTGCCGGGTTTGTTCGGGCCGGGCCGGTTTCCGGGAAAGATTCTCCGATACCTGCAATTTGAATTCGCATGCGGATAACAGCGCTGCCAGTTCCTGGTGGAGCTGCATCTGTTTTTTGCCCCTGGATCTGGCCAGTGCCTTGAGAACGGGGTGCCCAAGTTTCAATGCTTTGCTGAACTGCCCGGTTTCATGCAGATGAAAGATCAAGATGGGAATGAACTCTTTGGGAAGAACATCCATCTCATGCAGCTTTTCCATGGCCCGGACCTTGATATCGATATTTTTTGATCTCTCTCCGATATCGGCCATGAGTTTGTACAGTGCAGGATCCGGGGGCAACAGTTTTTCAGCCCGGGTCACAGCGGTGAGCGCCTTTTCAAGGTTGCCGCCGGCTACGCTGTCATAGGCCAGGTCCAAAAAATAGAACCCTTTTTCACGGGAAGCAATCTGCTGGGCCTGGTTTTTGCGTTTCTGCAGCGCAGCTTTTTTCTTCTTGTTTTTGTCGGTTTTTGATTTTGCCAAATGCTATTTTTTACCCTATACAATTTTTCTGGCTTACGGGTTTTTTATAGCGGAAAATCCCATACCTTGCAAACGGTAATTTGAGCACCAGTTTGTCAATAGTGGTCAGGCCGGCAGGTTCCCGCAGCAGCTGCCGGTGCTGCAGCATCTCGGTTGCCATGAGCACAATGCCCGAGACAACGGCAAGTACCAGGTACAGCAAGGGCATTCCGCCCGTACGCTGTTGCTGTCAAACCGTAAACATATTTTGCCGGTGTTTTCTTCCAACAGGTCATTATATTTATTTTTCAGCTCATTGTATGCCGGGTTGTTCATGTCTCTTCAATTCATTTGAACCACAATTCCAGTTTGCTTTTTCATAAAATGTGCGGCCCACGTGCCTTATATGAGAAATGACATCCTTGTCTGTGATTTGCCTGAAGATGGATAAATCAAAGGTATAGGGCAACAGCAGATTGTCGAGATCTTCCATGACGCGGTACAGGACATCCAGGGTCAGATCGTTTCCGCCGCAAAGTGTCAGATCAATATCAGACCCGGTCTTGTAGTTTCCCATGGCACGTGAACCATACAGCACTGATTTTTGTATTTGCGGATACCGGGAAAAAATCTGGCAGATAAGGTTGATATCAGTTTCTTTAAGGCCGAAACGGTGCATCACTCCTCTCTGTTTTTGATTTTTTGCAGGGTATTTTCCAGTAGTTTGAATTCAGTGTAATAAATAGTGATAACCGCATTTGCAATGGCTTCGGCAACATCTTCGTTGTATGTGTGCGTGGTCAGGGTCCGGCTTTTGATCATGTCCATCCATGCCTGGCCATTTTCGATCAGGCCGCGTCTGAAAGCCAGGCGAAATGCATCACGGCTTCCGTGAATGCCGGTTTCGCCCTGGTCTTCAAAATAATCCTTAATGGTATTCCAGGCCAGTTCATAGGTATATTCAAAAGCCTGGATCAGCCCCTGCTTTTCCAATTCATTCAAGTCACCTTTTTGGATGAATTTTGACAATTGGCCCAAAGCCCTGGTGAAATTGTTGAATCGCTGTATCCAGCGGATTTCTTTTTCTGCCATGTCATGTCTCCAGAACCTGCTGTAACTGCGGTTAATCTATTTTATTGGTACCACATGCGGGGGATGAAAACAAGCATGGACCTGTCCGGCAGTGTAAGGTTTTCAGCTGTTCTGACGGCATGTTTTTTGTACTCAGAAACAAAGGAACCGATGGTCTCCAGCCCGTTTTTCACCAGGAGCTGATGGTTTTTGACAGCTGCGGGCTTTCATGATTTGGTAAGATGAAAGTGCTCAGTTTTAAGTTAATACCTGACCGCTTATAATTTCATCATTTGTTGTGGCCGGGCAGCCGGTATGACCGGTAAATGTTATCCCCGGCAAGTT
>DATFKQ010000122.1:0-5586 GCA_035268565.1 Desulfotignum sp. | reverse complement strand
GGGCATCATAGTTGACCTCATCCGCATGCAGGTCATGAATCCAGGATTCCACCCGCTCGCTCATGGCCCGCATGAATTTGCCGGTGTTCACGGACAGGTCCCCGATGAGTTCAAATCCGGGCAGGGGCAGCAGTTTGATTTCTCCGTCCCTGAAATTGGCGGTCAGGGTCCGGCAGGCCAGATCCGGCTGTCCGTTGATCACCATGGCGCAGGAACCGCAGATGCCGGCCCTGCACACAAAATCAAACTGCAAAGAGGGGTCCTGGGTTTCCCGGATTTCATTCAATGCAATGAAAATAGTCATGCCCGGTGCTTCGGTCACCTCATAGGTCACCATCCGGGGCTTATCCCCTTTTTTCAAGGGGTTATACCGAAATATCTGAAATTTCAACACACGTGCCTGATCACTCATTATTTATACCCCCTGCCGATACGCTCGTTTTTGCCTTTGAATTTTTCCGGAATAGGTGTAGGATTCAGCAGCTGCTGCAGCTCAAACCGGTCTGCCGCAGAGTTGGCTTTTTTGATTTCCTCTATTTGCGCCATGCGCTTTTCCGCATCCGGATGAACAATGATGTTGTCCACCCCGTATCCCCTGGAGCCGGGGGGCATTTCCATTTTCATGACATCCACATCCTCATAGGAGATGTCCGGCAGGTCAGTGCTGTCATCCGGCCAGGTAGCAAGGGTGCGTTTCAGCCACTCTTTGTCATTTCTTTCCGGATAGTCCTCTCTGGCATGGGCGCCCCTGCTTTCGGTGCGCAGCATGGCCCCGTAGGCAACGCACTGGGCCAGTTTGATCATCTTGGGTATCCGGATGGCTTCCACCAGTTCCGGGTTGGAAGAGGAAATCCGGTTGCGCAGGGCGATATGCCGGGCCCGCTGGTTCAGCACGGTCAGTTCCTCCACCGCCTTTTCCAGGTCCGGTCCGTTTCTGAATATGCCCACCTTGTCCATCATGATCTGCTGCATTTCCGCCTTGAGCGCAAAGGGGTTTTCCCCGAAATCCCGCACCAGAAGATCGGTGATCTTTTTTTCCTCTTTTTTAAGAAAATGCGCAATGGTGGCAGTGGACACGTTCAATGCATTGGCACCGCAGTAATCTGCCACAAATTCCCCCACGAGCATGCCGGCCACCACGGTTTCGGCCACGGAATTGCCCCCCAGGCGGTTGAACCCATGCATATCCCAGCAGGCGGCTTCTCCTGCGGAGAACAAACCCTTGAGGGTGGGGCTCTCACCCGTTGCATTGGTTCTCACCCCGCCCATGGAGTAATGCTGGGTGGGCCGCACCGGAATATATTCTTTTACCGGATCGATGCCAAGGAAGTATTCGCAGATCTCCTTGACCTCCCGCAGGTTCTTTTCAATGTGTTTTCTGCCCAGCAGCGTGATATCCAGCCACAGGTGGTCCCCATAGGGAGAGGGCACACCCTTGCCTTTTCTCATGTGCTCGGTCATGCGCCGGGACACCACATCCCTGGAGGCAAGTTCTTTTTTCTCAGGTTCATAATCAGGCATGAACCGGTACCCGTCATTGTCCAGCAACAGGCCCCCGTCTCCTCTGCACCCTTCTGTGGTCAGAATACCCACCGGCACGATGGCGGTGGGATGAAACTGCACCGCTTCCATGTTACCCAAAGTGGCCACACCGGTTTCCAGGGCAATGGCTGTGCCGATGCCTTCTGAAATCACGGCATTGGTGGTCACTGAATAGAGCCGGCCGTATCCGCCGGTGGCAATGGTGGTGGCCTTGGCCACATAGGCGATGAGTTCCCCGGTGATCAGGTCCCTGACAATGGCGCCGTAGCAGACCCCGTCCTCATGGATCAGGGCCAGGGCCTCTTTTCGTTCATGCACCGGTATCCCCAGCTGGATCGCCTTGTTGTCCATGGCATACAGCATGGTATGACCGGTACCGTCGGAGGTGAAACAGGTGCGCCATTTTTTGGTGCCCCCGAAATCCCTGGCCGTGATCAGGCCGTGGGCCTCATGTTTTTCCGTGATGGTGACCTTTTCCCCATTGATGATCACCTCCCGGTCCCCGCCCCTGACCCGGGACCAGGGAACCCCCCAGGCTGCCAGCTGGCGGATGGCCTTGGGTGCGGTGTTCACAAACATGCGTGCCACATCCTGGTCGCATCCCCAGTCACTGCCTTTTACTGTATCACCAAAATGCACATCTTCGTCATCGCCGTCCCCTTTGATACAGGCACCCAGGCTGGCCTGCATACCGCCCTGGGCTGCTGCGGAATGTGATCGCTTGGCAGGTATCAGCGAGAGAACGATGGTGTCATACCCCCGCTGCATGGATGCAATGGCAACTCTGAGTCCTGCCAGGCCACCGCCGATGACAAGTGAATCCGTATATATGACTTTCATTGAAATATCCTTATCTTAATGAGTTTCTTCCGCAGAATGGGTGGGTTCATGGGCATCAGATCCCTGATCATGGGCCTCTGCTTCTGTGTGGCTGTCTGCTGCTGCAGACCCTGCCGCATCTGATGTCCCTGCATCCTGGACAGGTGCTGTATCATGTTCCGGGGCTGTGGCTGCTGCCGGTGCTGTATCATGCGCCGGTTCTGTATCATCTGCCGGAGGGGATGCGTGTGCCGGTGCGGGGTCTTCTGCCGGGGCCTGGTCGTGAAGGGGGGCTGCTTCCTCTGTAAGGGCTGCCTCATGGGCGGCTCCGGCATCCGCCTCTGTTTTTTCCGCCTCATCCGCAGCAGGTGCTGCAGGTGCCTCTGCCGTGGCAGCATGGGATTGCTGGTATGCGGTTCCCTGGTAGCGTTCACCGGCATTTTGGCGGTGGCCCCACCCGATGACAATGAACATCAAAAGGGCCAGAAACCCTATGCCCAGAAAGAAGATCATCAGACGGTTTTTCAGGGTTTTCAGTTTTTTGCGCGAATGCCTGGCATCCTTGCCCTTGAACCATCCCCATTTCATGCACAGCCGGTACAGCCCGATGCCGGCGTGCAGTTCCACACAGATGAGCAGCACCAGATATAAAAACCAGTAATTGCCGGACACCACGCGGTCGGCGGACAAAAACGGATCAATGCCTGCCGGGTTTACCAGCATGGTATACAGGTGGACCGATCCGGCAAAAAACATGACAAATCCGGTCACCACCTGGATGTACCACAGGTTGGTATCAGGATGCTTCATCATCTGCATCTGGTCTCTGATGATTCTGTGCTGGCGCCAGGAAATGGGAAATTTGCGCATGCCTAAAAGGGCATGGACGATAAACAGGGTGAACACCCCGGATACCGCAAAGAACACGGCAATGGGATACCCGTGTCCGGTATCGGACAAAAAAGCCAGCTCCATGGTCTTGGCCACAAAATCAAAGGCATCCTTGCCCAGAATGATGCTGCCCACCAGCAGCATGTGCACCCACATGAACAGCCCCAGTATCAGGCCTGTGCCGCTCTGGGCCAGATCCAGCCTGGCCGGCAGCCGGCTGCTCTTTGCTGTGTTTTCTTCAATAATATAACTTTCCAATGTAACCTCCTTTAAGGTCAGCTAAAAAACATCTTTACATGTCCGGCCGATCAGCCCCAGGTTGTCGCACACATGGATGCCGTTTTCTTCAAACGCCTTGATCTTGGCCTCTCCGGTGCCGCTGGATCCTGAAATGATGGCACCTGCATGGCCCATCCGCCGGCCCGGCGGGGCGGTCAACCCGGCAATAAACCCCACCACCGGCTTGGTGACATGGGCCTTGATATAGGCAGCTGCCTCTTCTTCCGCACTGCCGCCGATCTCTCCCACCATGACAATGCCGTGGGTGTCGGCATCTGCCTCGAATGCGGACAACACATCAATGAAACTGGTGCCGTTCACCGGATCACCGCCGATGCCGATGCAGGTGGACTGGCCCATGCCCAGCTTGGTGAGCTGGTCCACCACCTCATAGGTCAGGGTACCGGAGCGGGATATGACACCAACATTGCCCTTTGCGTGGATCATGCCGGGCATGATGCCTATCTTGCATTCTTCGGGCGTGATGATGCCCGGACAGTTGGGGCCGATGAGCCGGCAGTCTTTGCGGCTTAAAAAATTTTTCACCTTCACCATGTCCAGGATGGGAATGCCTTCGGTGATGGCAACGATAAGAGAGATCCCGGCATCAGCCGCCTCCATGATGGCATCGGCCCCGAAAGGCGGGGGCACAAAAATCAAAGAGGCTGTGGCACCGGTCTGTGCCGCTGCCTGGGCCACGGTATTGAATACCGGTATATCATCCAGTTTCTGCCCCCCTTTGCCCGGGGTAACCCCTGCCACAATACGGGTGCCGTAAGACACACACTGTCTGGTGTGGAAACTGCCTTCATTGCCGGTAATTCCCTGGACCAGCACCTTTGTGTCCTTGTTTACAAATATACTCACAACCACATTCTCCTTTAATTCACAGCTGCTGCGATTTTTTGGGCTGCATCAGACAGGTCTGATGCACTGGTCAGGTTCAGTGCACTGTCCGCCAGTATGCGCCGTCCTTCTTCCACGTTGGTGCCTTCCATACGCACCACCACCGGCACGGTAATCCCTGTTTTTTTTGCTGATTCCACCACCCCTTTTGCAAAGATATCACACCGCAGAATCCCGCCGAAAATATTGATGAGCACCGCTTTGACCTTTTTGTCTGCCAGAATGATGCGAAAGGCGTTTTCCACCTGTTCAGACGAGGCCCCGCCCCCCACATCCATGAAATTGGCAGGGGTGGCCCCGGCTTTCTTGATGATATCCATGGTGGCCATGGCCAGACCGGCACCGTTGACAATATTGCCCACATTGCCGTCCAGGTTGATATAATTGAGATTGTATTTTGATGCCTCCACTTCCATGGGATCTTCCTCATCCAGGTCCCGCAGTGCCAGCAGGTCCTTGTGCCGGAAAAGGGCGTTGGAATCAAAATCCACCTTGGCATCCAGGGCCATGACCTGCTGGTCCGCCGTGAGGATCAAAGGGTTGATCTCCACCAGGGAGCAGTCATTGCCGACAAAAAACGTATACAGATTGGTCAGGAGGATTGAAAATCCTTTCATGGCGGCAGGGGGCAGCTCCAGGCCGAATCCGGCCCGCCGCAGCTGATACCCCTGGATCCCCATGAGGGGGTCCACATGGATTTTCATAATCCGTTCCGGCGTTTTGGCAGCCACCTCCTCGATATCCATGCCCCCGTCCCGGCTGGCCATGATAACCACCGTGGCCGTGGCCCGGTCCATCAGAAGGCTTAAGTACAACTCTTTTTCAATCTGCTGGCCTGCCTCGATGAACAGTTTTTTCACCAGACGGCCTGCCGGGCCTGTCTGGTGGGTGACCAGGGTCATGCCCAGCATCCGGCCGGCCAGGTCCTGTACCTCTTCCAGGGAATGGGCCGGTTTTACCCCGCCCCCTTTTCCCCGGCCGCCGGCATGGATCTGGGCCTTGACCACTACGGGAAATCCGCCCATGGCTTTGGCCGCATCCACAGCTTCTGCCACGGAAAACGCAGGCCTTCCTTCGGGAACCGGTACCTGATACTGCCGGAATAATTCTTTTGCCTGATATTCATGTATTTTCATCTACCATTTCCTT
>DATFKQ010000121.1:0-3004 GCA_035268565.1 Desulfotignum sp. | reverse complement strand
CAGCACTTCCAGGACCCGGCGTTTGACATCCTCGGCAGCCTCCTTGGTGGCATGGCCGGTCATCAGTGTCTGGCGGCTGGAATAAGCCCCTAAGTCCACGCCCATGTCGGTGTCGCCCGAGGCCAGCCGGACATTTTCCAGCGGGATGCCCAGGGCTTCGGCCGCAATCATGGCAAAGGCGGTGTCCGATCCCTGTCCGATCTCGGCCGAAGCCGTGTACACCAGGGCTGTACCGCCGTCTTCGGTGAGCTTGATCATCACGGTGCCGTGATAGGTGTCAGAACGGTAGATGGGATATCCTGCGCCGGAAACAAAAAATCCGCAGGCCATGCCGATGCCTTTGCCCGGGGGCATGCTGCCTTTCTTTTTGTCCCAGTCGGATCCGTTTCTCACCGCATCGATGCATTCGGCCATGCCAAAGGAACTCATGTTCAGGTCATTGCAGGTGGTGTCCCCGGTTTCCATCATGTTCTTTATCCGCAGTTCCAGGGGATCCATGCCGATTTTTTCAGCAATCATGTCCAGCTGCTGCTCAAAACAGGCCCGGGCGATCACAGCGCCGTGGCCCCGCTGGGCCCCGCAGGCCGGCTTGTTGTTGTACACCCGGTACCCGTCATAGCTCATGTTGGCAAGCTTGTAAGGACCGCCCAGCAGGGAGCCGGTATAGTACACCGTGGCAATACCGAAACTGGTGTAGGCACCCCCGTCCAGCCAGCATTCATGTTTGAGCGCCATGAGGGTGCCGTCTTTTTTGGCGCCGGTGGTGATGGTATGGTGAAACTGGTGCCGGGCCCGGCCGTACATGAACACCTGTTCCCGGGTAAAGTTCATTTTCACCGGTTTTCTGGTTCTTTTTGCCAGCATGCAGCAGGCCAGCTCCATGGGATTGGCTGCGGCCTTGATCCCGAACCCGGCTCCCACATAAGGCTTTTTCACCCGGATCCTGCCCACATCCATGCCCAGGACCATGGCCACGGTGCGCTGCACATAGTGCGGCACCTGGGTGGAGCTGGTCAGGGTGAGCACGCCGCGGTTGTCATATTCGGCAATACACCCCTGGGGTTCGATAAACGCCCCGTCCTGGCGCTTGCTTTTCATTTCGGTGGTGATGACAATGTCGCTGCTTTCCAGGCCTTGTGCCACATTGCCGAATTCCTGGTGAACCTCGGCGCACAGGTTGCCTTTGAAGTCCTCATGAAGCTGGGGTGCCCCTTCTTTGACGGCATCTTCCACAGTGAACACCGCCGGCAGCACTTCGTATTCCACCTTGATCAGCGATACCGCTTCCAGGGCGATATCCAGGCGGGTGGCTGCCACTGCGGCAATCTCGTCCCCCACATAACGGACCTTGTCCACGGCAAAAACCGTTTCATCATACCGGGCCGGGCTGACACCGTATTTTACCCGGCCAGCTTCCTTGGCAGTAATGACTGCTTTGACACCAGGGAGTTTTTCCGCTTCCGATGTATCAATGGAAACAATTTTTGCGTGGGCGTGGGGGCTTTGCAGCATAGCCCCGTAAAGCATGCCCGGCAGGATGATGTCATCTACGAAAACGGCTTTGCCCGTGGCTTTGTCAGGGGTGTCGATCCGGTTGGCCCGGGTGCTGATAATATCAAATGTCTTCATGGGTGCCTCCTTGAACTGGGCGCGGGGACGGGCATTGGGATTCAATGGCTTCGAAAATTTTCTGGTATCCGGTGCACCGGCACAGATTGCCTGAAATGCCTTCCCGGATCTCCAGTTCCGTGGGATCTGGATTGTTGTCCAGCAGATTTTTGGCGGACAGGATTACCCCCGGGGAACAGAACCCGCACTGGATCGCCCCTTTTTCCACAAACGCCTGCTGCAGGGGATGAAGCCCTTCATCCGTACTCATCCCTTCGATGGTCTCCACCACAGCATTGTCGGCCTGCACCGCAAGCACCAGGCAGGAATTGACAGCATCTCCGTTGAGAATAACAGTACAGGCCCCGCAGTCACCGGTATCGCACCCTTTTTTTGTGCCGGTCAGGCCCAGATCGTAACGGATGAGATCCGCCAGGGTCTTGTTGGGTGCAACCGCCATCTCATAGGTTATGTCATTGATGGTCACATGAATGATCTTTTTCATTTTAAGCTCCTGTGTGCAATATGGTTTATGCGCCGGCCTGTTCAAAAGCGGTTGACAAGGTACGTTTGGTCAACACCCCAACCATGGCCCGCCGGTATCCGGCACTGCCCCTGAAATCGTCGATGGGACGGCAGTCTTGGAACCGGGCGATCTCCGCCGTTGCATTGAATGTATCATTCCCGGCGATTTTTCCGGTGAGGGCTGCCTCTGCCTTGTGCGCCCGGATGGGGGTGGGGGCCACAGACCCAAGGGCGATCCGGGCACACGCAATTTTGCCGGTTTCAGGATCAAATGTCAGAAATGAAGCCACATTGACCATATTGATTTCTGCTGATTTGCGTTTGCCCAGCTGAATATAGTGTGATCCGCTGTGACCGGCAGGCATGGGCAGCCGGAATCCGGTGAGGATTTCATCTGCTTTCAGGTCGGTCCTGCCGGGTCCTTTGAACAGA
Source organism: Desulfotignum sp. (assembly GCA_035268565.1). Lineage (GTDB taxonomy): Bacteria > Desulfobacterota > Desulfobacteria > Desulfobacterales > Desulfobacteraceae > Desulfotignum. The sequence goes on along the minus strand of DATFKQ010000121.1, from coordinate 439 downwards.
TCTGTCATGGGGATCTCCCGTTTCCCGTCCGGATTTTCGACCAGGGCCACGGCATCGTAGACCAGCAGCGCCGGCAGGGTATCGCCGGCCGGGCTGGCATTGCATACGTTCCCGCCGATGGTGGCCCGGTTGCGGATCAGGTGGGTGCCCATGTTGTCGGCTCCGGATTTCAACGCGGGAAATTTTTCCCGGATGACAGGGTTTCTGGAAATCCCGGACATGGTTGCACAGGTGCCGATGGTCAAAGCATCCTTGTCTTCATGAATCCGGCCCAGGCTTTCAATGTGCTGCAGGCTGATCACATGATCGGTGGTGAGGATCTTTCTTTTCAGATACACCAGCAGATCGGTGCCGCCGGCAAGAAACCGGGCCTTGGTGTCAAACTGTTTTTTCAGTGCCAGCGCCTCTTCAATGGATGCCGGTTCATGGAATGCAAACG
>DATFKQ010000120.1:0-3709 GCA_035268565.1 Desulfotignum sp. | reverse complement strand
TTTTCTTCTGCCTTGTCAACCACTGCTGCCCTGCCCGTACCGGTCACTGATACGGCCCTGTAAATGTCATCCGCCTGATTCCGGCTGTCGTTCACCAGAATGGCAACAGGCGGATTGGCTGTCAGGTGGTCGTATTTACGGGTGGTAGTGGGTGTTAAAAAATACAGGTGCGCAAGGTCAGGACTTGCGTCAAACGCCACCAGGCTGGCATACGGCTGGTTGTCTTTCTGGGTGGACAGCACTGCAAGGTCCTGGGAAGCAAACAATGCCGCTATCTGTTCCAGGGTCTATTTTCTGTTGTTTTCCATACCATATCCTTTCTTACCCAGCCTGTGCCAAACCTTCAGCTGGTAGGTGTGTTATTTATATTGTTCAGTGAGAGGTGATCTGTATAACAGCTTTTTTCAGGGCCTTGTTGAAAGCATCCGGCCGGGACATCATCAGGAAATGGTCGGTATTCTTGAGCACAATGGCATCAAATGACAGCATGTGCCGCCGGTTGGCCTCATAATTGACCGGCCACAGATCACCGTTTACCGTGACCACGGGAATGCGGACTTTTTCAAATACGGCTGCGGCTCTGCCGGTGATGTACTGGCTCAGCATCTCATTCATGGCACTCAGGGCGATTTTTGGCGGTGCCGCCGCCATATCCGACAGGATCCATTCCCGCAGATCCGGTTTTGTTTCCGGCAGGATCATGCCATTCACAAACTGCCGGCATCCTGTCCGAAAATCTTTTTCCATCGGGGCGGTCATGTTTTCAAGGGCTTCTCTGGTAAGGGGATATGCGATATTTTCCAGGGTATCCACACCGATCAGGCCGATGACCAGGTCCGGCATCAGGGCGGCGGCCTCGGCAATCACCGACCCGCCCATGGAATGCCCGATCAGGATGACCCGGCTGCTGCCCGCTGCCTGGATCACTGCCTGCACATCCTCACCAAAGGCTTTCATGGTGTACCTGGTGCGGGAGGTTCCGGAATGGCCGTGGCCGGCCAGATCCAGGACCATCACCCGGTGCTTTCGGGAGAATACCGGTACCTGGGACCGCCAGTAACGGGCATCGCAGCTCCAGCCATGCACAAACACCAGTGCAGGCTCACCGGTACCGAACACGTCATAGGAGATGGGGGTGCCGTCCTTTGACACAGCCACCCGGGGCCATTGTGTTTCTGCATGAACACCGCCAAAAGTGAACAGCAAAAGCACCAGGCCGGCAGCCAGGCAGATGAGGATACGGTTGTTTGTCAAAGAGTCCGGTTTGTCCTGATTTTCAGATTTTTTTGCTTTCACAGCCATTGTTTTGCTCCTGTAAGATCAACGGGATTTCATCCGAGGCGTTTCCACCCGCCCTGCTCGCTGCAGTGCATCATTGCAAAATTCGCGCACCCGGTCTGGTCACCCGGCCAGCACTTCGGGGTTGACAATGTGCGGGACCTGCCCGGTTTTATAGAACATGATGATATTTTCCGCCGCCAGGACAGACATCCGGTCCCGGGCCTCCATGGTGCCGGAGCCTGTATGGGGCAGCACACAGACATTTTCCATGGACAGCAGGGGATTGTCCGGGGCCATGGGCTCCGGATCAGTGACATCCAGGCCGGCCCCCCAGATCTGTTTCTGATGCAGAGCCGCGATCAGGTCGGGTTCGTGGTGAATGGGGCCTCTGGCCGTATTGATGAAAACGGCCGAGGGTTTCATCTTTCTGAAGGCCCTGGCATTGAAAATATACCGGGTCTCCGGGGTCAGGGCGCAGTGAACCGACAGGATATCGCTTTGTTTCAGCAGCCGGTCAAAAGAAACAAACCGCGCGCCCAGCTGCTTTTCAGCTGCAGGGTTCCGGCTTCGGTTGTGATAGATGACCGGCATGTCATAGGCGGCTTTGCAGCGTTCTGCCATTTTCACACCGATGCGGCCAAGCCCGAAAATCCCCAGGGTTTTGCCCTTGAGTTCACATCCAAGATGGCCGGTGGGGTTGAAATATCCCCATTCTCCGGTGAGGATGGTTTTGTGCAGAAAAAAAAACTTGCGGGCTGCAGCGATCATCAGGCCGAAGGCGATGTCGGCGGTGGCCTCGCTCATGGCATCAGGGGTAAAGCCCACAGGAATGTTTTTCCGGGTGGCTTCAGGAATATCGATGTTGTCAAATCCCACGGCAAACTGGGAAATGATCTCCAGATGGGAGCACCGGTTTAGAAACTGTTTGTCGATGCGGTCGGTGAGAGTGCACAGCAGGGCATGGTGATCCTTTGCCTGTGCTGCAAGTTCCGCCGGTGTCATTGGCCGCTCCTTTTCCCAGAAGGTGAGCTGGAACGGTTCCTTTTTGAGCAGGTCCATGCCTGCGGCCGGATATTGCCGGGTGATGAGTATTTTCTGTCGGTTAATCATGATAGAAATCAAATTATGCAAGTATGGACCGTGTGTCAATACCGGATTGTTTTTTCTGCCTGGATGTGCTTTCCCAGCTCATGCCGCCCAGAAGGCCGATTGTTTTCCTCTTGCCTCTCATCTGTTTTTAACGCCCAGACAATGTCACGATACACATCCGGATCAGTATCTCCTTCGGTTGAAAACAGCAATACTCTGGAACCGCTGTCCAGGCCGATAGCCTTTCTGATTTTCCGGTTATCTTTGTCAGACATTATTTCAAACAATGCGCCGAGTGTCACAGCACCGGATTCTCCGGAAATGATACGTTGATCTCCTTCCAACGGATTTCCCAGCACCTTCATCCCTCTTCGGGCGACCGCATCGGAACACATCAAAAATGCACTGGCAGCCGATTTCAGTATCTTCCAGCCCATCCGGCTCGGCTCCCCGCAGGAAAGCCCCGCCATGATAGTGGCCAAATCGCCTTTAATTCTGACCCGTCTCCCTTTTTTTATTGATTCAAACAGACATGGGGCACCTTCAGGTTCCACAACTATAAATTTTGGTGCAGCCCCTCCGGCAAGGCTTATGAGTGATGCAATAATGGCGGCTGCAAACGAACCGACACCCGCCTGGACAAAAACATGGGTCGGAAGTTTCTTTTCCTGACCCTGTCCCATTGACTCCGTTATCAGTGTTGCATAGCCCTGCATGATATGACGCGGAACTTTTTCGTACCCTTCCCAGGATGTATCCTGGAGCAGGATCCAACCGTTCTCCTGTGCTTGCTGACTGGCATACATCACACTGTCATCAAAGTTCAGCCCTGTAACCGAGGCCTTTGCCCCAAATTTTCTGATGGCCTCCAGTCTGACAGGAGAAGAACCTTCCGGCATATACACCACAGATTTGCAGCCGAACAGGTTGGCAGCCCAGGCAACCGCTCTTCCATGATTGCCGTCAGTGGCTGTAACAAAAGTGAGGTGATCATATGCGGATTTGTGAGCAATAATATTATTGCAGGTTAACGCATCATCTCCTAATCCGATCACCTCACCCAGGCATTTTGCCATTGCATAACTTGCCCCCAGGACCTTGAACGCCTTTAAATCAAAGCGAAAGCTTTCATCTTTGATCGACAGCTGGTTTATTCCCAGATAACCGGCCAGCCCTGACAGCCTGACCAGCGGGGTGGGCCTGTAACCCGGCAGGCTGCGATGAAAATTATGGACATCATGAACTGTTTCTTCATTTGCAAAATCAAACAAAGCGGCCTTGGGCGCTTCGGATAGATCATTTACCTGACAGGAAATTACAGTTTTATTCATGGGTGCAT
>DATFKQ010000119.1:0-6201 GCA_035268565.1 Desulfotignum sp. | reverse complement strand
CTGGGTCATATAATCCACCACTTCCCCTACTTTCCAGCCTTTGTTGGTTTCCATGGGGTGCATGGATCCGTCCACAACCCCTTTTTGCAGCATCTGATAGGTTTCTCCCATGGATTTTCCCACTGGAGATGCGCCCAGCGCAGCCACAAGTCTGCCACTGGTGCCGGTGCTTCTGATTTTCAGGCCCTTGAGATCATCCAGGGTGTGAACGGCTTTGTCCCGGGTATGGAGCAGTCCCGGACCATGGGCATGGAGGAACATAAGTTCTGTGTCTTTGAACTCTTCGGGATCAAATTTTTCCAATACGCCGTTTGCAATGTTGGTGGCCTGAACACCGGATGAATATCCCATGGGCAGGTCAATAGCTGCTGCCACAGGGAACCGTCCCCTGGAATAGGCCAGAACCGTCATGCCGATATCGGCTATGCCCTGGACTACGCCATCATAGGTCTGGGGTGCTTTGGTCAAAGTACTGGCAGGAAAATAATTGATGGAAATATCGCCATTGGTGCGTTTTTCAACTTCTTTGATCCATGCTTCAGCCAGCTGGCTCTGGATATGGGTGGGGGGAAAGAAGTTGGAATAGGTAAATGTTGTTTTTGCAACTGCATTCATGGCAAAGAATGCGGAAAAACAAAAAACCAATAGTGCCGGAATCGTAAGCTTTTTCATCGTGTTGACCTCCTGAATTTGGGTTCTGAAAAAGGAAAAAAAACTAAAAAAATATCTGGAAAGCAGTCACCTCCTTTCGACGCGGGCCATTTAGTGTTACAATGTAACTATAAATCAGCTGTATACCGTCACTATATTTAAAGATGTTAAACCCTGTCAAGTAAAAAATCAGATTTGAAAAAGAAAAAGAGCCAATAATTGGTTGATATATCAACTAGAAGCGATGCGCACACCGGGCACCTGTTTCGATAACGGTTTTTTTTCATTTCCGGTAACCCACGCCCGCTTCCTTCAGGTGCTGTATGAAGGGTTGTGTATCGGCACCCCGCGGTCCGGGCATACAGGGCCGGCAAGGAGTTTCAGTCAACAGAACCGGTTGTTTACCTGCAGGTGGTGACCTCTGAAAAAATACTTGACATAGCTGTATTGTATCTATAAAGTATCTAATAAATAGCTTATTTGCTATTGTGCTGGAAAAATACAAAAAAGTTTCCAACCATATAAGCGGGGACAGATTTTTCCTTGACATGTAGTTACAATGTAGCGTAATCATGGTTACATTGTACGGCCTATTATATATATTAAGGTGAAACATTAAGGTGTGCAAATTTTTTTGGTCTGACCGCATGTCAGGTATTTACGGCAATATAAAGAGGGGTAAATCATGAGGTACGCAGAAACAGGCTTTAATCTAGAGGTTGATCTTACCCGGGGGAATATTGAGAAACAGGCGACAGACCCCAGGGAAACCGAACTCTATCTGGGGGGGCTGGGAACAAATGCCAAAATTTTATGGGACCGGGTAGGACCGGAAGTAACCCCTTTTTCTCCGGAAAATCTGCTTATTTTCAGTGCCGGTCTGCTCTGCGGCACCCCGGCCACCGGCTGCAACCGGACCATTGTGTCCACCATCTCTCCCCAGACCGAACTGATGGCCTTTTCCATGATGGGCGGATTCTGGGCCCCGGAACTCAAATATGCCGGCTATGACAAGGTGGTGCTGCGGGGCAAGTCTGAAAAACTGGTGTACCTGTGGATCCACAACGATACCGTGGAAATCCGGGATGCCTCCCACCTGGCCGGGAAAGGCGCCATTGAAACAGCGGAACAGATCCGGCAGGAGCTGGATCAGCCCAAGGCCCAGGTGGCCGCCATCGGCCTTGCCGGGGAAAACCGGGTGTATTATGCCTCTGTGGAGCAGGGCCGGTCTTCTGCCAGCAGAGGGGGCATCGGTGCGGTCATGGGAGACAAACGGGTAAAGGCCATTGCAGTGCGGGGCACCAAAGACATCAACCTGGCCAAACCCGAGGAGTTCGTCTCTTTGTGCAACGATGTGCTGGCCTATATCAAACACAGAGAAGACAACCCCATCAAGGGCGTGATGCCCATTCTGGCCGGTCTGGGATCTCCCCAGGAAATGAAGGTGCATGATGAAAAATGGCACACGGAAAATTTCATGTGGGGCAACTCCCGGACCCGGCGCAAAGGGTTCTGGAATGAAGAGATTGAAAAACAGTGGACCGACACCCTGGAAGGTGCCAGAACCAGACTGATCTCCTGCTTTAACTGCCCCATGAAATGCGGGGCCACCCTCTCCATGCCCGGCCTGCCCACCTATATGATGAAATGCTTTACCAAGCTGACCTATACCATGGCTGCCTATTCTGACCTGGATTTTGGTCTGCGGATCGCCCAGAAGGCAACGGAATACGGCCTGGACGGATTTTCCGCCCCCCAGGTCATGGCGTTTGCCCTGGAGCTGCTGGAAGCCGGTATTTTGAGCAAAGATGATTTTCCCGGCCTGCCTGAGAGCAATGAGGACCGATTTTATTATCTGCTGGATATGATTGTGAAAAGAGAGGGCATCGGCGATATCCTGGCCAAGGGCACTTACTGGGCTGCACAGGAGATCGGCAACGGGGCGGAAGAATACGCCCACAACACCATTAAAAAACATGAACAGCTGCCTTTGAAACTGTCCATGCTCAATCCCATCTATTTTCTGATGTATTCCATCGGGGAAAAGATCAACATCACCCAGATTGAAGGCCAGTTTCCCCAGGCACCGTTTCCCAAAAAAGAGCACAGAGAAAAGTTCTGCGAAGACTGGGTCCAGGTGCCCCATGAAAAATTCAAACAGTACTTTATCGACTGGGAACTGCGGGGGGAAAATTCTATTCCCTACTACCCCACCGTGGACATGACCTGTGATATTGTGGAGTGGCAGGAGATGATGCATTATATTGATGATGCCCTGGGCCAGTGTGCCGGACTGTCCTCATTTCCCCTCAAACCCCCTTATCATATCCACAACTATCCCAAATTCATCTCTGCCGGTGCCGGTATCGAGATGGACCAGGAAAAACTCACCCGGGCAGCCAAGCGGTACCGGACCCTGGTGCGGGCGGTTAATATCCGGCGGGGCATGCGGAGAAAAGATGAAAAACCGCCTGAAGACCACTGGAAAAAGCGGTTCCCTGAACTGGAAGAAAAATTGCTGGATGCCTATTACAAGCTCAAGGGCTGGAATGAAGAAGGCATCCCCACCAAAGAAGCCCTGGAAAAAATGGACCTGGGCTATGTGGCTGATGATTTTATCCAGAGAGGGATTTTAACGGATGAAGAAACAGCAGATAAGCAACAAGAAACACAGACCCAATAGTGTGGAGGGCAAAAACCGTGGCCAGTAAAGAAAAAGAAAAAAAAACCATAAAGACCATCAAGATTGACGTGGATAAATGCAACGGCTGCCGGGCATGTGAGGTGATCTGCTCTTCTTTCCACGCATCTCCCAAATACAGCTCCAACAATCCGGCAAGATCCAGAATTCGGATTATCAGAGAACCATTGCGCGACATTTATGTGCCGGTGTATGCTGGAGAATATACCATGGCGGAATGCGCAGGCAGGGACAAATACACCATTGACGGCAAGGAATATGACGAGTGCTCCTTCTGCCGGGCCTCCTGTCCCTCCAGGGAGGAGTTCAAGGAACCGGATTCCGGGCTGCCGCTCAAATGCGACATGTGTGAAGGAGAAGATGAACCCCTGTGCGTCAAGTGGTGCCTGGTGGATGCCCTGACCCTGGAAGAAAGAGAAGAAGAGGTGGAAGAACAGGAGGAGATGGAGGACCTGGAAATCGGGCTGGAATCTCTGGCAGATAAATACGGCATGCAGACCATCATGGATACCCTTGCCCGCATGTCCACAGATGACAAAAGCAAATAAAAAGGACACACCATGGAGACCATTGCTCCTTTTATAGAAGTAATCGACGAGATCAAAGAGGCTGGCGGAGATCCTTATCAATTGTGTTTTCAGTGCGGCTTGTGCGATTCTGTCTGTCCCTGGAACCAGGTCCGGCAGTTCAGCATGCGTAAAATCGTGCGGGAGGCCGCCTTCGGTCTGACAGAAATCGAGGGCGAGGATATCTGGCGGTGCACCACCTGCGGTACCTGCCCGGACCAGTGCCCCAGGGGACTGGGCCAGATTCAGGTGAGCCAGGCCCTGCGCCGGGTAGCCACGGAATACGAGGTGTTCCCGGCATCGGTGAAATCCGCCAGGTCTGCCCGGGCCAGTATCATTTCCGAGGGCAACCCTCTGCAGGGGGAGCGTTCCGGCCGGGGTGCCTGGGCTGACGGCCTGTCGGTCAAGCCCTTTGAGGCCGGCATGGAGATCCTGTATTTTGTGGGATGCTATTTTTCCTATGACCCGCGCATGAAAAAAGTGGCCCAGGCCACCGCCAGTATCCTGAACACCGCCGGGGTGGATTTCGGGATACTGGGAGAAAATGAGAGCTGCTGCGGGGAGAGCATCCGCAAGATCGGCAGTGAGCAGGTGTTCATAGATCTTGCCAAAACCAACATCAAAAATTTTATCGACCATGGGGTAAAAAAGATCCTGGTGTCTTCCCCGCACTGCTACCACACCTTCAAGAATGAGTACCCTGAGTTTATGGTGCACTTTGAGGTGATTCACATGTCTGAATTTCTGCTGGAGCTCATCAACACCGGCCGGCTGGCCCTGAACAAGGAAATGGCGCAGACCGTTACCTATCATGATCCCTGCTACCTGGGCCGTCACAACCAGATCTATGAGCAGCCCCGGCAGCTGCTGGCCAAAGTGGCCGGTCTCACCCTAAAAGAGATGCGTGCCAGCCGGAGAACCAGCCTGTGCTGCGGGGGAGGGGGCGGCCGGATCTGGATGGATACCCCCCAGGCGGAGCGTTTCTCCGATATCCGCCTCAGACAGGCAAAAGATATCGGCGCTGACGTGCTGGTGACATCCTGCCCCTACTGCATCACCAATTTCGAGGAAAGCCGTCTGAACCTGGAATACGAAGATGTGATGGAAATAAAAGATATTACCGAAATCATCAATGACGCGCTGTAAAAAATTATTGAAGGAACACAGGTGATTTGCCAGCAATGTCATAATGAACGGATGAGGAGATAAAAAGTGGTAAACAACGACGTACTGCCAATGGAACATATGCAATTGTTTTCTGACAGCCTTAAGGACAAAAATTTTGGCGATGTCATGGTTGTGGGCGGCGGGGTCAGCGGGATCCAGGCATCTCTGGATCTTGCCTCAGCCGGATTCCGGGTGTATCTGGTGGAAAAAGGTCCCAGTATCGGCGGGCACATGGCCCAGCTGGACAAGACCTTTCCCACCAACGACTGCTCCATGTGAATACTGTCACCCAAACTGGTCGAGGTCGGCCGGCACCCAAACATAGAAGTACTCACATTTTCGGAAGTGGAAACCATAGAGGGGCAGAAAGGCGATTTCCAGGTCAGCGTGAAGACCCGCCCCAGATACATCATAGAAGAAAAATGCACCGGCTGCACCACCTGCATGGAATACTGCCCCGTGGAATACCCGGATGCGTTCAACCAGGGAATATCCACGAACAAGGCGGTGCATGTGTATTTTTCCCAGGCCATCCCCCTGGTGGCCTATATTGATGATTCCTGCCTGTATCTGAAAGAAAAAAAATGCGACATCTGCCGCGGGGTGTGCAAGACCGGGGCCATTGATTTCCGCCAGACCCCCACCCGCACCCGGATCAATGTGGGCGCGGTTATCCTGTCATCAGGCATCACCCCTTTTGATCCGTCTGCAAAAGAGGAATACGGGTATTCTCAATATGACAATGTGGTCACCAGCATGGATTACGAGCGGCTGCTGTCCTCCACCGGTCCCTATGAGGGCAAAGTGCTCCGGGCAAGTGACAAACAGCATCCCAAAAATGTCGCCTGGATCCAGTGTGTGGGCTCCCGTCGGGTGACGGAAAAAGACAACTCCTATTGTTCCGGGGTCTGCTGCACCTACACCCAGAAACAGCTGATACTGACCAAAGAGCATGATATGGATGCCCAATGTACGGTGTTCCACAATGATATCCGGTCATTTGGCAAGGATTTCGAGCGGTATTTTCAGCGGGCCGAAGCATTGCCCGACACCCGGTTCATCAGGAGCTATGCATCCATTGCCGGTGAAAATCCGGAAAACAAAAACATCCGGGTC
>DATFKQ010000118.1:0-30465 GCA_035268565.1 Desulfotignum sp. | reverse complement strand
TTTAAAAGGCTGAACATACTGCCTTGACATGGTAAAAACCGGTAAAATCATTTCTGCCCACAAACCCCATCTCCAGATTCAGATTCCAGGCTGACACAAACGTGCTTTTATCAGCACTCCACAGCCATTTCTGTTCCGTATCAAACACCGGTAAAAGGCAGTGGTCCCGGCCTCTGGCCAGGGGTGCAGCCAGGGTGAGCAGTTCATGGATGGTGGGCAGGCGCCATGCGTTGTACCCCCCAAACTGCCGGGTGTTCAATTGTGCCACATAGGTTTCTGCCTGAAACCAGTTAACAGGAAACCAGGAACCGGACTGCTGCCACACCAGGCCGGCATGCCTGTCAAGGACCAGGCCGTCCCCGGCCACCAGAAAATCATTGACACCATAGCGGCGGGGCCGCATGAACCCGTCCAGGTCAAAAAAAGAGCGGGCCTGTTTCAAGGAAATTTTTTCGGGAACAGCCCGCACCATCCCCGGCCTTCGGGTGTCAGATGCCCCATGTCCTGATTTCCGGCCCCCAGTATTTTTACTGCCGGATGCACCTGTAGCTGCTCCTGACAGCTTTGTTTTTTCAGGCACATGAGTGCTTTCCTGTTCCAACCCCGGCGGCATGGAACAGATTTTTTCTTTTTTTGCCTTCCAGGCCCGGGCTAAGTCCTCCAGGTTCCGGCGCATGGTATCTGCGTCCTGGAATCGTCCGGCCGGATCCGGATCAAGGGCTTTGGCAAAAAACCGGTCCCAGGACACATCCAGATCCGGATTCATCCGGGATGCAGGGGAACCGCTCTTCTGGGGCAGCCGGCCGGTGAGCATCTTGTACAACATGATGCCTGCAGAATACAGATCCGCTGTGAAATTCACTTTTTCCGGGTCTGCTTCCTGTTCCGGGGCTGCGTAATAAGGAGAACCCACCCGGGTGCTCCCATGCCACTTTTGTTGTTCTCCCTGGCGCAGGGACAGGCCGAAATCACAAATTTTTATTGTATCCAGGTCTGTAATCAACATATTGGCCGGTTTTATATCCCGATGGATAATGCCGAAAAAATGGAGGCACACAAGGCCTTTCAATATCTGGGTGGTATAGTGCACTGTTTTTTCAACAGGAACCACCCGGGTGTCCTCTTCTTCAAAAGCTTCCCCCATAAGGGTTCCCAGGTTGTTGCAAAAATAATCCATGATATAATACACCCGATTTTGTGTCCGTCCGAAATCCAGAATATCCACCACATGGGGATGGCGGATGGCAGCCATGGTGACAGCTTCTTTTGTGAATATTTCTTTAAGCTCTTTTTTGGGTGTAAGAGCTGCCAGCAGGGAAGAAGGTTCCAGCAGCTTTAGGGCGGCAATTTTTTGGGTGACAGGATAGGCTATTTTATATACCCTGCCCATGCCCCCTTTTCCCAGCAGGCCTGTGATGGTGAATCTGCCGATTTTTTTCATGTCAATTACTCTTTGTTATTCCCTGTCCAGAGCTTTCGCTCCGACAGCCAGTTTTTCCGCATACATTTTCGGGATACCGGCAGCAATAATTTTTTTTCCGGTTTCAGCAAAAGGATAATCCACGGCTCTGACAGACAATTGGCAGGTTTGTGTATCATACACCACAAATTTGGCTGCAGGCGTGCCGTCCCTGGGCTGGCCCACACTGCCGGCATTGATGATATATTTTTTATTTTGATCCAGCTGAACGATCCCGGGACCAGGTTTGTCTTTAGACAGGCGGTCACCATCCCAGGAAATAATGCCCAGATTATGGGTATGTCCCACAAAGCAGATATGTTCTCGTAACCGGTTCAGCTTCTGGATCAGTTTTTTTTCCGGCACCTGGAAAAGATATAAGAACACGTTTGCAGGGGGCACACCATGGACAAACCGCAGACCGTGTTTCACCAGGAAAAATGGCAGTTTGCAGATTTTTGCAACAGCAGGCCCGGACAATTGCGACAGTGTTATTTCCAGGGCTTTCTGGGCCATGGGATTGAACCACTCCAGACTGGCCCGGTTCTTCACCGCCATTTCATGGTTGCCCAGGACAGAGGCAATTTGGTGTTCTGCCAGCAGATCCATGACCGCCGGAGAATCCGGTCCATATCCGATATTGTCCCCCAGACAGACCACTTTATCCAGGCCCAGGGTATGAATTTCTGCCAGAACTGTCTGCAGTGCTTCCAGGTTGCCATGAATATCTGATAATACGGCAATTTTCATTGTATGGTTACCTCCTGTTTTGCATCTTTTCCTGCCCCTGGCAGCCAGCCTGGTATCCGGGCACAATATCAGTATACCGATCATGGGATTGTTTTTAAAGTATGATCTGGCCGGCAATCTTTACAATATAAAAATGCGGTGCTAACAAAACACATATACTTGTCTGATAGCTTCCCAGGATATATGCCACAACAAAAACAAATCTACAACACCGTCCCAAAGAGCAGCATAAATCCGTCCTAACAATTTTTTAACAAAACATTAAACAATAACTAATATGAATAAACTATATTGTGGGGTTATGAATGCTGGTGGCTGCATTGTGAAGCTGTGATGCAACCTGTATATTTTAAACATAAAGAAACCTTCCATGAATACAGATAACACAACTGTCCAGGCAAAGGCCTGGAAAACGGCAGAGCAGACCGGACCGGAAAGCACCCCTTCCCAGAAGCGCAGACACCGTCTGGTGGATAAGGAAAACCGGAACACGGTTGGAGAAAAAACCGTTCAAAATCCCAAAATGCGGTGCGAGGAGGTCAGTGTCTATTATGATAACGGTGCCAGCAAAGCCATAAATACCGTGTCCCTGGATATTGGTTCCAATGAGGTCATTTCCATGATCGGTCCGTCCGGATGCGGCAAATCCACGTTCATACGCTGCTTGAACCGCATGAATGACACCATTGACGGCTGCCGGGTGGAAGGCCGCATCTTTCTGGAGGGTAAAAATATCTATGACAAGGACGTGGATGTGGTGCCGCTCCGGGCACAGATCGGCATGGTTTTCCAGAAACCCAACCCCTTTCCCAAATCCATTTTTGACAATGTGGCCTATGGCCCCAGAATCCACGGACTTGTCACCAATAGAAGCGAAGCAGAAGAACTGGTGGAAAAATCACTGGTCCGGGCCGGGTTGTGGAACGAGGTCAAGGACCGGCTGGACCAGCCTGGTACCGGCCTGTCCGGGGGCCAGCAGCAGCGGCTGTGCATCGCCAGAACCATTGCCGTCAACCCGGAAGTGATTCTCATGGATGAACCCTGTTCCGCACTGGATCCCATTGCCACGGCCATCATTGAAGAACTGATTGATGAACTGCGCCGGGATTACTCCATTGCCATTGTCACCCATTCCATGCAGCAGGCCTCCCGGGTTTCCCAGCGGACCGCCTATTTTCATTTAGGAGATCTCATTGAAATCGGTCCCACCGAACAGATCTTCCTCAATCCCCTGCACCAGTTGACCCAGGATTACATCACCGGACGGTTCGGCTGATCCCGCACAACTGTGTCAGCAGCCACCACAGATACCAGCAGATTTTCAGGAATGGCCGTACACGTTACCGCCACTTACTGTCGGCCGTTCCGGCGGCTGGAAATTGTGGATGGACTGCGCCGGCAATTTTCTGCCCGTGCCGGTCTCTTGGAACAGCACAGGAGCGGGCATGTCATCAATGCGCGGCTGTTTCCTTCTGGTTATTTCCAGGCCGCCTGCATGCGGTCCAGCTCTTTGATGATCTCTTCGGGCAGGGGGGCCGGCCGGTGTTTCATTTTTTCAAGGGTCAGCTCCTGGAGGCGCTGCTCCAGTTTTTTTGCCCCTCTGTTTTTCCATTTTTCATGAATCTGGCGTTCAAACAGATCTGAATACCTGATTTTTCTGAAATGGTCCATGGTGTGCTTTTCCTGGAGAAAATGTCCGCCAGGACCCACCTTGTCAATGATGTCGAGGGCCAGGGTCTCTTTTGTAACGGGAATGCCCGCCATATAGTGCTTGACCGATATTACAATATCGTTGACCAGCACCATGAACTCAGGGGAAACCAGGTTGCCGTGGTCCATCCAGGAACTGCAGTCATGCACCAGGCCCGATCCCACCGCAGCTGCGCTCAGACACTGGAAAGCAGCTTCCGCACCGGCCTGGGCATCACAGAACTTGGCATCTGTAGCACCGGCAGTACCGAAGAAAGGCAGCTGGTAATGCTGGGCCATCTGGGCCAGCGCCCCTGTCATAAGGCTCAGTTCAATGGCCCCATAGGAAAAAATAGAGGTTTTCATATCCATGATGGTGGTAAAGGCACCATAGATAAAAGGGGCCCCTGGGTTGGCCAGCTGGTGCATGACCAGACCGCTCAATGATTCAGCACTGGCCTGGACAATGGTGCCGGCAAATGTGGCCGGCGCAGTACCGCAGGCCTGGGGGGCGGGAAAATTGATCAGAGGAATGCCTTTTTCAGCACAATAAAGGATCTTGTCCACTGCCGGATCATAATACACGAGTGGGGAGATGGGTTCGGAATAATGCACAATGCAGGGGGCTTTTTCAAAATTATTCTTTCCCCCGCACAACAAAAGGGCCATGTCATAAATATCAGCCACACTGTTGGTGTCCTTGCAGCAGAACACCAGCGGTTTTTCACAGAACTGCAAGGTGTTTCTGGCAACAATTCTGTCAGCCGTATCAGGTGGTACATCATTTGCCATGCCGATGGTCATGCACCAGTCAAACCCGGGAAGGGCATCGCAAAGGGCAGCGGTGGCCTCCACATGCCGGCTTTCAAACCGGCTTCTGACATGGGTGGCCGGATCCATATAATCAATGCAGTCCAGGCTGGGTCCGAACCAGGATTTATCCCGCTCCAGGGTCACGGTACGCTCACCAGTGCGCTTGCCAAGTACTATTCTTTTGGGTGCCTGTCGGATGGCCTGTTCCACCATCCAGGAGGGAATCCTTACCCGGTCCTTTTCAACCCTGGCACCAGCCCCTGACAGCAGCGCCTGTGCTCTGGGATGGGTAAGTTTAATACCGGTGCGCTCCAGTACATCCAGGGAGGCCATGTGGATCTGGTCCATCTGATCCTGGTTGATCACCTGCAGCCTGGGTTTAAAATAAAGTTCATCAGTGTACATGCCCATAAAATTTCTCCTTTTTAAAAAAAATAGGGGAATAAGATCTGTTTTCTGTTTTATTGCATTTTTTCATGACTGCAACAGACATGCCAGATTTCCTGTTTTGAAAAATATCCGCCATTTTCCGGCCAACTCATTGCATTTATACGCTTTATTATTTTATCTTCACCTATGCAACAGGTGCGGAGAAAAGAAAAACCAACAAATTTTTAATTCCAGAATAAAAAAATTTTTAATTCCAGAATACAGGGGATGCGAAAACCGCAACCATTGCCTTGTATAAACAAGGCAATGGTGGTATGTCAATAAACAGCTGCTGTCATTCAATTTTGGCTTTCGCTTCTGTTTGCAGCCAGGCCCGGCTTGAAAAAATGCACATATCAAGGATCTTTCATGGCTGAAAATCCAACCAGGCAAGCATTGATGCACCGAATCACTGCACTGGAAAAAGAGACTGCCCAACTCCAGCGTACCAAAAAGAACCTGCAGCAGAATCTGCGTGAAATGGTTTTTCTCAAATCCCTTGGGGATCAGCTCAGCAGCACGCTTTCCGTTGAAAATATTGTCCAGGCAGCCGTTACCGGCATGTGGGAGGTCATATCTGCAGATCTTGTCATCTTTTTTTTGAGAAAACAGGACCAGCTGCATCTGATTTCACAAAAGCATAAAGATCCCCGGTTTCATCACAGAGAGCAAGGCACACACAAGGTGGGGCAGTGCCTGTGCGGATTAGCAGTCAAAGGAAAACAACCGGTTTATGCCGCCAACATCCACACAGATGTCAGGTGCACCTGGAAAGAGTGCAAAAAAGCCGGCCTTACCTCTTTTGCCGCACTGCCCCTGTGTATTGATGATGCGGTTATCGGTGTGCTGGGACTGGCATCAGCCCGTGAATATGATTTTCACAACCATGCCACCCTCCTTGAAACAGCGGCAAATCAGATCGCTGTAGGACTTCAGAACGCATTGTATTACAACCAGATACAGGCGCATTCAAAAGAAATGGTAATGGAGATCCAGGAAAAAAACCGGGTGAAAAAAGTATTGAACGCCACCATCAATTTTACTGAAGCGGTTCTGGACAGTATCCCTGACGTTATCGGTGTCCAGGACAAAAATCACCGGATAATACGATACAATGCAGCAGGGTATGCGTTTCTTGGACAAACCCCTGAAAATACCATCGGCAGAAAATGCTATGAACTGATTGGCCGGGTGTCACCTTGCAACATATGCGCCACTGCAGATGTTTACAAAACCAAAAAACCGGCCCAGGTGCAGAAATATGTCACAGACATTGATAAATGGCTGGATGTCAGGGCGTATCCCGTACTTGACGAAAACAATGAAATTGTGCAGGTTGTCGAACATTTGCGGGATATCAGTAAAGAAAAGCAGGCTGAAATGCAGTTACGAGAATCCCATGAAAGACTGATAGCAGTATTGAACAGTATCGATGCCACCATCTATGTAGCGGATATGGATACCCGTGAAATCATTTTCATGAACAGACACATGATAGAAAGTTTTGGCAAAGACAGCACCGGTGACATCTGCTGGAAGGCATTTAGAAATGCATCCGGCCCCTGCCTTCACTGCACCAATGATAAACTGATAGATGAAAACAAAAATCCCACTGGTGTCTGTGTATGGCAGGGCCACAACCCTGTCACCGGTAAGTTCTACGTCAACCATGACCGGGCCATACAATGGACTGACGGCAGAATTGTAAAACTGCAGGTGGCAACCGACATCACAGATCACAAAAACATGGAAGAACAGCTTCGTCAGGCCCAGAAGATGGAAGCAGTTGGTACACTTGCCGGCGGGGTTGCCCATGATTTCAACAATATGCTGGGCGTTATTTCCGGCCACGCAGAACTGGCCCTGAAAAAAGCAAACCCAAAAGATGGGCTTTACAGAGATCTTATGCAGATCCAGAGTGCTGCAAACCGGTCTGCTGATATTACCCGGCAGTTACTGGCATTTGCCAGAAAGCAGACCATCTCCCCCAAAGTGCTGGAGCTCAATGATACTGTGGGAACAATGCTCAAAATGCTGGGCCGGCTCATCGGTGAAGACATTGATCTGCACTGGGAACCTGCAAACGTGCTGTGTACGGTCAAAATAGACCCCTCTCAATGCGATCAGATCCTGGCAAACCTGTGCGTAAATGCCAGGGATGCCATCGCAGGGGTGGGCAGAATCACCATAGAAACCGGCATAACCGTCTTTGACCGGAAATATTGTGATACCCATGCCGGATTTGTTCCCGGTGAATATGTTATGCTGGCAGTCAGTGACAATGGCAGCGGCATGGACCAGAAAATACAAAAGAATCTGTTTGAACCCTTCTTTACCACCAAAAATCCAGGGAAAGGCACCGGACTCGGACTGGCCACTGTTTACGGCATTGTCAAACAGAACAACGGCTTCATCAATGTCTACAGTGAACCCGGTTTGGGAAGCACCTTCAGAATTTATCTGCCCCGGCATACAGGTGTGCCTAAAAAGATAACGGACGAACCGGTTTCTCCCATGTCATTGGGCAAAAAAGAAACCATCCTCATCGTGGAAGATGAAGCCACAATTCTTGAAATGCTCGAATCCATGCTGGAAAGCCTGGATTACACCCCGCTTTCCGCAGCCACGCCCGGCCGGGCCATACAGATTGCCAGGGAACATACAGACCGCATTCACCTGCTTATGACCGATGTGGTCATGCCGGAAATGAACGGCAGACATCTGGCTGAAAAAATGGCAGACCTCTGCCCCCAGCTCAAAATTGTTTTTATGTCCGGGTATACTGCCAACGTTATTGCCCATCAGGGTGTGCTTAATGAAGACGTACATTTCCTGCAGAAGCCTTTTTCCATGGAAGCGCTTGCCAAAAAAATCCGGCAAGCCCTGGACGAATAACCAATGGTGCTGAATTTACGGCTGTAATTTTCCCTCAAACACAAGATGGGAAAAATTATCTTTAAAAGAAAATAAAAATATGGGAAAATGTTCTTTTTAACAGTATGGAATACGGTTGTGCCAGGTCCCTGAGAGCAGCCCGAAAATAAGGATGTTCCATGAGTGAACAACGGTTGCGGAAACTGATTGAAAAACGCGTTCCGGGATTATTTTATATTATATTCATCTTTGCCATGGTGGAATTTGGCATATTGATGATCTGTGTGGTTTCAGCAGCCAACCAGACCCTTGTCAAGGTATATGACCAGGACAGCACCATTGTGTATGAAGATATTTACAGTGCAGACGCCCTGACTGAATTCAAGCATATATACGGGATAAATAATTTTAAGGATGAAGGGTTTGTCGTCACCCGTATACTTGTTGACAACAAATTTCCCACAAGGACCTGGATCGCTTTATCCATATGCATACCCCTGGTGTTAATATTGTTTGTCGTATTTGTGGTAAGGGTGTATGAAGATGTGTTTCATCTGAAAAAAAACCAGCCGGAATCCAGGACCAGGCATAATTCGGAATTCGATTTTGGGGAAACAAAATTTGAAAAACTTTTTTCCACCCTGGGACGGTTGAATATATATTCACTGGGTGCCACAATCATTGCTGCAGCCTTCCTGTACTGGATGGTGCCGGATCTGCTGGTATACATCGGTAAAATCAGTTACCAGACCATTTCCCAGCTCAAGTGGGTACTGTTGTGTATGGTTTTGCTTGGCGGCATTTATTTTATCGTCAAGGCATTTTTATCCTACAAAACAAAAATAACGATCCTCCAGCAGCAGACTGATATTCAGAAAAACCGGGACCGCCTGGCCATAGAAGCCAGGTTTGAAACAAAACTGCTGGAAGACCGGCATAAATAATGCCGGAATATGATATCAGGTTCCCCTTCGAGCTATAGTAAAAGGAATAAATTTTGAAAGCTGTCTGGATGATTGTTTCATTTTTGTTGGTTTCTTCTGTTCAGGCCAGAGAACTGACACTTGAACAAGCCCTTGACCTGGCTGAAAAAAATGCCACAGAGCTGCAGATTCTGGATGCAGAACATGCGCTTGCAACTGCAGGTTTTCAGCGTTCGGCCCAGGCATTTCTTCCCAAAATTTCCATTGATGCCACCCTGCTGCGGGCAGATTCCTCTTTGATCAATGACCTTCCGGTTCCGTTGCACAGCCTGGTGCCGCGTCCCGGCTACCAGGATTTTGGTCCGGTGAATGGTATGCTCAAAGGAATTCAGGTGATACAGCCAGTGTTCAATGCTGATGCCTTAAAAGCCCGCGAACAGGCAAATAAAGCGGTTCAGGCACGCCGTCTGGCATACCAGTGGGGAGAACAGCTGATGCGGTTTCAGGTAGCCGGGTCCTATTATGCTGTTGCCGTCCGTCAGGCAGATGAACGCGCAACCCGTATGGCCCTGGAAGCTGCTCAGCAGGCACAGGAGATGGCAGACGGTGCATATCAGGAGGGTCTGGTTGCAAAACTGGATGTCGTGCGGGCCGAGGCGGAGGTGGCGGCAGGCAGAGCCCGGGTGAGAACTGCGGAAGCTGAAGTGCGCAAGGCCAGGATAAATTTTGCGGTGCTGCTGGATCTGCCCTCTCAGGAACATTTTATTTTGACCAGCGATTTGCCCGCGCCTGTCCCGCCTGTAACTGAACAGATGCCATCAAAAAAACGCAGTGATCTAAAGGCCCGGGAAGCAGAACAGGAAGCCGCAGCCGCAGGCCTGGACAAGGCTAAAGCACAAAGACTGCCCAGAATAAATCTGCTGGCCCGGCAGCAATGGTTTGACGGAGATGAGCCCTTTGACATGTATGCCGACGGCTGGCTGGTGGCACTTAATCTCCAATGGTCCCTGTTTGACGGTTTGGGACGTCAGGGGGAAATCGCAGAGGCCAGGGCCCGGAAAACCCTGGCCCGGATCGCGTTAGAACATACCCGGCGCACAGTAAAAAAAGAACAGCACCTGGCCATCAGTGAATGGCGGGCAGCCTGGTCTGCCTGGCAAGCTTCGGTCAATGCATTGGAAGCTGCTGAAAATGCACTGAGACTGGCACACCGGCGATACGAGGAGGGTCTGGGAAACATGACCGATCTGCTCGCCACCCAGGCAGGCCTGTTTCAGCGCAGGCTTGCATACACCCGCTTTCACTACAGGGTGTTACTGGCATCCATGAACTATTGCCTGCGTTATGGAAAAGATCCATTAACCGTCCTGCCCGGAGAAATGTGATGAGCATCACCGGCCACAAATCTCTCACCATTTTTTATTGTTCACTGGTTACCGTTCTGGTCCTTGCAGGCTGTTTTGATTCCCAGGACCCTGACACCGCATCTGATCCTGGCAGCAAGGAACCGGTTACCGTGAAAGTGGCAGAAATCATGCCCTGGCAAAAAGCATTACCCCGCCATTTTCCCGGTGTGGTAAGCCCGGCACGGAGGGCTGTTCTCAGCACCCGCACAAATGGAACGATAAAGTCAATCAGGGTTGAAGCCGGGGATCAGGTGCATGCCGGCGATGTATTGGTCCACATTGAATCCCGGGATTTAGAAGCTGCTGTTGCAGGCACAAAAGCACAACTCCAAGCGGCAGAGGCCTCTGCTGCCAAGGCGCTGCGGGATGTCAACCGCCTGAAAAGGCTGTACAGGGAAGATCTGATAGCCCGCAACCGCCTGGAACTGGCCAGGATCAAACAGCAAAAATCCGCGGCAAATGTAGAAAAACTCCGGGCCGAGTTACAGGTTCAGCAGGTTAACCGCAGCTATGCGCATATTACCGCCCCTTTTACCGGCATAGTGAGCCAAGTGGTTATGGACGAAGGTTCATTCACCGGTCCGGGACGTCCTGTATTGATTCTGGAAGACCGCACAGCACTGCAGATCGATGTCCCCATTCCATCAAAGACAGCTGATCAGATAACCCCGCAGGATGTGCTGTCAGTAAGCGATCCCTCAATGAGCAGACCGCTGCAGGCCAGGTATGTGGCGATTTTACCCGCTATGGAAAATGCTTCGGCCGGTCAGGTGCTGCGGCTTTCACTGGAAAATCCGCCGGAAACGATTCAGCCAGGACAGGTGGTTGATGTGCTGCTGAATGAAACCGGACAAAAAGGGCTTGTGGCATTACCCAGAGCAGCGCTGATTCGCCGGGGTCAGCTCACCGGGGTATTGGTAGTTGAACAAAAGCAGAAAAAAACCTTTGTTTATCTGCACTGGATTCGCCTTGCTGCGCAGAATTTTGAAGAAAACGACTTTATTCCGGTCTCTCAGGGTTTGGACCCGGGAGAATTTGTTGTGCTGCATCCTTCCTCTGATTTGCGGGACGGTCAGCAGGTCCGGCCGGAGGGGAAATATTTCTGATGGCCCAGCTCGGCCTGGCCGGACGTATTGCCAACCGGCTTCTGGATTCTCCTCTGGTGCCCTTGTTTATCATTGCATGTTTTCTTCTGGGCGGATACAGCCTGCTGGTTACTCCCCGGGAAGACCGGCCTGATATCGATGTCCCCACTGCCATGGTGTTGATACCCTGGCCCGGCGGGGGTGCGGAACGGGTGGATGATCAGCTGGCACGGCGTGCCGGCACCTGGATTCAACAATTATCATCTGTGACGGAAATACACAGCAGCAGTACGGATCACGCTGCACTTCTGACAGTAGAATTTAAACCGGGAACCCTTGAAGCCAAAGCCTTTGCAGAACTGGAAGAGCTATTCAATGTCCACGCAGACCATCTGCCGGTTGCTGCCGGTCCGCCCCGCATTGAAACCTTTGGAGAAGAACGGCTGGTCATGTTCATGGCAACCCTGAGCAGCAAAACCCATACTCCCGGGCAATTGGAAAAGGTTGCCGGGGAGATCTGCGTCCGCCTGGAATCTGTACCTGGCGTGCGCAGTATTACCCGCCATGGCGGAGAGGAACAGGCCATTGAAGTATTGCCCCGGCTCCAGGAACTGGCTGTTCACGGCATATCTCTGCACCAGGTGGCTGAAGCCATTGCCGGTGCCGGCAGGCAGATTCCGTTGGGTTTTTTAGAAAGCCCCCCGGTGACAGCCATACAGGCGGGAACTGATATCAGCAGCCGCAAAAAACTGGCCCGCATTCCAGTGGGCCGGGGATCTGCAGGTCCGGTATATCTTGAAGATGTGGCAGATATCCGTGACGGCACAGTACACCGGAACCAGGCGGTCCTGAACTGGCAGCAGGGGCAGTCAGCAGCCTTTCCTGCAGTCACTATAGCTGTGACCACTCTTGCCGGCAAAAATGTCAGCGATGTGACACGCCGTCTCCATCAACGAATGGCTGAGATAAAATCCGAACTGGTTCCGGCCCCAATGAAATTTGCGGTCAGCTATGATGCAGGAAAAGAAGCAACGGAACGGGTCTTTAACGTATTGACCCAGCTGCTGTCCGGCACCCTGATAGTGGTGGGTATCATCTGGCTCGGACTGGGCTTCCGGGGGGCCGTAATTATTGCCATGATGATGCCGGCGTCACTGGCAATCGTTCCTTTTATCTACAATCAACTGGGGTTTACCCTTAACCCGGTTTCCATTGCTGCAATGATACTGGCTATCGGCATCCTTTCCGACGATGCCGTGGTGATGCTGGAAAACGTCACCCGTCAATTCCGCAAAGCGGGTAAAAAAAGCCGGGACCTCACCGTTACCGCGGTAAACGAAGTGGGTAATCCCACCATCCTGGCAGATCTTCTTGTGGTGGCAACCCTGCTTCCCACCGCCTATATCACCGGAGAAATGGGCCAGTATATCCGGGCCATACCGGTGGGAGCGTCTGCAGCTGTAATGTTCTCTCTGCTGGTTGCCCTTACGATTACACCCTACTTTGGTTTACGGCTGCTGAAGGTAGATACTGTCCATGGTCCAGCGACATCCTCTGACCAGGGCATCCAGGAGACAACCCAGGCAGAAAAAAAACCTTATCGTGTCTACCGGTGGGCAATGGATCTGCTGATGACCCGCGCAATCCTCCGCTGGATTTTGTATCTGGGTCTGCTGATATTGCTTGTGGCAAGTTTTTCTCTGGTGGCCCTGCGCTGGGTACAGGTCGGGTTGACACCACTGCTCAATCGGCAGGTTTTTGTAGTGGAGGTGGAGCTGCCTGCCGGCGCCACACTGACGGAAACCCTTACTGCGACCTCGGCTGTCAGCAGAGAACTCCGCAAACTTTCAGAAGTGAAATCTCTGACCGTGTATGCCGGAACAGCAGCACCGTTCATCTATCCGCCCGCAGGTATACCGAGTCCCGAACAACTACCGCCCCACCGCGCCAGTGTGCATGTGGAAATGGTACCAAAGCAGGCGCGTGACCGGCTCAGTTATGAGGTCAGCCGGGAGGTACAGCATCATTTAAGCGACTGGCTGGCTCCTTACAATGCCAAAGGACATATCGGCCGCATTCCTTCCGGGCCGTCCAGTGACCGGGATATCACTGCTGAAATCTACGGCCCGGATGCCGGTGCCCGTCAGCAAATGGCAGACAAGGTTGAACACTTGCTGACCAGTCAGCCAGGGGTGGTGACCACGGAACAGATTCCGGACGATCCTTTGCATCTTCTTAATTTATGGGTCGACCCGCAGCGGGCTGCCGCCCGCGGGGTGATTCCTGCGGAGGTGACGCGCACACTGTTTCTGGCAGTAAACGGCCGCACCGTCACAAATTGGGCGGTTCCCTCTTCCCGCGAACCGGTGCCGGTAATTCTGCGGCTGGACAGATCTCTGCGTGACAATGCCCAGGCCCTTAAAGCCATCTATGTTCCCGGTATAAATGGCCATCCTGTGCCACTTGAGGATGTGGTGGATTTCAGGCGGCAGCCAGGCAACCAGGTGCGGTACCGGCGGAATATGCTGCCTTTAACCACTGTGGTGGCAGACCTGGACCGGTCCGTTTTACAGCCTTTGACCGTCCAGCTGGCAGTCAGCAAAAGACTTACCACAGAAGCGGGCAGTGAACCGGGTGCTGTCCGCTGGCTTTCGCCGCCCGGGAATACTGCCCATTCCCGGGTTTACTGGTCTGGTGAATGGGAAATGACCCGTGATGTATACCGGGATCTGGGTACTGCCGGTGCCGTGGTTATGCTCCTTATCTACCTGCTGCTGGCCGGCTGGTTCAGTTCCTATACACTGCCGTTTTTAATCATGCTGCCGATTCCCCTGATATTTATCGGTGTGATACCGGCCCACTGGCTTATGGGTCTTAACATTGTGGGCACCGGTGTTCTTGGCATTATTGCTTTGGCAGGTATTGTCGCACGCAATTCCATACTGCTGGTGGATTTCATAAAACTGCGGGAAAAAGAGGGAATGCAGTTGAAAGAGGCGGTGCTTCAGGCCGGCATCCAGCGCACCCGGCCAATTCTGCTGACAGCTGCCACCGTGATGTTCGGCAGCGGTGTGCTGGTGTTCGAACCCTCATTAAAACCTCTGGGCCTGACCCTGGCAAGCGGCGTGCTTATCTCCACACTGCTGACACTTGTACTTATTCCTGTCTTATATTTCCACACCCGCAACAAAAAGAAAAATTACAGCAGCAGACAGTGAACATGCCGGAACAGGCAGGGGGATCTTCATTACCCTTTTCACCGGCAATGGATGTAAATAAGATCAGACCCTTGACACCATGACAGTTTTCTTTATAATTAATGATATTATAAGTTGCTCTTTTCAAAGACTCTTTTGTTTTCAAGCAGATAAATTCACACTGCTTATCTATCACGGCGTTTATTAACTTTCCATAGCAATGAGGATTCAGTTATATGAGACGTTCGTCAAAATCCATTTTGTTTGTTATTCTCGGTATTTTTCTGGGATTTCCCGTCTTCAGCATGACCTACTACACCATGGTCCGGACGTCTACGCCTGAATTCTGTGCCTCCTGTCATGAAATCCAGTTTGCCTTCAACACCTGGAAAACCTCCACCCACGTCAACAATGCCCAGGGATTTGTGGCGGACTGCATGGACTGCCATCTCCCGGCACCGCATGATACGGTCAACTTTTTTTATATGAAAACCCTGCATGGCGTCAAAGATGTTATTGCGCATTTCACCATGGATGAATACGACCATGCAGAACAGCGGGAGGCGGCGTATGAATCATTTAAAAATTATCAGTGTATGAAGTGCCACCGGAACCTTTTGCATATACCGGACAAGCGGGGGGCCATGCTGGCCCACCGCAGTGTTATACATGCGCTGCCCGGCAGGGAAAAAAAATGCGTGGACTGCCATCGGGACCTGGTTCACAACCCAACACCGATATATAATTACAGCCAGTTTCAAAGATATTAATACCAAATATACCAAGAAGGGAGGCATAAAATGAAACGATTGATGCAGGTATCAGGGCTGTCGGTTTTTTTAAGCCTGGTTGTGGTCTCTGCGGGATTTTGCCAGTCCCAGGATTCCATGATCAAGGAAAAGGAATTCCGGATTGAACGCAGCATTTCCGAAGCAGGGATCGCATGTATCCAGTGCCATAAGCAGGAACATCCCGGCATATTTGCGGACTGGGCCAACAGCCGGCATGCCAATGCCAACATCACCTGCATTGACTGCCACCTTGCCGAAGAATTTGATCCGGATGTCAGCCAGTCCCATTACAAACAGTATGAACAATCAGATTCAAAATACGGGCGGCCGGAATACAAGGTGCCGGTTGCCGGGGTGGTAACCCCCAAAGACTGTTCCCGGTGCCATCCGGATGAAGCCAAACAGTATGCAAAAAGCAAGCATGCCAATACCATTGAAATTATCTGGAAGATTGATCCCTGGCTCAATGACGGCATGAACAGTGATGTGGAGCGCACCACAGGCTGTTTTTACTGCCACGGAACGGTTCTGAAAACAGAAGATGGCGAGCTGAGTTCAGACACCTGGCCCAATGTCGGTGTAGGCCGCGTGAATCTGGACGGCAGCCTGGGCAGCTGCACCAGCTGCCATACCCGTCACAGGTTCTCCCTTATGGAAGCCAGAAAGCCGGAAGCCTGCGGCCAGTGTCATCTGGGGCCGGACCATCCCCAGATTGAAATCTACATGGAATCCAAACACGGGGACATTTATAAGGCCTTCGGAGATGAATACAACTGGACTTCAGCCCCGGGCACCTGGTCGGCTGGTGTTGATTTCAGAGGCCCCACCTGCGCAACCTGTCACATGTCGGGTTCCGGCACAGTTAAAACCTCCCATGATGTGACCGAACGCCTTTCCTGGGAACTGCAGGCCCCGCTCACGGTCAGGCCCGAAAATTTTGCCGCATTCCCGGCCAAGACAAACTGGGAAGTGGAAAGAAATAAAATGAAAGAGGTCTGCACCCAGTGCCACGGGGACAAATGGGTGAACGATCATTATATAAAACTGGACCAGGCGATTGAGGAGTATAATTCCGTATACTTTACACCGGCCAAAACGCTGCTGGATGAGCTGTATGAGAAAGGCCTTCTGGACAAGACCCGGTTCTTTGATGAAGCCCTGGAAGTGGAATATTATGAACTCTGGCACCATGAAGGCCGCCGGGCCAGGATGGGCGCGGCAATGATGGCGCCGGATTATGCCTGGTGGCACGGATTTTATGAATGCAAAAAACGCTACAACCTGTTCATGAAAGAAGGCCGAGAACTCATCGAGCACAACCAAAAAGCTTACAAAGCCCCGGATTTTCCCAATGCCACAGGAGATACCACCAGACCGGCAGAGGTGTTCGGCAAAAAACAATAATACCATGTCTGTTCCATGAACCGGAGCCTGTTTTTTCAGGCTCCGGTTTTCTTTTCTGCACTTGTAAAAAATCTGTTCTTTCATTTTCCCGGCAGCCAAAAGCCAGATCTCATCTTTGTTTTTGCATATTCCTTTGAACCGGTCGAACCACCCGATATTTTTGATCTACAGAACAATATTTTTCAATTTACATGTTTTGCCCTATGGAAAAGTCGGGTTGGATTGCTGTATTTTTTATAACACGTAAATTCAGGGACAAAAAATTACAAAAACCTGAGCCCGGGGACAAAAAAAAACGGGCGGGCCGCGTATATGCACCCGAGCCAAGGAGGCATGATGTTCACCCCATTATCGCGTATAGTGTTATACCCCCTTATTGTCATTCTTCCGGCCGTCCTGGTAACCGCCTTTGGCGCTGAAACCCACGGCTTTGTTTCTGAACTGGGACGGAATGCCGCGCTGGCAGCAGTTATGATCATTGTGCTCCAGGGCATTCTGGCAGCCCGGCTCAAATGGATCACACACCCTTTCGGCCTGGATATTGTGCTGCGGTTCCACAAATACATGGCCATGGCTGCAGCCGTGCTGCTGCTTCTGCATCCGGTGCTGCTCGCCGCAGGTTCCGGAAATCTGGGGTTGCTGATTTCCCTGGACCTGCCCTGGTATATCTGGCTGGGTAAGATCACACTGCTGCTTGTTCTGGTCAATGTCGGTGTAAGCTGGTATCAGCGAAACCTGCATCTGAAGTTTGAAAAATGGCGGTGCCTGCATGATATTCTCGGCCCGGTGATTATCGTTTGTGCATTTGTCCATTCCATCACTGTGGGCCATGATCTTCGGCATCCTTTTATGCAGGGTTTGTGGATTGTTTTCTTTGTCACTGCCGTGCTGGTATTTGTCTGGCACCGCATTATCCGGCCCCGGCAGCTGAGGCAGAACCTCTGGGAAGTAACTGATGTGCAGCAGGAAACTGATGATGTATGGACAGTGAAGCTGGAACCGCCGGAGGAAAAAAAGGTTTTCCAATATCTGCCCGGTCAGTTCCAATTTATCACGTTTTTCCGGGGACGGGATCTGCCGGTGGAAGAACACCACTGGACCATCTCCTCAAGTCCGGCGGAAAAAAATTTCGTCACCTCAACCATCAAAGCACTTGGTGACTTTACTGCCACCATCAAGGAGACCCGGCCCGGGGACAAGGCTGCCGTGCACGCACCGTTCGGACGGTTTTCCTATACCCTGCACCCGGAAGAAAAGGATCTGGTGTTTCTGGCCGGCGGGATCGGCATCACCCCGTTGATGAGCATGCTCCGGCATATGCGGGATGTACAGGCCGACCATTCCGTGGTGCTGCTGTACGGTAACCCCGATACTGATCAGGCTGTGTTCCACCAGGAGATCAAGGAGATCGAAGCCGGCGGACATCCTGATCTGAAGGTTGTGGACGTGCTGTCAGACCCAAATGAGAACTGGGACGGGGAAAGCGGATACATTGACAGAGAAAAAATCATCCGTCACTGCGGCGAGGACCTTTCCGGCAAGACCTTTTATGTGTGCGGACCGCCGCCTTTGATCGCTGCAGTGATGTCCGCCCTGAATGAACTGGCCGTCTCACCCCGGCAGATCCGGGTGGAAATTTTTTCATTCCTGGATTGAATGCTTTTTAAGAACAGGAGAAATACGCCATGCGCAAAATCCAACTCAAATATGCCACAAGTGCTACCCTGTGCTTCATTGCTGCCGCCATTATTGTACTGGCCGGGATTCGCGCCTGGGTGACGGGTGAACCACATGCAACAGCAGGCGCCGACCTTTTTCAAAAAAAGGGCTGCACCCAGTGCCATTTTACAGACAGCCGGGAAACAAAGGTAGGACCGGGATTGAAAGGCCTTTTCAACCGGGAAAAACTTCCTGAAAGCGGCCGGCCGGTAACCGGAGAAAACGTGCGGCGCCAGCTTATTGACCCTTATGAGAATATGCCCGTGTTCAAGGACAAGCTGACCAAAGCGCAGCAGAACGCGATTATCGACTATCTGGAGACCTTGTAGGAACTTTCGGTTCCCTCTGGTGACAGGACAGCGCTGAAATGATGCCTCCGCTCACCAGTATACGGTAAAATAAGATGTGTTGACTGAAGATACAGCATCCCCGGGACGTATTTGATAGGACGGGGAAACTTTTACACCGTAAATGTTAAAAGGAGAAAAACCCATGAAAATCAAAACAAGTATTATGATTTTTTTTGTACTCACCACTTTAACTGCAGCAGTGGTTTGGGCAGGATCACATATGCCCGAACCTGAGGCCGGGCCTTTCTGGACCTATATCTCTGAAACAGATCCCTATACCCAATGGGACATGTGGCCTGGCAAGGAAGGGATATATGAAGGCCAGAGCCCGCATGGCGCCTATTTAAAACTGTATATCAATGACACTGCCCGCAAAGCGCTCAAAGAAAAAAAAGCCATGCCGGAGGGGGCCATAATTGTCAAAGAAAACTATGGCAAAGACAAAGAAAAGCTGATGGCGGTTACCCCGATGTATAAAAAAAAGGGATATAACCCGGATGCCGGCGACTGGTTCTGGGCAAAATACGGCCCGGACGGCAAGGTTATGAAGGCGGGAAAAGTAAAAGGCTGCATCAACTGTCACCGGGCCCGGGATAACTGGCTGTTTACCGAAACAAAATGTGAATAACGCAAATCTTCAGAACAGGATGCAGATCCGCAAGGAGTTAATTCATGAATTTAACCCAAAAAATCAAAGAAAAAAAAGCGGAATTCCAGTCTTCAGCGCCGGAGGAAGCCCAGGAAGTCATGGCAGGCGCCATAAAGGAGCTGCAGGATTCAGAAATTATGGACAAGGTGCTGACCAAAGGTGATAAAGCACCGGATTTCATACTGGAAGATACCCGTGGAAATTACGTTAATCTCCACAATACCCTTTCATCGGGCCCGGTGGTCCTGGGATTTTACAGAGGGCGGTGGTGACCGTTCTGCAACCTGGAGCTGGAAGCTCTGCAGGAGGCCCATGCAAAATTCACCTCACTGGGTGCCACCCTTTTGATGATTTCTCCCCAGACAAAGGAGCATTCCCGAGCCTTTAAAGAAGAAAAAGGGCTTACCATGGAGATTTTGAGCGATCCCGGAAACAGCATAGGTGAAAAATTCGGCCTCGTCTATACGTTTACCGAGGAACTCAAGCAGGTCTACCTGCAGCTGGGTATTGATCTGGAAGAATACAACAGCTGGGATCCCTGGAGACTGCCCCTGGTAGCCCGTTATATCATAGACCAGAAGGGCATCATTCAATATGCCATTGTCAGTGCGGATCATACTGACAGGGTTGAGCCGGAGCATACCCTGAAAGCCCTGGAGGCTTTGTCCGGCTAACAGGCTAAAAACTTACGGGGCAAAAACCTGACAACTGATGCGGGTGTGTGCAATCCGGTTCCGGAGAACCGCTGCCATGCCCGTATCAGCCTTTTGGGGCACAGAGTTTTTTGACGTGCACCATCACAGACGTTGGTTTCCGGTCATTGTCATAAATCGGATGCCAGTACAGCAGCCCCTATGGCACCGGTTTCCTGGGACAGGGATCCAATGATGAGGGACATTTTCAACCGCTTTTCAAGGGCCGCTGCCATGCCGGAATTTTTTGCCACCCCGCCGGTCATCATGACGGGGCCCCTGATCCTGATTTTGGCAGCCAGGATGGCCACCCGGGCAGCGGCCGCATCATGGATCCCGGCGATAATATTTTCTCTTTTTTCCTGCCGGGCAATCATGGAAATAACCTCTGATTCGGCAAAAACAGTACAGATGCTGCTGATTTTTGACGGGTTGTCTGCCTGCCGGCCCACTTCCCCCATCTGGTCTAATTCCACTTCAAGGGCACGGGCCATGACTTCCAGAAATCTTCCCGTGCCTGCCGCACATTTGTCATTCATGGCAAAATTTTCCACCCGGCCCTGGTCGTCCAGCAGAACAGCCTTGCTGTCCTGGCCCCCCACATCAATAATGCCCCTTATACCGGGATGCAGAAAATGGGCCCCGGCCCCGTGACAGAGGATCTCGGTCATGGCTTTGTCGGCAAAATCGATACTGGCACGGCCATAACCTGTTGATACCACAGCGCTGATATCCCTGCGGTCCAGGCCGGTTTGCTGCAGCAGGGTGTCAAACACCCGGATACCTGCGTTCAGGTGATGGTACCCCGTGGGGAGAACAATAGTGTCCAGAAGATGGTCATCTTTTATCAGCGCTGCCTTGGCAGTAATGGAACCGATATCAATGCCTGCATAAATCATACGGCCTTTTATTTCTCCCTTTGTTTGATGATTTCCATGAACGCATCAATCCTTGTCTCCACCTGGGACTGTGAAAAGCTTCTGGGATCCACCATATCCGCTTCAATCATGAGAACCGGAATACCGGTTTGTTTTCTGACGATGTTCATGATGTCCATCTGACCAAAGGAATAGGGCTTGCAGGACCGGTTGGAGTGCATGACCAATCCGTCCACATCATAAAAACGGATCATGTCCAGCATCTCTTCGGCCATCTGATCCACACCGATGTTGAGATAAATCCGCGTATAGGCCTGGGCAAGGGAATCCAGAAAATTATTCTCATCAATATATTTGATGGCGCCGCACCAGGCAGAGGTATAGGTATCTGCCACAAGACAGGCATTGTGCGCAGAAAAACTGGCAGACAGCCACTTGAGCCGGTACCAGACCGGCAGGTTATCCCATAAAAGTCTGTATTTTTCATTGGGAACAACACTGATGCCGTCCGTGATCCGCTGTTCCATTTCTGCGATCAGTTCTTTGTAAAAATCAACCACTGCAGGCGTGCCCCGCAGGGTCACAATGAGGGCAAGAAAGAAAAAAGCATCAAATGCAGACATGGGCGAGGGTTTGTGGGCCGTTGTGTTGAGGACCTTCTGCCACAGATGCTGGGCTTCAAAGGACAGTTTTCCCACCTGGGTCATTTTGTCATGGTCCAGTTTTCTTTTGGTCATGTTTTCAAGGAAAACAATATATTCATCCACCTGGGTTCTGACATATTCTGCAATTTCCGGCGCATACCCGGTATGGCAGACCGGGGTATCCAGGATAAACAAAGGCACATTGTAAAACCGCGCCTGGACTTCATACCATTTCAACACCGTACCGCAGATATTGTTGCAGCAGATAAGCATGTCAGGTTTAGGCAGTCCGCCGATGGGTCCGCCCTTCACCACGGCGCAGGCGATATCTGTCCTGGCATAGGAGCACAGATCAGAACTGTAGCCCATGTCCTCTGCTTTGGCACACAGGTCTTCTCCCATTTTGGCAGAACCGATCATGGCCCCGTGGTTTTCCGGGTAAACCGGGATGATATCCATGGCCACCAGCGGTTCCACAGGACCGCCCGAGGTGATCCAGGCCACCTGTTTATTGTTCTGTCCGGCGCTCAGGGCATCCAGATAATAGGTGGTCATAAGATCCCGCATTTTTTTGGCAGATCTGATTTTTGTTTTATCAACAGGCTTTTCAGACATAGAAAAATCCTTTATTACAGCATGTGAATAAATGTTTCCATCCGGGTTGAGAACTGGCCCTGGCTGCTCTGCTGGTCATCCATTTCAAAGGCCATACTTTTGATCCCCTGTTCATCAAGCACCTGTTTGAGATACGGGTAATCAAAGGCATGGGGATCGCAGAATTTGAGCATAAGGAAAACCACACCGTCTGCCTGGTGTTTCCGGACAAGGGAAACAAGGGTGTCAGCCCGGGCAGTAAGCCCTGCATGTTTTGCCGGGCAGGTCATCCGGTTCCTGAACCGTTGGGCAATGGCGGACAAAGGGGGGGCATCTTCCGGCACAAGGCTGTCAAACCAGCGGCGGCCTGTGCAAAGATCGTCTCCCACAATGGCACCGCCGGCTTTCTCAACAGCGTCAAAAATATCCGGGGTGTCACAGACGGAACCGGAAAGAATCAGCCGTTTGGCTCTACCGGCCGGGGGTGCTGATTGTTCCAGCCGGCCCGCCACACCGGCCAGAAGGTCGGCGGCCTCTTTTTTGTCCATGATCATGGCGCCTTTTACCAGGGCATACAGGTCAGCCCCCCGGATGACGCCGGGATGCTGAGAATGCCATTCATAGATAAAGAACAGATGTCTGCGGATCCGGTTGCACACCGCGATTGCCTCGGACAGATCAGTGTCGGTAATTTTTTTTCCGGAAGCTGTCTCCAGATCTTCTTTAAAGCGGGTCAGCACTTTTTCCATATAGATGGCTGCACTTTTTGTATTGAGTTTGGCCGGCAGGACCAGGTCGGCAAAAAACCGGTATTTTCCATTCATGCGCCAGATATCACTTAAACGCTGCATGGAATCACAGGTATGGGGAAAAACCGTGCCCTCCAGAAAATCCAGCCGGCCTGCCAGGCTGTCTTCCAGAATCCCCCGCACAAGAGAACAGCAATAGGACTGGAGATGGTTTTCCGCCAGAATGATCTCGTGTCTGGAGGAAAACAGCCGCATGGGATGAAATCCTGCAGCATAAATGATCTCTTCAGGGGCATAGGAGCACAGGTATCCAATTGTTTTCCGGCCGGCCCTGTGAATGTGTAAAGCCGTGGCCGGGGTATCATTCACAGCCGCATGAAAACGGTCAATTTCCTTCATGTTGTCTGTCTCCTGAAAAATTTTGCTTGTCTGCAAACAGATCCCGGGAAATTCCTGGCACATCCATCCGGGATTCTTTTGCCTGAAGGTTCTTATATCGAACGCCGGTCAATAAGTCAAAGGCTGTGGATGCCGGTGAGGGGTCTGGCGTGGATCAGCCAGTGTTCCGGGGGCAGCGTTTCCAGCAGGGGTACCTCACCCAGCCATCTGCGGTACCGCTGCCACCGGGAAATCTTTAGGCCCGGGCGTGGTCTATTAGCGTCTTTTTTCCGGAAATTCAGGCCGAAAATCAGATCCCTGCAGGGGAATGGCATGAAGATGCAATGTCACCATATGGACATAGCCCCCTGATGATGTGGTATGACCGGACTGTCAGATCGCGATCTCAGGTCGGTCACACCGTACCATCAGGGGGGGTATCAGGCAGCGGAACAGGATGTGTTTACAGACCATGGCCCTGCTGGCGCATGGGAGTGATACCATGACCTGCAGATCCGGCAGTCCATTTATGGTCAGATTACAGGATGGTGAACCCGGCTTCTTTCCAGCCGGCAATACCCTTCTCCAGCACCTGAATCCGGGTATAACCCTCGTCCATATATTGTGCGGCAAGCCTTGCCGCAGAACTGTCGCCAGGTCACCCTCAGTAGAAGATTATACGGGTGTCCAATGCCAGGTCCGGCTTCAATTTCAGGAACTCGCTCATGGGGATTGCCCCTTCCAGGTGGGCGGTATCCCTGAACTTGTCATCATCATAAATGCACACCAGCAGGGCCATTCCCTGATCCACTGCATGTTTGGCATCTGGCGCTGCTATTTTCTGCAACTGGGTCATGAAAAACTCCTTATGAGGCATATAGCCGTTGTTACCATCCGGCAGCTGACTGTTTTTTTACTGAAGGCCGCCGTTTCTTTTACCCTTTAAATACAAATTAAGTCCAGGCTAATTTCTTGCAAGTATCCAAAAATTTTTCAGCACCACATTTCTGCCCGGCATCAGGAAATTTTCTTTTACACAGTATCATAAATCATGGACTTTGCATTGCGAAATCGTTGTCAGTATGCGATAATTATAAAAAAAAGGAAGAATGAAGATGATGCGTTACGTATTCATACTGCTGACTGTATTTTTCCTGGGATTTCCCTCCTCTGGACCGGCAAAAACCATTTTGACCGGAGACTCTGAGGGCATGGTTTTCCAGGTGGACGAGATTGTCAGCGGACAAGGGGTCATCTGGGGACTTGCCTTTCTTTCAGCTGAACGGCTTCTTTTTACAGAACGGCAGGGAAACATAAATGTGATGGACCTTGACACCGGCTTGATACAACGGTTGCAGGGAAGTCCTGATGTCTGGAACAAAGATCAGGGCGGCATGCTTGATGCAGCCGTTGAAAAAGACCATGGCCCGGGCGACTGGGTATATTTCACCTACAGCAAAAAGATCCAGGGACAGGGTGCCACCACCCTTGCCCGGGCCCGTCTGCAGGAAGAAAAATTAACAGACTGGCAGGATCTTCTGGTGACCAAATCCGTAACAGGGACCAGCCGCCATTTCGGCAGCCGCATCGCCTTTGACGGCTCAGGTCATCTGTTTTTTTCGGTGGGGGACCGGGGTGTCAGGCCCAATGGGCAGGACAGATCCACCCATGCCGGTGCTATTTTGCGGGTCAATCTGGATGGGTCACCCCCGGAGGACAACCCTTTTGTCGAGGAAAACGGCCTGCCTGAGATCTGGAGTTACGGGCATCGCAATCCCCAGGGGCTGTTCTGGGTCAGCACTGAAGACAGGTTGTGGTCAAATGAACACGGACCCCGGGGGGGAGATGAAATCAATCTTATACAGCCTGGAGAGAATTACGGCTGGCCTGTGGTATCCCACGGCAAAGAGTACTGGGCACCGCTGCCTGTGGGGGAAGCCACCAGCAAACCCGGCATGGCTGACCCGGCAAAGGTGTTCACACCCTCCATTGCCCCGTCCAGTCTGCTTGTCTATTCAGGAAAGGCGTTTCCCCTGTGGCAGGGCAATTTTTTTTCCGGTGCCCTGGCCATGACCCACCTCAACAGGGTGGTTTTGGACAGCAATGACCGGCCTGTGAAAGAAGAACGCCTTCTGCTCGATCTGGATGAAAGGATTCGTGATGTGATTGAAAGTCCGGAAGGATGGCTTTATGTATCCACAGACAGCGGACGGATTTTTCGTATTAAACCTTCTGCCGAGTGACAGAGAAGGCGATAAGAAATCATCCTTACATTATAGGAGACGATATGAAGATACAACCGACAACGGTTTTGATGATGCTGCTGTTGCTTCTGATGGCGGCAGGATGCTCCGGAATTCAGGTAAGCCAGGATTACGAAATGGAAACCCGGTTTTCAAAACTGCAGACCTATGCCTGGAAAGCTCAGGAGGAAAAAAACAGTGATGATATCAGGGAAAACAATCCCCTGCTGCATAAACGCTTTCGCGAGAACATAGACAGGGTATTGAAGGAAAAGGGGTATACCCGGAAAAGCAATCCTGATTTTCTGGTGGATTACGAATATTCCATAAAGACCAGGATCCATTCAGAACCCTATACCACGGGTTTTGGTTTCGGCTACGGCCCATATTACCGCTATGGCGGATTTAACATCATGTCAGCACCGAAAGTGTATGAATATGATGTCGGCATGCTGGCCATTGATGTGTATGATGCCGGTTCTGACACTCTTTTGTGGCGGGGCATGGGAACAGAAGAAATTTCCTCTCACCCCACCCCTCAAAAGTCTTCGGAAATGGTCAGGCAGCTGGTGGAAGCCATACTCGCACAGTTTCCGCCGCAATAGAAAAGAGTTGCCGGAAATTGAAATATATCGGCATTGACGGATGCAAAGGCGGCTGGTTTTATGTCTGGCTGGATGATGGCCAGTCCTGCGGATGCGGCATTCTTGAAACCATTGATGCACTTACCGGTCTGGTGAACAGCACCGATACCGCCCTGATCGACATGCCCATCGGCCTGAAGGAATCCGGTTTCCATGAGCGGCAGTGCGACAGAGC
Source organism: Desulfotignum sp. (assembly GCA_035268565.1). Lineage (GTDB taxonomy): Bacteria > Desulfobacterota > Desulfobacteria > Desulfobacterales > Desulfobacteraceae > Desulfotignum. The sequence continues at coordinate 3,930 of DATFKQ010000118.1, read as the reverse complement.
CGCACGCAAACTGCTGAAAAAAAGGGCTTCCAGTATATTCCCTTCTCCCTGCCGGCAGAGCCTGCAGGCAGATGACTACCTGTCGGCCAGTGATATCAATTTCACCGTTACCGGCCGCCGGTTATCCAGACAGACCTATTTCATTATGACAAAAATCAGGGAACTGGACCGTTTTATGGAAGCTGACGGCAGGCAGCTGGATATTCATGAGTTTCATCCGGAACTGGGATTTCTGGCCCTCAACCGCTTTGTTCCCCTAAAATTTTCCAAAAAGACAGCGGCCGGCAAGCAGGAGCGGCAGCATATTTTATCCAGATATACGCCATCATGCGAGGCCGTCATCAGCCGGGCAAAAAACCGGTTTCTGCGCAGACAGGCCGGGGTGGATGATATCCTCGATGCCCTGTGCGGGGCGGTCAGCGCTTCGTTCAGGGATCATTTCATTTTTTTACCGACAGTTCCCGAGACTGATCCCCGGGGATTGACCATGCAGATCGTGTATGCCGGCCCTGGTATATCCTGTCCATCATCAAAATAAGGGCCGTCACCGCATCGGTGTCAACTCCCATTATATTTTTTATGGCATGAAAGTTGCTCTTATTGAAACCAGACCGGCTGACCGGATAAGGAACATACTGATACCAACAGGAGGAAACAGATGACATCACTGATTTTATATGCCAGTCAATCAGGAAAGGAAAGATGAAATGGAAACATTGTCTTTTGAAAATACCGCCATTGTGGCCTGCGGCACCATGCGCCCGGAACTCACCTGTCTCAGGGACCAGGGATTTCTGGACACCCCCCACCTGTTTTACACCACCCCCGGCCTTCACCAGGACATCCAGGAACTGGAACGGCAGCTGATCCGGTTCATCAAAAAGGCAAAAGACAAGGCCGACAAGGTCATTGTCGTTTACGGCGGCAAATACTGCTATGTCAATGCAGACAATCCCACTCGCCTGATGCAGACCATCGTTTCCGAACAGGGGCTGGATGTCACCCGGGTGGAAGCGACCCACTGCATGAACATGCTGGCCAGTGAACAGGAAATGGAACAGATCAGACAGGAGATGGCCGGCGGTGAGCTGGTCTGGTTCATGACACCCGGGTGGATCAAATACCGGACCCAGGTGTTCAAGGGATGGGACAAAGGGATCGCCAACGAAAATTTCCCGCGCCATACCGGCGGTGCCATTGTGCTGGACGGGATCGGCTACCTGGATCAGTACATGGCCGAGCATCCCGAAGAGTTTCTTGAATACTGCGACTGGATGGGCATTCCCATGCAGGCATATCCCATCACCCTTGACCGGTTCAAAGGGCTGCTCACCGCACAGCTGCAGGTTCTGGCCAGCCGGACGGGATAGCGGCCCTGCCGGTTAAAATATTCCTGATATCACCGGGACCGGTCCCGGTGATATGGTGATTCAATACAGTTTGAAATTCAGGCTGTCCTGCATCAGTTTAAAATGCTTATCCAATGAAAAGATCACGGCCAGCCTGAGGAATCTACAATTTTCACAGGCGATTCCTCTTACGATGTTCCTCAATAAACTGCCGCACCTGCTCCTTTGGCTCAAAAATGCCGAAATGCCCTTCACACAGGACATCCGCATCCAGCGCCAGCAGTCTGTCCATGGATTTGCGGTAATCAGCCAGGTCCGACAGAAAATTTTCACTGAAAGGACCGTGCAGGTCCTGACCGAACAGCACCTTTTTGCCGCCGGTTTCCACCACAACAGCAATGGATCCCGGCGTATGTCCGGGGATCTGCAGGCAGTGAAAGTCCATGTTTCCGAGAGTCAGCACCGTGTCAGCATCAAATTTTTTATACAGAAAGACCGGTTCGTAGGCGATGCCGTACCAGCCGGCGGCGGTCCGTCCGTCATGGCCGGGCTCTTCAATGGGGGCTGCATCCAGTGCATGGGCATAGAAATGCATTTCCGGCAGTTCCTGCGACAACCGGGCACACACAGCGGTATGATCGATGTGGCAGTGGGTCAGGATACAGTGCCGGATATCTTCAAACCCCAGGCCGTCTGTATCAATCCCCTTGATCATCTCCAGGTCCATGCCGGCATCGATCAGCACCAGCCCGGCATCGCTTTGGGTGTCCACCAGATAGACCGCACAGCCGCTGTCGCCCACATGCCAGATATTGTCAACAATCTGTTTCATTTATTTTGCCTCCTCGTCCAGATTCCGGGCCGGCTACTGATCCACTCCCACCCGGGCACCGATGGCCGGGTCATACAGGTTCATGGATTCGGTCCGGGTCCGCCGGGCCATCCCCCGGACAAATCCGATATACCGTCCCTGATCCATATCCAGGGCCTGGGCATCAGAAGGGAAAATGCTTTTACCGGCCATCTCAAGGGCGGTTTCAAAATCCCGCCAAAGCCGCCAGCCGTCGGGCAGAATCTCCATTTTGACATCCGTGACGCTGGTGTCCCCGGCCCACAGCTCCTGCCACCAGTCAGCCGTTTTGAAGCTGCGGCACCCATCCTCCCAGAACACCTTGCCGTTGGCCTGGGGCCGGGTCAGATGGTCCGGGATGACATCCCCCATTTTCTGCATCAACGCCGGCATCACCACCCCCAGCATCCCGCCGGGCTTAAGAAACCGGCTCAGGTACCCCAGGTACAGCACATCGGTTCCAAAATACTGATAGGCATCAATGGACACCACTGCATCGAAAAACCCTTCCGGAAAAGGCAGTGCATGGGCTTCCGAGCGCAGCGGAAACACCTTGTCAGCGACCCCGGCCCGGACGGCCCGCTGCCAGTTGTGATCCGGTGTGATCCACAGGTCCGTGGCCCACACCTGTACGCCAAATTCCTTTGCCATAAAAATACTGGTCATGGCCCGGCCGCACCCCAGATCCAGGACCCGCATGGCAGGCTTCAGGGGCAGGGCCTCACACAGCCATTCCACCAGCCATACGGCGTTGGGTCCCATCTGGTTTTCCAGCATCCAGTCCATTTCGTATCGACTGGACCGGGGGAACTGTTTTTTATTCAACAAGCCATCAATTTTCATCGGGTCCATTTGTCATCTCATTTTTGGGTTGATTGTATTATTGAATGCCGTATTAACCAGCATCGCCCAGGCTCCGAAAATTAGCTGTTCATGCATGTGCCACAAGAGATGCCTCTTTGTCAAAAACATCCAGTATAAAATTTTTGGATCATTTGTTCATCTTTGATCCAGCAGTGCCTGAATGAAAAACTGATTACCAGCATTTTGCCGGCCTGTAAAGGTATATTGCACCATATCCTGAACAGAAAGAAATCCGGTTTTCTATAATAACGCCATCCCCTTGCCAAACAGCAGATAACCCGTTAAAATTTGTATTCGAATGAAAATTGGAAAAAGGAGGTTCTCATGGCTGTCTATCTGGTACAGCACGGAAAAAGCCTGTCAAAGGAAAAAGATCCGGCAAAGGGATTGTCTGACACCGGCCGGCAGGAAACAATGAAAATTGCCGACGTGGCCCGGATGTATAAGGTGCCGGTATCAAAAATCCTGCACAGCGGCAAGACCCGGGCCGAACAGACTGCACGGATTTTCAGGGATATCCTGAAGAAGGATGCGCCGTTGGAAAAAACAGACGGCATCGGTCCGCTGGATGATGTCACCGACTTGGGATCCCGGATTGATCCGGCATCCGATATAATGATCGTGGGGCATCTCCCCTATATGGAACGGCTGGTATCCTTTCTGACGGGCGGGAATCCGGAGCTGCAGGTGATCCGGTTTCAGAATTCAGGCATTGTGTGTGTGGACCGTGAAGAGAAAAGCTGGTTCATCAAATGGACCCTGAATCCGCACATCAGATGACTTTAAAAAATGGTATTCCTCTGCATTACAATGTCTTGAGCCCAAAATGCTTTTTGATCGGTAAAAAATCCCTGTCGTTGTGAAGCA
>DATFKQ010000117.1:0-4167 GCA_035268565.1 Desulfotignum sp. | reverse complement strand
ATTACAACACACAGAGGCTGTATATCCGCCATGTATTGACGCACAAAGCGTATGACAAAAAGAAATAGAGGAAAGGCTGGGACCGGGGATTTAATTCCCCGCCATTTTCAGGGATTTTTTCCCGGCCAATTTCAAGTGTTGTCACCCAACCACTGATTTTTTAATTCCGTTAACCGATTTTTAAATCATATATAATTCCCTCCATTTAATTCGCCTTGTAACCATTACTTGGAGGGAGCATGGACCCTATCCCCTGCCTGGGCTGCAGCATCTTTTTTATTCCGAGAAACAAACTTCAGACCTACTGCTCCAAACCGGACTGCCAGCGTGCCAGAAAGGCCTTATGGCAAAGGCAGAAGCTGGCAAAAGACCCCGAATATGCACAAGGCCAGAAACTGTCCAACAATAAATGGCTGGAGAGCAAACCAAACTATTGGAAAGACTATCGTTTCCGAAATCCAGGAAAAGCTGCCAGAAACCGGGCCCTCCAGCAAGTCAGGAACAGGGCGAGAACTGCAACTGTCAAGGTTTTGGATACGCCGCGTCATGTCGGTATTGCAAAGATGGACGCGAGAAACCCCTTGATAAACGGCCTTTTTGGTGAGTTTTGGCTGGTTCCGATGATTGCAAAGATGGACGCGGTAAAAATTTTTATCGCAGCCATACCGGGCGATTCGGGATAATTGCAAAGATGGACTCGAGGACAGGGGATAATTTTTTATGATACACCCGGATTAAACATTAATTTTTGAAGGAGGGTGTCATGATACGAAAAAAAATATTGTCTCCGAGCCGGGTCCGCAGCATAGACAAAAGCTTTTGTTTTATTCCCCACCGTTTTCTGACAGACGGGTTCTTACAGTCGTTGACCCGCCATGAATTGGCGCTTTATGTGTTTCTGGTCCTGGCATCGGACAAGTACGGGTTGTCGTTTTACAGTGACCGGAGCATTTGTTCCATTCTGGGTTTTGTGGAGGAAGATTATCTTTTTGCCAGAAGTTGCCTGATTCACAAGGAACTGATCACATATGACGGGACCTTGTTCCAGGTTCTTTCCCTGCCGAAAACGGCTCACAAAGCATCAGGGAGGGCAGCCGGATGATAGACAAACGGACAGTTTTTGAAATTCACCGGTTGAACAACATGCAGTTTTCCATCAGGCAGATTGCCAAACAGCTTGGACTGGACCGGGGAACAGTCAAAAAATACATCGAACAGCCGGATATCACCTGTCAGAAAAGGCCTGACCGTGTGTCAAAGCTGGATCCATTCCGGGATCTGATCCAGCAGATGGTAAATGACTATCCACAGATAAAGGCACCCGTGGTATTGCAGCATATCCGGGCCAAAGGGTTTGCCGGTGAAATCACCATCGTCCGGTATTATCTCAGAGAGCTCAGGCAAGCAAAAAAACAGGCTTTTATCCGTTTTGAATCCCGGCCCGGAGAACAGTTCCAGATTGACTGGGGTCATTTCGGCAGCCTTACATACGGCAAGAGTTCAAGAAAGCTGTATGCCCTGGTGGTGATCGAGTCTCACAGCCGGGTGCTTTTTGTGGTATTCACCCACAGTCAGAATCAGGCAACGCTTCATCAGTGCCTGATTGCTGCTTTTTTGTATTTTGGGGGAACGCCCGGAGAACTGGTCGTAGACAATATGGTTACAGCCGTAATCGAGCGGGTGGGCAGCATGATCCGCTTCAACGAGGCCTTTCTGGATTTTTTGCGGCACTTTGGCATTACACCCAAGGCCTGCAATGTCAGGGCCCCCTACGAGAAAGGGAAAGTAGAAAATAGTATCCGGTATATCCGCCACAATTTCTGGCCATTAAGAAAATTTGCAGACCTGGATGATGTGAACCACCAGGTCCTGGCATGGCTGGATACCACGGCTAACCAGAGACTGCATCAGACCACAGGAGAAAAGCCTGTGGACCGGTTTGTCAAAGATGCCCTGAACCCGTTGCCGGATCCGCTGCCCGACTATCGTGAAACAGAAAGTCTTAAGGTATACAAAGACTTCGGCATCCGTTTTGATGCCAATGTTTATACGGTACCGCCCCGGCTGGTGGGGAAAACCGTCACCTTGAAAGCAGACAGCCGGACCGTCTCCATCCATTACAAGGAAAAAAAAGTGGCAATCCATGCACGCAAATGGGAAAGGGGCTTGCGGGTCGATCTACCGGCCCACACCGAACAGGTTCGAAAACTCAGGAAGCGCATATTGATGGACAGGCAAATGATGATTTTCATGTCCCTGGGCCAGGAAGCCGTGGATTACGTGGAAAAACTCTCCGATGCCAGACAACCGTTGAAAAAGACGGTGGCATATCTGCTGCAGCTTCAGGACAAATACGGAGCATCATCTTTGACATACGCCCTCAGAAAAGCGCTGGCCCATAAGCTGTATGGATCTGAATACGTGGAAAACATCCTTCACCAGGAAATGACGTCTGCCGTCCACCATCGTCCAGTGGCCCTGAAGAACGAAGATCTGAATCAGATCCGGCTGCCACAGCCAAATTTGGCTGAATACGATGCACTGGCCCTTTCACGGAGGAGAAAATAGCCTGTTTTTTTTGTAAAGCGTATAACGGTTATCTATAACCCTTGAACCGCAAGGATATTGGAATTTTGTTTGTAAAAAGGTGGATGTATGCGTGGCGGATATAGAGGAAAACCAAAACCCAAACTACCATCACATCTCAAGCGTGTTCATGTACATGCCCGTATCCAAAAATGGATGCTTGATGAACTCAAAAGCAGAGGTGAAGTTGGGATAATTTTGGAAGAGATACTGATTAAAGCAGGTTTTACGTATCAACCCAAAAAATGAAGCAGTTCCGACTGCCACAATCCAACCTCGCAAAATACCATATATTGGCCCTTCACAAGGAGGAAAAAACAATGGAAACTGTCATTGATAAGTTCAAATCACTTCGACTGATAAACTGTGCACTGAATCTGCCCGATGTTCTGGAACAAAGTGCTCAAAAAAATCTGACCCCTCTTCAGGTCATTGACCGACTGTTGGAGATTGAGATCGAAAACAGGAAAAAAGCCAGAATTGCTCTGCGGTTCAAACAATCAAAACTGGAAGAAAAACCCACCATCGATCAATTTGATTTTGCTCATCATGAATCACGTGAAAAGCAGAAAAGCCGGATATTGAACTTGCTGGATCTGGGATTTATCCAGGCGAAAAAAGACATTATCCTGATTGGCAATCCGGGAACCGGAAAGACGATGTTATCCAAGTGCATTGCCTATGCCGCAACCCAGAATGGGGTCAAAACGCTTTTTATAACAGCCATGGATATGATCAATCAGCTGGTGGCAGCTGAAAATGAACACACCATGCTCAAAAAACTTCAATTTTATCAATCACAGGAACTTTTAGTCTGTGACGAAATCGGGTACCTTCCGCTGGGCAGGCAGGGATCAAACCTGTTTTTCCAGGTCATCAGCGGCCGGCATGGAAAAAGGTCCACCATCATAACGACCAACCTGCCGTTTGCCCGCTGGGGAGACATCTTTGACGGAACAACTGTTGCCACGGCGATTGCCGACCGACTCGTCTACAACTCTGAGATCCTTATTATGGAGGGAAACAGTTATCGAAAAAGGTGATCATCAGCACAACTTAAAAATTTAGTCAGGCCTTTGCTCAGGGCTGAACACCAGGCTTTTTGAATCTGGTTTGAACCGGACACGGATAGGTGCGCCCGTCATAAGGGGTGGCTGATTTTTAACCGTTGATTTTGGCTGGTTTTTATCCCGCTGTTTCCAGAAAAGTCATGGATAGAGTAAAAGGAAAATCATGTCCGTTTTTCAAATCATCCTGCCTTGCAAGCGATTGTGCCATGTTCGATGGGAAGATGAAGAACTGTGCGATGAACATGCTATGGGTGAACTTATACAAACTTGCGACTGCTATTGAAAACACGAGTTCTGACGCAGGACCTAAGCCACCTGTATTTCCAATTATGAAATAATATTTAACAAGGTGCCTGCCTATCAAGGGTGGGCACCACAACAAAAAAAGGATTTTTAAGATGACTGTTTTAACAACAAGATTGGCTGGGGTGACATTCGGTGACCATCAGCAAAACATCAAACTTTTTGGCAACGGGCCAGAACTGGGTATCGGTGAATACGATTTGGTTCG
>DATFKQ010000116.1:0-13381 GCA_035268565.1 Desulfotignum sp. | reverse complement strand
TTGTGCTTTCTGCTGCATTTGGGACAGATGATAATCACCCTAATCCTCCTTTTTCAATTCTTTGAGAATCGCATCAACAGCAATACTGGCTATCCGTTTCATGGACACCTGTCTGTTTTTGCCCAAAGAAACCCGCATCCGGATCTTGGCTGTACTTTCCCACACCTCCACAGACACATTGTCCCTGGACACTTTCCAGGATTCTTTTGAAGGTTCGTGAAAAATTTCATCTTCCGCCTCCCCGGAAACACTGCGGTATATCAGGCAGTCCAGTTCCCGGGGCGGGCCCTGGCCTGCCTCATCATCTCCGGACAGGATTTGTCCCATAATGTCTTTTTTCTGGTTCATGCTTCCTCGCCTGGATGATCCGGTCCAGATGTTCTGGACTTTGCCAGCGCATTTTTTTTCAACCGGGTCAACATCTGTTCCAGTTCTTTTTTCTCGGAATTTTTCATATGGACCCACTGGATGCCCAACTGCCACAGATCACTGCCCTGTGCAGGAAAAGAACAATGCACAACCTGTGCCTCCAAATCGGTTAATACAAAATTTTTGCACTGCAGCCTGCAGGAGGACAGGGTCTGCCCTGACTCAAAGCGCTGGTTGTCTTCAACAGAAAAACTGATGCCATCCAGGCTGATATCTGAAACAGGATAGGAGATCTCATCAATAACAACAGATACAGGTTCTTCCGGATCCACAGGCACCCGAAACGAGCGCCGGACCTGTTGGCCGGCATCTTCAGGCATGGGAGCAAGCTCAATGGATGAATCGTTCATATACCTACCTCCTGTTAAACAAAAAGGTGCAGGGCTGCTGCCCGGCACCTTTTTGTCTTCTATCTCATTGTAAAACTTTGTATGGTCTAGTGTGCGCCAAGTGCAGCAGTAGCCGCCTCCAGTGCAGGATGGGCATACATGAGAATCAAGGATACAACCAGTGCATAAATACACAGCGATTCGATGAGTGCCAGACCGATGAGCATGTTCACCTGAATTTTACCGGCTGCTTCCGGATTTCTGGAAATACCGCTCATGGCGCCGTTCAGGCCCAGACCCTGTCCAATACCGCAACCAAATGCGGCAATACCGATGGCAAGACCAGCTGCCCATACACTTCCAACAAGAAATTCCATTTTTTACTCCTTCTAACCTTTAAGTTAAATGAATATAACTACAACAAACGGGCTTCTTCCATTTCCCGTAAAAAACACAAGTATTAATGTGCTTCTTCAATGGCACCGGCAATATACATGGTGGACAGAAGAAAAAACACAAACGCCTGGACCAGGGCCACAAAAACACCCATGGCCATGACCGGCAGCGGTGCCAGAAACATACCGCCCAGCATGAGCAGAATAAGCACCACCAGTTCATGCCCCATCATGTTTCCAAACAAACGGAAAGTCAGGGACAGCACCCGGGCCATATGGGCAATAAGCTCAATGGGCAGGAACAAAGGGATCATAAGGGGTACCGGGCCTAAAAAATGCTTGATGTATTTGAATCCATGGTGCCAGACACCCACCACATGGCTCCAGCCCACCGCTATAAGCGCCAGGGCCATGGTGGTATTCACGCTGGCAGTGGGGGGGTAGAATGACGGTACCAGGCCCATGAGATTGCCCACCAGAACAAACAGAAAAATAGAAATCAGCAGGGGATAGGATTTGCGGCCTTCTTCACCGGTGATACTGACCACAAATTCCTCCATACCGGAAATCAGGACTTCAAACACATTCTGGGCTGTTTCCGGCACCAGGGATACGCTTTTACCGGCCAGCCAGCCGAAAACAATCAAAATAACCATGGCCAGCCACATATAGGTAACATGGGGATGATGCGCTGCCCATTCTTCCAAGCCAAACAGTCCAAACACAGATGTCAGAAATAAATATGGATGTTCCACCTTATACCGCCTCCTTAAAATATAGTCTTGTCACCACAAGCAGTGTTACCAGGAACACGCTTGCAACCACCACCGAGAGCCCCGCCAGAAGCCCCAGCGGATGAACAATATGGTTTGATATCAGCAGAAAAATAAGGATACTGCTGATCACAAATCTGATATAATATTTCACCAGGACATGCCCCACCAGGGACCGCCCCTTTTCTGATACTGCTTCGGGGCAGATATTGTTGTTAATGGTTCTTTTCAAAAGATGAAAATTGACTGCCACAATCAATCCACCGGCTATCACGCCCAGGTAAACAGCCGTGGGGGTGGTCATGAGCGCCACCAGCCCGGCAAGTACCAGCAGCAGCCAGTTGGATTTTGTGACAAGGTCAACCACTTTTGTCAGATCCTGCATCAATAATTCTTCCCTTTTTTGCCGGCCCTGATGATATTGCTGAACCCGGCTACAATGCCCAGGCCCAGCCCTACAAACATCAGGACAGGGTCTGTGTCAAACTTCTTATCCAGCCAGAGCCCCAGGCCGAGGCCGATAAAAATCGAAAGCGCAACCGAGATGCCGAGGCTGGCAAAATAACCAAGTTCTCTGAGGTTTTTGCCGGTTTCATTTTTCATCTGCCGCCTTTCTTATACTTGGTGTCTGGCAGTTCAAAGATCAATTTACCTTTGAGCAAATACCATATGCTTTGTGTGAAGTCAACGTGAAAAAATGCCGGATCCGCCATTCTTTTTGGCCTCAGCAAATCCCGATGGCACAGGCGAACCTGCCGGTTCTGCCGGCGTTCCGAAATGAAAAAAACCGGTCCGGGCGGCACTGGGTGCACAGACACATATTTTTTACATGATCCGGGTGCAGGTTTTTTTCCAGCAGCTGGTCCCGGGAAAGTGCCCAGAAATCAAAATAGTCTTTGTGGGGGTGTTTGTACTGCCACAGATGCTGTGGTATCTCTGTGCGAAAGTGTTTGAATTCAGCGCAGCAGGGGCCTAAAGAAGGAGATATCCCTGCCAGAATATCTTCAGGACGGCATGTGAACCGGCCTGTCATCACATCCACGCATTTTCCAATGATATTTTCCAGGCTGCCCCGCCACCCGGAATGCACATTGGCGACGACTTTTTTAACGGGATCTGCCAGGAGCACTGCCTGGCAGTCCGCCACCTGGATGACCAGGGCAAGATCAGGCAGGTCTGTGACCATGCCGTCGGCGGTGATACAGGTGGCTGGTGCAGGAAGGCCCGGTTTCCAGAACAAATGCGGATCTGCTTTGGCTGCAGGCAGCACCAGCATATCACTGCCGTGCACCTGGTTCACAAACAAGGCCCGGGACAGGCCAAGAAAAGACAGGATCCGGCTGCGGTTTTCCATGACAGCATCCGGGTCATCACCGGTACTGAATCCCACATTCAAAGAATCAAAAGGGGGGGTGCTTACCCCCCCTGTGCGGTCAAACACGGCATGGGCCAGGTCCGGGCACCCGGACAAATGGGAGAACCTGCGGAAACCCGGGCCTGTTTTACCAGGTGGGGTTTGTGAAGAAACGGCTGCCCTTTCAATGAAATCTTTCATTAGTTATACCTGTTAGCTGTCAGCTTTTATGTTGTTAGCCTTTGGTTTCAGGGGAAAGGGCACAGGGTGGCCACAGTTTCAATGATGTGCTCAGCGATAATCATTCCATATTGAGCAGTATCGTGTATGCCGGCATGTGCCGGGTCGTTTTTCGGGTTCATGAAGGACACCTGTGGTTATGGTTAATGCCGTTTGTGTCGTTTTTGAATGATTTTAAGGGTAAATACAATCTTTTGCTGCTATCCTTTAGGCACGCAAACCCGTATTGTTCATAAAAGCCTCTGGCACTGTCGTTAACTGCATCAACAATCATGGCATAGATTGCTATCTGGTCGCTTACTGACAGCGTTCGCTTAATGGCATCTATCAACAGCATTCTGCCGATACCGTATCCCTGCGCCTTTTTGCTGACTGCAAGCCTGCCAATCAGGGCAGCAGGTATTGGATGTCTGGGCAGCTTCCGGGCCAGATTTTCAGGTAACTGGCTCATTTCAATAGATAATGTACTCAAGCTGTAATAGCCCAGCATCTCTTTAGAATTGCCAGACTGCTCTGCAACAAAAATACGACTGATGCTGCGTTTGATATCCTGCCCGGCCTGCCTATGAATATAATGATCCAATGTGTCCACATTACAATAAAATCCGGCTCTGTCGTGTTCAGAGTTCAACGGCGCAATGACCAGATCCCGGAAACGTGTCATTTGGTGACAACACGTTTATCATATTCTTCAAAAGCTGCGGTCAATTTGGGATTAAACCGCACAGGGGCGGAAAGTGCTTCAAAAAAAGACTTTGAATTTTTTGCATTCAAGGTCATCATCTGATGCTCCTGGACTGTTTTTTCCGCACACTTCAAAGCACTGGTCAATATAAAATGACTGATTGTCTTGCCCTCAAAGCCGGCAGCAAGCGTTATGAGGTCTTTTGCGCTGCTTTGTACACGAAGATTTATTCTCTCTGTTTTGCTTTGTGATGCTGTATCCATAAATTATACCTTTTTTTGTGTTTTTGTTGACACCTCCAGAAAATGTACGCCATATCGGTGCCTTTGTCAACACTCTGTGGAAGGGGCGATCAATACTTTTTCATTTCCAGAGTTCCAGGTCAATTTGTGCCACTGATAGAGTTCCTTCTTGACTTTTTCACCAGGTTCCGGTAACTAATTAAAATTAGGAAACAAAACCATCCTTATTAATATTTTTTAGAAAAAATCGGGTTATTGCAAAATAATAACAAGTTAATAGAAGACAATACCTTTTAATATAAATATCGGGCAAGGAGAAATCACCATGAGCAAATCCTTTCTTAAAGACAAACACATACTGGCAGTGGATGATGAACAGGACATCATTGAAACCATCCAGGAAATTCTTGATACGGCAAAAGTGGATGTGGCAAAGGACTATGAGACGGCATCGGAAAAAATATTTACCACCCGCTATGACCTGGCCATCCTGGACATCATGGGGGTCAACGGCATCAAACTTTTAGAAGAATGTGTCCAGCGGGACATTCCGGCCATCATGCTCACCGCCAATGCCATGAACCCCCAGTCATTGATAGAATCCATTAAAAAAGGGGCTGTTTCCTATCTGTCCAAGGAACATTTAAGTGAGCTGGACACCCTGATCGATGAATTCATGGGGGCCAAAAGCCAGGGCAAACCCACCTGGAAACTTTTGTTTGACAAGCTCGGGGACCATTTTGACCTGCGGTTCGGTGACAACTGGAAGGACGAAAACCGGGACTTCTGGGATGATTTTGAGAAACACTGGACAGTGTCCCGGGGTATCCAGGAACGGCTGCGTCACAATGCCAATATCATTGACAAAGGAATTTAGTGCGCGCCTCCCCGATTTCTAACTGAAAAACAGGGAAATGGGGAGGGACCCTCCGGGCTGCGGATTTTTAGGTTTTAGTTATACCCGAACATCCGGGGCAGAAACAATACCACCTGGGGAAAATAGGTCAGGAAAAACAGCACACTTATCTGGATAATCAGGAACGGCAGCACTGCCCGGGACACATAAATAATATCCCGTTTGGCCAGGGCCCCGGTGATAAACAGACTCACCCCCATGGGCGGGGTACAGTAGCCGATGGCCAGGTTCACGGTCATGATCAGACCAAAGTGCATGGGATCCACGTTGAACGGTCCCAGGAGCGGCAGGAATACCGGCCCCAGAATCAGGGTGGCGGAAATAATGTCCATGAACATGCCGATGATGAGCAGCAGAATATTCATGGCCAGTAAAAACATGATGGGAGACTGGATGGAGGCCACCACCACCTCGGCCACCCGGTTGGGAATATTTTCAAAAGTCAGGTACCGCCCGAAACAGGTGGCTGAGGCCACAATGAGCAGCAAGGTGGCTGATGTGACCGCAGAACTTACGGTCACATCCTTGATATCATCAAAACTCATGGACCGGTAGATAAAATATTCCACAAAAAACGCATACACTGATGCCACAACTGCTGCCTCATTGGCGGTAAACATCCCGGAGAATATCCCACCGAAAATGATGACAATGAGCATCAGTGCCCAGAATCCTTCTTTGAAAATTTCCAGCAGATCCCCCACTCTGGGTGCAGGCAGACGTTTGATATCGGTTCTTTTGCGGTACAGCAGCCAGGTATACAGGCATACGCAGAAAATAATCAGTATACCCGGGATGAACCCGGTGATAAACAGCCCTTCCAAAGATACATTGCTGATCATGGAGTAAAAAATCATGCTGATGCTGGGGGGAATGATGACCCCCAGGTTGGGAGAGGTGGTCATCAGCCCCAGGGTATAATTCTCATCATACCCGTTTTTCATCAGGGCCGGGATCATGAATCCCCCCAGGGCCACCACCGTGGCCACAGTGGAGCCGGAGATGGCACCGAACAGGCCGCATCCGATGACCCCGGCCATGCCCAGCCCCCCGGGCAGCCAGCTCACCAGGGCGTTGGCCAGATTGATGAGTTTTTCAACAGTTCTTCCCTTGCTCATGATATTGCCGCAAAGGATAAAAAACAGCACCACCACCAGAGAAAAATTATCCAGACTCCTGAAAAGGGTCTGGATAAGCAGGGCCAGTGGCATGTCCAGAAAAAAAATCAGTCCAATGGTTGCAGTGAAGAACAGGCACAGGAAAACAGGTACATAGGTGGTCATGCATCCCAGAAGAATGCAAAGGATAATCAAGTCACTTGTCTGCATGGAAAAAGGCCCTTTTTTATTTTGATGTATAATCCTGGATCATCACCTGTATCGTCCTGAGGAACACCATCACACCCGTTACGGGCATGATGGCGTACACAACAACCAGGGGGATCTGCATGATGATGGTTTTCTGGTGGGTCAAATACTGGAGATGGGTCATTTTAAATCCATAATAAATCATCATTCCTGCAAACACCAGCATCAGGATATTGGTATAAAAGGTCAGGCCGGTTTTCAGTTTCGGGAAAAGCTGGACAACCGCATCGATCCGGATCATGGCCCGCTGTTTAACCGCCACACTGGCCCCCACGAACGTGGAGTAGATAATTACAATCCGGACCAGTTCTTCACTCCAGGCCAGGGTATAATTGAATCCATACCGCAGCACCACGTTGAAAAACAAAGAGATCAATGCAACCATAACCATGATGAACAGGGTCCACTCTTCAATTTGGCTGGCTATGGCATCCAGTTTCTTAAGCAATCTCCCAAGCATAAAAACAATCCCAGGCTAAATGGTTTGACATCCTTTATGTGATTTTCCTGTCCTCAGGTTTTACTCGTTTAAAAAATTCCGCACTTCTTTGAGATAATTATCCGGTTTATAGGTATCTCCGGGATACAATTTGTTGATTTCAGGGGCATATTTTTCATAGGTGGCCTGGCTCTGGTCTTTGAGGATCTCCATTTCCGCCTCAGGCAGCTGAAAAAACTGCACCCCTGATGCCTTGGCATCTTCTATATTCTGCTTTTCCCAGGCCGCAGTTCTTTCCCGGTTTGCAGCGCAGACATCATTTACTGTCTGGATAAATGTTTCGCGCAGATCTGTAGGCAGACTGGCCAGCCATGCCTTGTTGAAGATCCAGATGAACAGGCCCTGGGCATAGTTGATCTGGGTGAAATACTTGGCCACTTCAAATTTCTTGGTCAGATTGCACACGGCCGGTGTATGGTCCAGTCCGGTGATGACCCCCTGTTTCAGGGCCACCTGTACATCGGGCCAGGGCATGGATACCGGGTTGAATCCCCAGTTCCGGTAAGTTAACTGGTTTACGGCAGCCTCTGCTGTCCTGAATTTTATTTTTTTGGCATCTTCAATGGATTTTACAGGTTCAGTGGTGGCCCAGCCATAGTTTCCATAGCCGGTGATATCCAGACCAGTGATGCCCTGGTGGTCCATGGCGTTCATAAAATGGCTGAACAGTTTTTCATTGGAGACAAACTTGTCCAGTTTTTCAAAGGAATCCACCAGAAACGGCAGGTTGACCAGACCGAACCTGGGTCCCAGGTTGGTGGATGCCACCGAAGACACCCCCATGCCCTGGATGGCGCCCATCTGGAGCATATTGAGCACCTCTACTTCGCCGCCAAGGATGGAAAGGGGCTTAAAATCGATGTAAATCTGGCCGTTGGAGCGTTTCCACAACTCATCGCGCATTTCAAACCCGGCATGGGTGCCCACCAGGGCGGGTGTGGAAACATTGGAAACAATGCACCGGTATTTGGCACCTTTGGGGTCAAAATCAGGTTTCCATTTTTCAAGTGAGGGGGCAGCAGCCAGACCGGATCCTGTGAATGTGAAAATAGCCACCGTTAATACCAGCAAAAAGCCAAAAATTGTTGGAAATCTCATAATGTCTGTTCCTTTCCTTACGGTTAAAGTTATACTGTTGTCAGTGCGGCAGGCCCTTTGCAGCCGCACTGGTTGTAACTTTATTTATGGAACCTATGCCAGTTGCTTGAACGCCTCTTTGCGACCGGTATATTTTTGTCTGAGCTGGGGTTTCATCAATTTGCCTGTGGGATTTCTTGGTACTTCATCAAAAATCACCTTCCTGGGAACCTTGTACAACGACAGTTTGGATTTGGCAAATTCAATCACCTCTTCTTCGGTCATCTGCCGGCCGTCCTTGATCTGGACCACGGCCATGACAATTTCCACCAGCCGGTCATCCGGATACCCTATACAGGCGACATCGTCAATATCCGGATGGTCCATAAGCGCATCTTCTATCTCCACCGGATAGATGTTTTCTCCGCCGCTGGTAATCATGTCTTTCATGCGATCCACAATATAAAAATATCCATCCTTATCCATCTTTAGTAGATCTCCGGTATAAAGCCAACCATTTTTTATGGTTTCTGCCGTTTTTTCAGGATTGGAATAATATTCATACATCATGCGCGGTGTTCTGAATACCAGTTCCCCCACTTCTCCGGCAGGCAGTTCATCCCCCAGGGGATCCACGATTTTTGCCTCCACGCCGAATGTGGGTTTGCCAATGGAACCGGGCTTGGTGAGTACATCTTCCGGATACAGATTAAAGGTGCCGCCCCCGCCGCCTTCGGTAATGCCGTAAATATTGGAAACCCTGCAGGGCAGTTTTTCCACCAGTTCCTTCATGATGTCAAACGGCACAGGCTGGGCACCCACCTCCATGTATTTCCATGCAGACAGATCATACTCTTTGAGGTCAATGGTCCTGTTGTTCATACCATTGAGAATGGCGATGGCAATGGGAACCACAAAAAGCGTATCTGTGCACCCTTCAGCTGCCATGGCTTCTATGATCCATTTGGGATCTTTAAAATCTTTGATAATGGTGCCGGCAGCGCCGGTGGCATAAAACGGGGCCCACAAAAACAAGGTGCCTGAATGGTACAGGGGCAGAAAAATCAGGTAGTTGTCATCTTTCTGCACAAAATAGGTCATACCGTTGCCCACGGCGGTGCTGTTAAGAGAATAATGGGTATGGAGCACAGGTTTGGGCTTGCCCGTGGTGCCGGAGGTGAACATCATGGCCAGGCCATGGTCTCTTTCCACCTGGACCATGGCATCTTTTGTATCCTGGTATTGCTGGATGACGGCAAAATCGATCATGTCTTCAGGCACGGTTTCGCCCACACAGACAAAGTGTTTGACGGAGGCAAGGGTTTTCTGGATCGGCTGAACCACCCCCAGAAATTCCGATCCCAGTATGAATACATCCGGGTTGCAGACCCCGGCTGCATACTGGATATCCGGGCTTTCAAACCGGAAGTTCAAAGGCACCACCAAAGCACCCAGGCGGATGATGGCATAGTAGGTTACCAGCCATTCCAAAGAATTGTTCTGGAGGTGCATGACAAAATCACCTTTTTTCACCCCCAGCTCCTTTGCCAGGTAATTGGCGGTGCGGTTGATTTCATCATTGAATTCCTGCCAGGTAAAGGTGCGCCTTGTGCCTGATGCAGGTGTTCTTTCAATCAGACAAACCTTTTCAGGGATGTGTCGCGCATGAATTGAAGCATAACCTGAGTAGTTCAACGATCTCCTCCTTATATAATCATGTTAATATTACATACCCAACTTTCGCATTTTCTGTGTTGTTTAAAAGCCATCCACCTCTGCCTGGTATCAGAAATTCACCTTGTCAAGTCCCTTGAGTCCCAGAATTTCCCTGGTCTCATCCGAGGTGGCAGGGGTAAGGCTCATCTCTTTGGCCACGTTCTTGATCATGTTCACCTGATCGGCGGAGGCCTTTGCCATGACGCCTTTTCCCGCGTATACCGAATCTTCCAGCCCCACCCGCACATTCTGGGCACCCATGGCCATGGCAGTGGTGGTGATGGGAATCTGAAACCTGCCGCCCGCAGCCACGGACCAGGTAAAATTTTCCTGTCCCAGCACCTCTTTGGCTTCGTCATGGATCAGCACCAGGTGTTTGACAGAGGGTGTCATCCACCCCACCATGGGGCCGAACACAAACTGCAGGTGCACCGGCAGTTTCACCAGGTTTTCCTCCATGAGCCATTTCACATAGGAGACATGCCCCAGTTCATAGATCTCAAATTCGGGTTTGGTATCAATTTCCAGAAAGGTTTTGGCATAGATCAGGTCATCGTTGAAGGTGGGCCGGAAGGTGACGTTCTTGCACAGTTCCAGGTAGTCTTTTTCCCAGTCATGCTTGAATTCCTTGAACCGGCTGGCAATCTGAAAAATTCCGAAGTTAAAGGGTGCCGGGTCAAAAGAGCACATTTCAGGCTGCAGTTTTTTAATGGGAATCAATTTTTCTTCGGTGGTCTGGTTCATGCCGCCGCCGGTGGTGGGCAGCAGCACCATGTTGCATCTGGCCTTGATCTTGGAATGCACCTCAAGGAACAGGTCCGGATCTGAGACCGGCAGGCCGTTCTCCGGGTTGCGCACATGAATATGGGCAATGGCTGCCCCTGCCTCCCATGCTTTGACCGCATCTTCCACGATCTCATCCGGGGTGATGGGCAGATAATCACTCATGGTGGGAATGTGGACCGAACCGGTGATGGCTGCTGTAATAATAATCTTATCCATATTGTTTTCTCCTGTATATTAGGGTTGTGGATTTTAATACCATGGGCCAGGCACGGGCCGGCATCCTCACGGCCAGACCTGATCCAGACCCGCCAATAGGCTGCTACACCCTGTATTCCTCTTCCAGATCCAGCAGAAACATCCGTTTTTCCTTTACATTGTCAATGATAAAAGAGGATTTTATGACCTGGATGCCTTCTATCTGTGTCAGTTTCTTGTTCATGAACTCCCCGTAGGTCTTGATGTCTCTGGCTGCCACCTTGAGGATAAAATCATTGGCCCCGGCAATCTGATAGCACTCAACCACCTCATCCAGGGCCATGAACTTTTCTTTTATCATGGCCACGGAGGACAGATTGCTCAGATTCAGGCTGATATTTACCATGGCCATGATGGTAAACCCGATTTTTTCCGGGTTTACCACTGCCGTAAAATGGGTGATCACCCCTGAAAGCTCCAGCCGCTTGACCCGTTCCAGGGTGGCGGGGGCGGATATACCCACAATTTTTGACAGTTTTGAATTGGTTATCTTCCCATTTTCCTGCAGGGTGTTCAAGATTTTTTTATCGATTCTGTCCAGTACCATATTGCTTTCTCCTGTAACCTATAAAAGCAAATGGCTGTATTTTTCCTGGATCAACGGCAGCAGTTCCTTAAAGGTATCATCAATTTTTTCCAGGAACATGTCTATCTCCTCATCAGTGATAACCGTGGACAGGATAAACAGGCCCCTGGGGATGTTGAATATCTTTTTGTTGAGCAAAGACAGGTGCATGAGGGTGTGCAGTTCCTCTTCAGATGCCAGCACATGCTCGGCCCGCACGGTGGGCTGGTTTACAAAATGAATATTCACCAGGGATCCGATCTGGTTGGACTGGATGTTCAGGCCGTTGCCGGCAATACGTGCCAGCAGTCCTTTCTGCAGCCGGTCCCCGGTGGCGTTGATGGCAGCAACCGCCTTTGCATCATACTTGGACAGGGCTGCGAATCCGGCCTGCATAACGGTTTCATACCCGTTAAAGGTCCCGGAATGATACAACGGCCTGTCTGTATTTTCATGGCAGTAAATGTTCATGAACTCGGCTTTGCCGCCCAGCACCCCTATGGGAAGCCCCCCGCCCACCACCTTGCCCACGGTGGTGAGATCCGGTGTCACCCCGTACAGATGCTGGCACCCGCCGGTATCCACCCGGAAAGAAAAGATCTCATCAAAAATCAACAGCACACCGTGGGCAGTTGTTATATCCCGGGCTTTTTGCACAAATCCCGGTGCCGGCAGCACCACCCCGCCAGCCCCTAAAAACGGTTCCATGACCACGGCGGCAAGATCTGCAGCATGCCGGGTCACCATTTTTTCCAGGGCGTCCGGGTCATTAAACGGCACCTCCAGCATGTCTTGTGTCATGCCCGCTGGAATGCCTGCCGTGATGACATTTTTCTTGGTGGAGGCAGCCACGCAGTCATGGGTGCCGTGGAACCCGCCGCTCATTTTCAGAATCTTGTCTTTACCGGTTATGGCCCTGGCTGTGCGCAGGGCAAACATGGTGGCTTCGGTACCGGAATTGAGAAACCGCACCTTGTCAAACCCCGGCACCCGGTCACACAACAGTTTTGCCAGATGGTACTGGCCGTCGGTGGGGGTGGAATACTGGGATCCTCTGGCAATGCCCGCCTGGACCGCGGCCACCACATCCGGATCCCCGTGACCGTGCACCAGGGCACCATAGGCATTGGTGACATCCAAAAGTTTATGGCCTTCATGGGTATACACATGGGCACCCTTGCCATAATCGATGTGGATGGGCCAGGGCTTGAAATAGCTCAGGCTTCTTGTGGCCCCGCCCGGAATATACTTGACCAGGCGCTGGTGCCGCTCTCTGGACGCCGGATAGGTTTCCCGGTACTCATCAACGATTTTCGCTGCAACAGGATGCGCTGACATAATTCCTCCCCCTATTCTTTCCTAATCTCTTTTATGGACAATGAGCAGTTCTCCCACGGCATCTTCCACTCTTTTCACGAACTCACCGGATTCGATCCGGGCTTTGAGTTCCTCCATATCGTCGATATATACTTTGTCCTTGCCCATATAGGCCAGGGTTTCACGCACGGCGTCAAACATGATTTTTCCGGCGGGGCTCAGTTTTTCCGGTCCCCGCAGATCCGCGGCCTGGGCAGCGCACAGCGGTTCAAATGACAGAATATGGTTGGTGTTTTCCACAATTTTTCGTGCTTTTCTGCCTGCGATCAGGCCGAAACTAACGATATCCTGGAAATCCGCTGTGGAGGTGATAGACTGGATGGAAGCCGGCACGGCCAGGGTCCGGTTTTCCGCCACAAGCGATGTGGTCATGAAC
>DATFKQ010000115.1:0-4146 GCA_035268565.1 Desulfotignum sp. | reverse complement strand
ATGCTTTACAGAAAAATGCCAAAGGTTAAAGAAGAATTGTCTATCCTGGGATTCGGATGCATGCGCCTGCCAGTGCAGGAAAACGGCAAAATTGACCGGCCCCGGGCCATTGCCCAGATCCGCCATGCCATTGACAACGGGGTCAATTATCTGGACACGGCCTGGCCCTATCACGGCGGTGACAGTGAACGCCTGGTGGGGGAAGCCCTGCAGGACGGATACCGGGACAAGGCGTTCGCCGCCACCAAGCTGCCGTCCTGGATGGTGAGAAACCGGAGCCACATGGATGAATTCCTGGATCAGCAGTGCGAAAATCTGGGCACCGACCCCATTGATTTTTATCTGATTCACAACCTGGCTGGTCCCATGTGGGAGCGCCTCAAAAAAATGGATGTCCTGGATTTTATCGACCAGGCCAAAAAAAACGGCCGGATCCGGTATGCCGGATTTTCCTTCCATGGAAGGATTGATGATTTCAAGACCATTGTGGATGATTATGACTGGGATTTCTGCCAGATCCAGTACAATTATCTGGATGAATTCCACCAGGCCGGCACCGAGGGTCTGATGTATGCCGCAGGCAAAGGCCTGGGCGTTATTGTGATGGAGCCGCTGCGGGGCGGCAATTTAGGGGTACCCCAGCCCCCGGCGGAAGTGGCCGGGATCTGGGACAGGGCACCCGTATCCCGCACACCGGTGGAATGGGCGCTGCGCTGGATCTGGGACCATCCCGAAGTCACGATGGTGCTGTCCGGCATGAATGAAGAAGCCCATGTGGAAGAAAACCTGAAAATCGCTGCAGATGCACACCCCGACTCCCTGACCAGCCTGGAAAAGGACCTGGTGAAGCAGGCGGCCGAAACCTACCGGCGCCTGATGGTGGTGAACTGCACCGGATGTGAATACTGCAAACCCTGTCCGGAAGGGGTCAATATTTCAGGGGCCTTCGAAATCCTCAACAAGCTGCACCTGTTCAAAAACGAACCCGAAGCCCGGTTCATGTATGCCATCCGGTGCGGGGACATTTTCAGCGGCGGGCAGATGGGGTATGCCTCCCAGTGCATCCAGTGCGGGGAATGCCTGGACAAATGCCCCCAGGAGATCGCCATTCCCGACATGCTGGAACAGGTGGTGGCGGGTCTGGAGGATGACAAGACCCTGGAACGGCTGGCCATGGGCAAAAAAATGCTGAATATGTAATGGCAGACCTAAAATCAGAGACCCACACCCAAAACAGCAGGCTGGGACAAACCGGGGATCGGCCATACTGGATATGGATGGTGTCCATATTCATCCGGGCCATCCACCAGGTGGGGGCTGCAGTGTTTCTGGCAGTGTTTTTGCTGCCCGGGCAGCCGGATCTGCCCGGCATCTACCTGGTTCTGGCCACCGTAACCGGGGTTTTGCTCATGGGCACTGAAATGCTGCGCCACCGGCAGCTGCTGCGTGAACCGGCGGGCCTGACCACCCTTGTCAAACTGGTACTCATGGGAATGGCCCTCCACGGCTGGCTTCCGGGAACCCCTGCCATGCTGGCCGCATTTGTGCTGGCCGCGGTTTTTGCCCATGCCCCCAAACATATCCGGCACCGGCGGCTGTTCTGACCGGCATTGATGTCTGCAAAAAAAAAGTGTAGGATCAGGGCAAAATAAAGAAAAGAGGTTTTCATGCTACATGTTTATGCTGCCAGCTGGTGTCCACATTGTACCAAAACCAGCGCATTTTTAGAAGAACACGGTATTGCCTATACCTGGATTGAAATTGAAGCACAACCCGAAGAGGTCATAGAAAAAATCATCCAGGTCAACGGCGGGGACGAATGGGTGGTTCCCACCCTGGAATATAAAGGTAAGTGGCGGGAAGGCAGATTCTTTAATGAAATGACGCTGCTCTCCGATCTGCAGGCGCTCGGTGTACCGGTCTGATCTGACAGCATCCCGATTTTTGTGCAGCCGTGATGACCACTTCGGCCCCCAGCCTGGCTGCTTTTTCAACTTGTTGAAGTGGCGGCACAGGGCGGCTTTCACATACGGCGGCGCGCAGCATCGCCGTCAAGTGAAAGGCGTGGTTAAGTTGATTTGTTTTTTCGTGCATCCCTGACAAAATAGGAATTACCTGATCCGCGCTTGAGTTCAAACAGGTCGATGGCTTTAAATAAGCTGCTTAGGTTTTTATAACCGTAATTCCTGGTATCAAAAGAGGTTTTATTCGATATATGTGAGCCCACCGGGCCAAGAGCTGCCCAACCATTTTCATCCTCCGTTGCTTCGACAGCCTGGCGTAATAAATTTATTAACTTGGTATCTGATTTGATATTTTTCGACTTTGCCGGTCCCGTGCCGTTCTGCTTCGGCTCCTGATCTAAAAACAGAAACCTTGAACAGGCATTTACAAATGGCGCCGGGGTCTTACGCTCACCAAATCCAAGAACTACCTTACCTTCGGCAAGCGCACGTGTGACCATTGGTGTAAAATCACAGTCAGATGAAACAAAACACATGACATCAATATTTTTGGTATACATCACATCCATTGCGTCAATAACAAGTGCAATGTCTGATGCGTTTTTACCCTTTGTGAGGTCATACTGCTGAATTGGCTGAATCGCATATTCGTGTAAAAGATCTTCCCAGGGCTTTAAAGTGGGCGCTTTCCAGTTCCCATAAGCCTTCCTTATTGTTACAACACCATATTTAGCTACTTCGCTCAAAATGTCTTCAAATTTATTCGCAGGGGCATTATCTGCATCTATGAATAGTGCTATTTTCTGTTTTGATTCATCCATTTCTGGTTAAACCTCCTTATCAGCTTAAGGCATTTCCCACTTGCAGGAGTGGAGTGACAGCAGAACACCTGTCACATGCAGAATAATGGTATAATGGGATCCATTACAGCTGTCAAGCAATTTGCACCGTATGCATAATCGGTCCTGCCACAGTTTTGCCAGCCGCCTGCTGGCAGCGTATCGACAGGTTCTGCAGCAAGATCTCCGATCTCAACACAAAAGCAGCCAGATTTGCCCATTGAAGAAGGAAAGTTCCGGGCACTGCAGCCGCAACTGGCAGAGATGCAGATCCGGCCGCCTCCATCCGGTTAAAAACGATGCGTTTATTCATTGCTCTCCCTTCGGGTTTAACAGGTGACAAACAAGCTTTTTGTTTAAGTATCACACCCGGTATGGTGTATAAAGTACAAAAATGACCCTGTTTTTCAACGTCACCCGGTGCCGGTATGCGGAAAAATACCGGGAAATGGGAGTGGCGGGGTTCGGACACTGCCTCTACTGCTACAGGGATGAACCCTTTGCAGCAGGCTTCAATCCGGGTATCAAGTTTGAGCGGCGCCAGACCATTATGGAAGGGGCTGCCTGCTGTGATTTCAAATTCTTTCTTGACACTGACCGGGGTACGTATTATCACCCTGACATGGGCGGAACACAGCATAAATTACGGATTAAGATCTGGATCGAGCGTGAGACCGGAGATTCCATTTTCGGGGAAGGACAGATGCATATCCTGGAAACCATCCGGGATCAGGGGTCCATCAATGCGGCAGCCAAAGCCCTGGGGATGGGATACCGATCCATGTGGGGCCGGTTGCGGAAAATGGAAAAACGGCTTGGCAAACCCTTGCTGGAACGTCACAAAGGCGGGGCCGCAGGCGGTCATTCCGACCTGACACCCGAGGCAGTGGAAATGATTGACAAATTCAAACGCCTGCGGCAGGAGATCACTGATGCATCGGAAACCATTTTCAAAAAAATTTATTATTAATTCAGCATGGAAAACAGATGCCACCCCACCTGCCGTAGAAACCCGTGCAAGATTCCCATAACCGGTCATCCGCCCCAAACTCTTTAAACCCGCTTCATCAGGGAAAAGAACCTGATTCAAATTCTCTTCTTCGTTATGTTTCTGTTGACATATGAACAACCCGATGATAGACAGCATGGTGAAAGTGGTCTCATGTCTTAAGATAAGGGAGAGAATGATATGCTGTTACCCACGTTTGCATTCCATGAACCGGCATCCATTGAAGAGGCGCTGGCACTGAAAAAACAGTTTGACACCAAGGCCCGGTTTCTTGCCGGCGGCACCGATCTGCTGGTGTATCTGAAAAGAAAGATCCTCACCACCGATCATGTGA
>DATFKQ010000114.1:0-2056 GCA_035268565.1 Desulfotignum sp. | reverse complement strand
TGGTTTTTGACAGCTGCGGGCTTTCATGATTTGGTAAGATGAAAGTGCTCAGTTTTAAGTTAATACCTGACCGCTTATAATTTCATCATTTGTTGTGGCCGGGCAGCCGGTATGACCGGTAAATGTTATCCCCGGCAAGTTCCAGTATATCCGGGGGCACAACAATATGCAGCCGCAGCGCAGTGGCAATGTTGATGCCCAGTGTGAATGTGGCCGGGGCAGTTACGGGAATGGTACCTGGATCTGCGTCTTTCAAAATAGCATCCACCAGTTTTGCCGCCTCCTCACCGCCGGCCACCAGATCCGGTGTGATATGCATGAGCGCCCCCATTTTAACACTTTCCATGGTCTGTCCCATGGCAACCGGGACCGTTGACCGGTCCAGCAGCAGCCGGGTGAATGCATCCAGTTCCCCTAAAGGGCCCTGGGGCTCCCACCAGAAATCCACTGTGTCCGACAGGGTGTGAATGCCCGCCACTGCTTTTGCCAGCATTTCCGGAACCCCTTCAGGCACTTTTTTATAGGGGATCTCATATGTGTCAAACACCATGTCATTTCGGAATTTTTCAACGGCTGCCAATGCAAGCATATCTCCTTTTGCAGACGGATAGGTGGAATGGATATACCCGAAACGCACCGGTCTTTTTTCAGGGATGGTCCGGCCTGCCAGGCGCATGACCAGGCTGGTTCTCACTTCTGCCGGGACAGTGAAAGTCCGTCCGGAAACATTTGTGCCGGTTGGTTCCCCGATTTTTTCAACCAGGCCGGCTCCCACAGGATCGGAAACCTGGAAAAAGAAAACAGGCACTTCCGTATTTTTCAGCACATTCACCGCTGCCTGGGAGGCCAGGGTGGCAATGGTGGCAACCACGTCGGGTCTGCCGGCCTTCACCACCTTTTGCAGTTCGGTTTCAGCAAATGCACGGTCACCATTTGCCCGGATGATGGTCAGTGCCATATTTTCCCCATCCTTGTATCCCAGTTCTGTGAGCTGGGATACAAAAGCTGCCAAATGTGTTTCGCAGGCTGGTACCGGCATGGTGACAATGACAACCACATTTTTGAACGGTTTGGCCGCGGCTGAAAAAGACAGGCCCAAAAAGATAACACCCGCAAGAACTGCCGTAAAAATTTTCCGGTTATTATTCATGTGTCACCGCTTTATGTTATATGAATGTATTCAGTCTCATCCAGTCTGACCGCGCCTGTCATGAGTTAATCAATGACGTCAGCATGGTTTCTCAGCATAATCTGCCCGATTGTTACTGCCAAACGACAAGAGCAGATGCCCACTCCTCAGTTCCTGTCAAAAAACAAGAACATGAGAAGAGGGCATCAGGTCAGCGGGTTTCCCTTGTCAGGGAAGTTTCCTGCTGATCTGTATTAAAAGTTTTTGAAATCATCGTCGTCATCATCAAAGGGAATGACCTGGTCCGGCCGCACTTCTCCGGTTTTGCCGGCCAGCATTTTTTTGCTGCCGGAGACCTGGTTTGGATGATGTGATCCGCCAATAGTTTTGGTGGATTTTTTCCGGAAGGCGCTCTGATTCTGGTCTTTTTTTCCCGTCACCAGCATGACCAGATCATCCACATATTCCTTGAGCTGTTCTGCCTGGGCATTCATCTCTTCGGATGCAGATGCGGATTCTTCAGCATTGGCGGCATTCTGCTGCACCACCTTGTCCATTTCAGTGATAGCGATATTCACCTGATCGATGCCGCTGGACTGCTCTTTGGATGCCGCGGAAATTTCCGCAATCAGATCCCCCACCTTGGCAGAACTGTCCGCTACCTGGCCGAATGCATCATTGGTGGTGGAAACCAGTTTGGAGCCGTCATTGACTTTTTTCACAGTGCCTTCGATGAGTTCAGCCGTGTTCTTGGCAGCATCAGCCGCCCGCATGGCCAGATTTCTCACCTCATCAGCCACCACGGCAAACCCGGCACCTGCTTCTCCGGCACGGGCTGCTTCCACTGCGGCATTCAATGCCAGCAGATTGGTCTGGAAGGCGATTTCATCTATGGTTTTGATGATTTTGGAGGTTTCTTCACTGGCT
>DATFKQ010000113.1:0-41305 GCA_035268565.1 Desulfotignum sp. | reverse complement strand
AGCCAGTGAAGAAACCTCCAAAATCATCAAAACCATAGATGAAATCGCCTTCCAGACCAATCTGCTGGCATTGAATGCCGCAGTGGAAGCAGCCCGTGCCGGAGAAGCAGGTGCCGGGTTTGCCGTGGTGGCTGATGAGGTAAGAAATCTGGCCATGCGGGCGGCTGATGCTGCCAAGAACACGGCTGAACTCATCGAAGGCACTGTGAAAAAAGTCAATGACGGCTCCAAACTGGTTTCCACCACCAACGACGCATTCGGCCAGGTGGCAGACAGCTCCGCCAAGGTGGGGGATCTGATTGCGGAAATTTCCGCGGCATCCAAAGAGCAGTCCAGCGGCATCGACCAGGTGAATATCGCCATCACGGAAATGGACAAGGTGGTCCAGCAGAACGCCGCCAATGCCGAAGAATCCGCATCCGCATCCGAAGAGATGAATGCCCAGGCAGAACAGCTCAAGGATTATGTGGATGATCTGGTCATGCTGGTGACGGGAAAAAGAGACCAGAGTCATGTCGTCTCCCGGAAAAAAGCCACCAAAACCATTGGCGGATCACATCATCCAAACCAGGTCTCCGGCAGCAAAAAAATGCTGGCAGGAAAAACCGGGGAAGTGCGGCCGGATCAGGTCATTCCCTTTGATGACGATGACGATGATTTTAAAAACTTTTAATACAAACCAATAGGAAAAACCGGGGGACCAGGGAAATGGAGTTACCATTTTCCCTGGCTCTCGGACCATAAGAGGGGGGAGCGATTGTTTTGTTTAAATATGTGGAAAATTCCTCTATGAAAAATAGACTTTTAAAGTAGATCCGGATATTGTGCTGGAACATTGATCAATATCACAATGAATGGAGAAGGAAAGATGACTGATAGTGCAGCTGGCAGAATTCTTGATAAATCAAAAATATACACAAGAAAGGGCCTTTTAGAGGTAATTGATGCTTTACCTCTGGCTATTGCCGTTATAAACAAAAATAGAGCGGTCAGCCTTGCCAATAAATCAATTTATTTGTTTACAAATAAAGATCAGGTGCAATTAATCGGTCATGTTGGTGGAGAAGCATTTGGATGCATTCACCATGATGATGTTCCTGAAGGCTGCGGGTTTGGTCCACAGTGTTTGAAATGCAAACTGCGGACAACTGTACTGAATACCATGGAGCAAAAAGAGCCGCAGCATATGGTGGAAACAGTAATGGTATTCAAAAATCATGGAGAGCGGCATCTCCGAATTTCTACATTGCCAATGATTTTGAGTGGAGATGAAGTGGTTCTTCTTGCAATAGAAGATATTACAGAAATCAAAAAACAAGAACAGACTGCAAGGGAAAAAGAGAAGCTCTCTGCTGTTATTCAAACAGCAGGAACGGTCTGTCATGAGATGAATCAACCACTAATGGCAATAATGGGGTTTGCTGCATTATTACAGGAAGATTTGCAAGAGGATCGAATTCAAAATGAGCATTTGCAAGAAATTCAAAAACAAGTGGAAAGGTTGGGTTCAATCACCAGTAAACTGATGACAATCACAAAATATAAAACAAAAGGATACCTTAGCGAAGAAATTATAGATATTGATGCCGCATCTGATTTGAATTTGGACGAAAAGGTGAAGACGACCATTTCATAATTTGAATTGTCCCCGGTTCAAAAAAATTAATTTTAAAAAATGAGATTCAGACTAATAATGTACAAATTTTTTTCAGCAGTTTTTATCAGCCTTCTTTTGTTCGAAACATCTGCTTTGGCTGTTCAAAAGAATACCTTTGATTGGACTTTTGTTCAACTTGATTATGCCCGAAAAGAAAAAGTTAAAAGCTTGAAACGTTTTACGGAAAGGTTGCATAATTTTGCAAAACAAGCAGCAAAGGATAAACGCATTGCGGCTTTTTTTGAGATGAATAGACAATATTTTAATGCAGGACATGATCAAAAAATACCCGATTCACTCTCAAGCAAAGTCAAAAAATTGAGGAAGCAATTCGATCAGTATTATCTTTCATCATATTTTGCTTTTTATGACATTATCTTTATAAATAATGAAGGTACCGCATTTTATACTATTCGCAAAGAGATGGATACGCATGTCAATCTAATAAACGAAAAAGGATCTATCGGCAAATTAGGAGAAGTGATTTCTCAAAGACCCGATCATGAAGTCTTTATTGATTTTTATAATTATTCACCTTCATCAGAACCAGCTGCGTTTTTTGTTGAACCTATCTTTAATAAGGGAATTCAAGTTGGCTGGATAGCATTGCAATGCGCTATCAATAAATTAAACACCATTTTTGCTTCTACAGATGAGCTGGGAAAAACCGGTGAAACTTTTTTAGTCAATCAAAATGGATTGCTGCTTACAGAATCTTATTTTAAGGGGTATTCAACTATACTCAAACTGCATCTGGATGACAGGAATATCAAACCAAAATTCGAAAATGAAATTGGCAACAGGATTGTTACCGACTACAGAGGTGCCGCAGCCTTGAGTTCATTCGAGGTTTTTGAATTTTTAGGGTCAAAATGGTTGGTAATAGCCAAAATTGATAAAAATGAAATATTAACCGAGCACTACAAGCGGTATAATAAATATTATAAGGATCGAATCCTGGAATATATCCATCAAAATCCTTTGGTTTTGTCCTCATTTACACCAGAAAAAAGATATGACAAAACAGTTCGGGTTGATATTGATGAGTTTTTAAAGGCTGAGAAGGGTGAAGTCTTGGAAACCTGGGGAGTTTCAACCTGTACAGCTTTGATTGCAACTATCCCTGAAAGGTTCAGTTATCTTGCACATATAAGCCCGAAAGATAAAATGTATAATGGCAATGAAACTAATTTATTGAAACAAGTCACTAAAAAAATTAAAGGTTTCGACGTTTATCCATGCGAAAGACAGGATGTCATCTTTATTGTGGTAGCCCCCCATCTGGACAGTATCCCGAATATTATTGACCAATTAATTGAGGATGGTTTCTTCCTTTCACAAATTAAAATAGCATATAATCCTTCAGCAAAATCGGCTACTATCCTTAGTGACTATAAAAACGATACTGTTATCATTAAATGGATTCCCTCAAAGGATAAAAATAAAGTAATCGTTACTGACATTGATGAAATCTATAAAATCGATGCGATAGTTGAAAAGGTGTTTACTATATCAAGAAAATAATTAGTCAATAAAAAACAATAAAGACATACCTTTAATCAAGGTATTTAAATACTTAAAAGGTAATGAAAAGTGCTAACGCTATCAGAATATCAAGCATTAATTGAACAGGCGCCAATACTGATATGGAGAGCCAATACAGATGCCCTTTGTGATTATTTTAATGATCGCTGGCTCACATTTAGAGGCCGTACGATGGAGCAAGAGTACGGTAACGGTTGGACCGAAGGTGTGCATCCTGAAGACTTTGATCGTTGCCTGAAAATTTTTCTTGATAGTTTTGAAAAGCGAAAGGTGTTCGAGATGGAGTACCGCCTCATGCAACATGATGGAGTCTATCGATGGATATTTGATAGAGGCGTGCCATATCAAAAAGATAAAGGAGGATTTGCGGGCTATATAGGCAGTTGTATTGATGTTACTCAAAGAGTCGAAGCCCAGGAAGCTTTAAAATTCAAACTAGAAGAAGAACTCCGTATACTCAAAGGAATTATCCCGATTTGTATGCATTGCAAAGAAATCAGGGACGACAAAGGTTATTGGAACCAACTTGAAAAATACATTTCGGAACATTCAGAGGTCCAATTTAGCCACGGTATTTGTGACAAATGTTTAAAAAAATATTACCCAGAAACTGCAGATTAAAATTCAAGACGCTTGCCGAACCAAGCGGTTTATACTTGATCCAGAGAAGCGCAGAGACGCTGACAAGCCAAGTTCATTGGCGGTACAAGGGACTTTGTCCAGTAACAATTTTTTTGCTCAAGTGTAAATTATCCCATGGCTAAAAATTTTCAGGGCCATTTGTTTTGGGATACCATGAATATTCAAAACCTGATATCGTCGATTCGTTGAGGGAATATTGCGGATATGTAAGCATGGCAACATGTTGAGTTAACCGGTACTAATAGGTCGTGAGGCGTAACCACTTTTTTTCACTCACAGGTTTGAACGCTTTAATGTGGACATATGACAGATATTTATTAAAGCAGATTATGGATCCATGGGACATGCAGCACACGTTAAGTGCATTGAATCTTCAGACGTTGCCGGATCCACACCATCTTAATCCGGTGGTAATGGCAAAGAGGTCACACCCGTTCCCATCTCGAACACGGAATTTAAGCTCTTTAGCGCCGATGGTACAGCATGGGAGACTGTGTGGGAGAGTAGGACACTGCCGGATTATTTATCAAAAGCCCGGTCAATTGATATTTTTCAGTTGACCGGGCTTTTTTTGTTTGCCGTTATTTTTTTTCCACCGGGAATTCGGACCGGAACCATTCCTGCCATCCGCCTTTGAGTGCGTGCACATCCGAATATCCGTATGCCGCAAGTTTTCGTGCCAGACCGGCACTTGTATATTCATTGGGTCAGGCGCAGTATAGAACCAGCCTGCGGTCTCTGGGAAATCTGTTTTTCCAGGCAGTGATATTATTCGGATTCACCCGGACAGCAGATGCGATTTTATACTCAGATGCGGTCCAGTCTCTTCCCTGGCGGACATCAAGGATGGTGACAGTTCCTGTGTCCATCCAGGTTTTCACTGTTTCCTTGGTAACGAGGGAAACCTTGTCTTCTGCCGTGACCACAGACAGGGGCAAAAGAAAAAATGCGGCCAGTAACGCGGTCAGTATTCGTTTCATGGTTCACTCCTTTTCATTTGTTCATGGTTAATTTTTTTAAAAAGGCATAAAAAACCTGCCGATTTTCTACACAGTGGCCTTAAAGCCGGAAAAATACCGGCAGCCATATCAGGGCAGCACTGGTATCCCCCCGGTTACGATCAATATAAGCATGGTTTTATCCTTTGTCTTCAGATCCACAGTTCAGAAACCGGGGTATCAGGAGTGAACTGGTCGGCCATCTGGGCTAAAAAAAGCTCGGCAGTTGCCAGGGCATCGGTGAGGGCATGGTGGGGCCGGTAGGGAGGCAGATTGTACCTTTCCCGCGCATGGGCAAGGCGCAGGGAGGGGCTGTTTTTTTCTCCCATCCACCGCTGGATAAAATTAGGCCTGGATACCGGATGTTTTCGCGATTCCAGTTCCATGGTATCCACCACTGGAAAATCCAGGGGATCGCCGGTCAGGTTCTGGACCGCTCTGCCCAGAAATTCTCTTTCAATCCGGCTGTAGTGCGCCAGGATCACCCGGCCGGTCATGGCCTGGAGAAGGGGACCCAGAACGGCTAAAAAATTTGGGCTGATACCCATATGGGTATGGGTGATACCATGGATGGTGGTTTGTATATCAGGTCTGACCTGTTCCGGCTGGACGACCCAGTACCGGGCACCGCTGCACAGGATGCGGTCATAAAAAAGGGGAAGGAACCCCACGCTGACAATGGCATCTTTTTTTGCATCCAGTCCTGTGGTTTCCAGATCCAGGGCCAGAAATTCCACCTGCTGCACCGGGGTATTGCCGGGAATATGTGCAGCCTGATAATAGGCTTTAAGCCTGGAATCCTCAGCCTGGTCAGATAAAAGAGCATACCGGGACTGCCAGTCCACCGTCTGTCTGCCGGATGATTTTTTCGACCGGTTCATTTTTTGGAAGGGTCCATGCCGGTCTGCATGGCAGGTGACACATTATACCGGTATTTAAGAAAGGACTGGGCCTGGGACACTATCTGGAAGGCATCTTTGAGATGGTTGCGTTCAAAGGATGAAAGGGTTTCGGGTATGACATTGTTGTCCGGGGGGATGCCTGCTTCCAGCTGCCGGGCCTGGTGACGGATACGCACAATGGAAATCAGTTCAAGGGCATCCAGCAGGTCATCGCCTACCCCCTCTGCCAGCAAGGGGGTGTCTTTGACATGGGTCAGACGCTCTTCTGTGTTTAAAGGCATGGCACCGCAGGCCAGGGCATGGACCCGGGCCAGGTCGGCAACAGGGGCCGTGCCCCGGCGCTTGAGGTTGAAAGTTTTTTTGTGCCGGCCGTCATGTTCCAGTACAAATTTGCGGAAAAACCCCAGAGGCGGGCGGCGCAGCAAAGCATTTCTGGCCAGGCAGGCCAGAAAGCGCCGGCTGTCCTTTGCCTTGTCCAAAACCAGTTGCCGCAGCTGTCCGGCCAAGCCGGTTTCACCGAAAATGCCGTCCAGGTCAAAAAAGATGGATGCATGGAGCAGGGCTTCGGGATCAGGTGTGTCAATCCAGTTGGAAAAATAGGTTTTCCAGACAGACAGGGGCTGGCGCCACTGGGAATTGGTGGCCATGATATCGCCGGTGCAGTAAGGAAACCCGCACTGGTCAAGACCGTCACTCAAAAACTGGGCAAGGGCCTTAAAGTAGGGATCATGGGCAGCAGGATCAAAGGCATCGTCCAGGACAAAGGCGTTATCCTGATCCGTGACCACTGTCATTTCATCCCTGGCCATGGATCCTAAAGCCAGGAGGCAGTAGGGGATGGGCGGCGGCCCCAGTTTCTTTTCCCCAAGCTGGAGCAGGCGCTGGGAAATACTGATACCCATGCGGGATATGGCTGCCCCGATGGTGTGGGAGTTGGCGTCTTCATTCACCAGCTGCACAAAGAGCTGGGAGATTTTCGGGGATATGGCGGCCAGGTCTTCCACTGTTTTCTGCCGGAAAATATCCCCCACCAGGTAGACAGATCCATGGGATTCATACCGGATCAGGTCTGCCACCGTAACAACCCCCACCGGGGTATGCTGGTCCAGGATGGGCAGATGGTGCAGGTTGTGGCGCATCATGGTCAGCATGGCATCAAAAGCATATTCCCGGGCCTGGATACATATGATATCCATGGACATGATTTTTTCCACAGAAGTGGAAAAAGGCAGGCCTCTGGCAATGACCCGCTTGCGCAGATCCCTGTCCGTTATCAGCCCCACGATGGGAAACTGATCCCCAGGCGGATCATCTGTCACCAGTACCAGAGAGGAAACCCGCTTTTGGGTCATGAGCACGGCTGCCTGCTGGATGGTTATGCGGGGTGAGGCGCTGACAATGGGCTGGCGGATCAGTTTATGGATCTGGGATGTCATCAACGTATTCCGGTTTTCATGAACAGATCTGCCCAGGGCATTTTTCAGCCTGGTACTGTGGTCTTCCTCCATGAAGTCGGCGAACCGGTCATAGGTGTCGATCAATTTCTGGAACGGTGCATCCGGTATTTTATAGATCAGGGTATCTTCAATAGCCCTGGCCGGATACCGCACCTTTTTTTTGCGCATCAGGGCAAACTGGCCGAAACATTCGCCCTCTCCCATGCGGGTATACAGTTCACCCGAGCTTCGCAGGATTTCAACCGCACCGCTGCGGATGACAAACAGATAATTGTTTTCCTGGCCCTGGGTAAGTATCATGGTTCCGGCCTGGAAATAGGCCACTTCAATATGGGAAACAAGATCCTCTATAACCGCTTCGGGCAGGTTTCGAAACGGGGGATAGGAAAACAGACGGTCCCGTATTTCAAACAGTTCAATTTCCATGCATTTGATTATATCTGTAAACAGGTTTTTTTCAAAATGGAAAAATAAAAAAATACAACCTTTTCTTTCGTGTCCGATATCTGATAAGAACCAATAACGGTCAAGGGCTGCCCAAGGTCTTTCTCCCGGGATGCCCACAACGGATATTGAAAGAAACCAGCAGGGCTGATACACTCTTTCATGTTAAAGCTGAAAGTCAGGATTCCAGAAAAGGAGAGGACATGGAGTATTGTTATTTGGATTCCCCTGTGGGGCAGCTGCTCATCGGTGGGAAAGGAAAATTGGAATTCATCAGTTTTTCCAAAGGTAAGTTCCGGTACATGCCCCAGCCTGACTGGGTGTATTCCACACAGCCGTTTTCAGATGTCCTGTCCCAGCTGGCCGCCTATTTTCGAGGAAAGCTGACCCGGTTTTCCCTGGATACCGCCCCTGAAGGTACCGAGTTTCAGCGCAGGGTCTGGCAGGCCCTGGCAAAAATTCCCTATGGCGCCACCATTTCCTATGGGGAACTGGCCGTTCAGATCGGCAATCCTAAAGCATGCCGGGCCGTGGGCATGGCCAATGCCAGAAACCCTATTCCCATTGTCATTCCCTGTCACCGGGTGATCGGGAAAAATGGCACACTTACCGGGTTTGGGGGTGGTCTGGATATCAAAGAAAAACTGCTGGCTCTGGAGCGGCAGGCTGCATAAGGCATTCACCTGAAAAATAAAGAGACACGTTTATGCCCAAGGAGATTTCCCACTGGTATCTGGCTGGCCTGGTCAGAGAAAAACTTCCTAAAGATTCGGTATTTTACCAACCAGTCCATACCCATGAAAACCTGTTTTTTCTGGGGGCGGTGGCACCGGATATTCCTTTTTATTATCTGCTGGGTCCCAGAAAAGCCCGTATCCAGGCAGCAGCCGAACCATTTCACCGCTGCGATGTCCATGCTTTGGCAACGGTGCTGGCGGTTTTTGACAAGATGTCTTTTTCACAACCAGATCCTGCTGTCCTGTCCTTAGGCGCCGGTATCATCTGTCACCTTCTTTCAGATACCGCGTTTCATCCTCTGGTTTATTATTTTTCCGGCATGTCCCGGGTGCACCCCGGAGCCACAGCCCGCCACCGGCAGTTTGAAACCGCCCTGGATCTGTATTTTCAGCACCAGGCAGGCCCGGGCGCCAGAATATCTCTGGGCCCTATTCTGAAAAAGATCGAAATTGCAAAACCCCGGCTGCTAGGGCTTTTGGGAGATATGTTCAATCTGGCTGCATCCGGGGACAGAACCTGTCTGGCATATGCTGTCCGTTCCCACGCCTTTTACCAGGCCATGTTCCAATACACCTTTCTTTACCGTCTTTTGCACCGAAATAAAAAAAACAGGCACTGGCTGCCGGCGCCGGCCCTGTCCCTGATATATCCGGTTAAACAGGGGATGGATCTGTCTTTTTTCCGTCAGACATTCGGGTACCGGGACCCGGTGACCGGCAGACCGTGCAAAGCCGGAATAGCAGATCTGACCCGGCAGGTGAAGACATCTGCTCTTTGTCTGCTGGACATGGTGTCAAAAAGGCTGGCAAAACAAAGCACCACCGCTTCTCTGGCAGGCCATCCCGACCTGCCCCTGATCCGGCCGGGCATATCCGCCTGCCGCTTCTGGCGGGGGCAATCCGATCTGTTAATCGATTTATACCGAGCAAAGCCAGAACCGGCGTTACTGAAAAGGAGAAACCTTTATGATCACTGAACCGGCAGATAAACGCACGGTATTCGGGTGGGTTTTGTTTGATTTTGCCAACTCCGCCTATACCACGCTGGTGGTCACTTTCATCTATGGTACCTATTTTGTGTCAGTCATTGCCCCGGACAAGGTGGCCGGTACTGCGCTGTGGTCCAGGGGGATCACCATGACCGCCCTTTGTGTGGCCTTTTTATCCCCGATCCTGGGGGCACTGGCAGACCAGGGCGGGCTGCGCAAACGGTATTTATTGATATCAACCGTGGTGACCGTGGCAGCCACAACTGCCCTGTTCTGGGTGGCGCCCGGCCAGGTTTTCTGGGCGCTTTTCTTTTTTGTAATCTCCAATATCGCCTTTGAGTTTTCCAATGTGTTTTACAATGCATACCTGCCCGATATCTCCACCCGGAACAATATCGGCAGAATTTCCGGTGTTGGCTGGGGGGTGGGGTATATCGGGGGTCTGGCCGCCATGGTCCTGGCCCTGGTGGGATTTGTCAGCCCGGAAACACCCTGGTTCGGCCTGTCAACCACAGATGGTGTCAATATCCGGGCCACCTGCCTGCTGGTGGCAGTCTGGTTTGCCCTTTTTTCCATTCCATTGTTTTTGTGGGTGCCTGAAACGGTTCAGCTGGTCCGGGCAGACAAGAAGCGCATCGCTAAAACCGGGCTGGCTGATCTTGTGAATACCTTTAAAGAGATAAAAAAATACCGGCAGATTGTCCGACTGCTGGTGGCCAGGCTGGTTTACAATGACGGACTGGTGACCATTTTTTCCTTTGGCGGCATTTATGCGGCCGGCACCTTCGGGTTCAGCTTCCAGGAAATTATGATTTTCGGCATTGTCCTGAATGTTTCCGCCGGCACCGGGGCATTGATTATGGGTATCTTTGATGACCGTCTGGGAGGGAAATTAACCATTCAGATCAGTAACTGCATTTTGGCTCTGGCTGTCCTGATGGCGGTACTGGCCCCGGAGAAGAACCTGTTCTGGGTGGCAGGCGTTCTGGTGGGATTTTTTGCCGGACCCAACCAGAGTGCCAGCCGCTCTTTGCTGGGCCGGTTTGTCCCCCCGGAAAAGGAAAATCAGTTTTACGGCTTTTTTGCATTTTCCGGCAAACTCACTGCATTCATGGGACCGCTGCTGCTGGGATTTTTGACCCAGGTGTTTGATTCTCAGCGGGCAGGGGTTTCCGTGGTAATTTTGTTTTTTGTCATCGGCGGGTTGCTGCTCACCCGGGTGGACACAAAAGCAGGGATTGCCGCCGCCGGTCACCACGACTGACACGTTGAAACATCTGCCCCTTCATCCGCCCCCCGAGGCATCCCCGCCAATAATGACAAAATCCATGGATCCTCCCTGGCTAAACCATTGAAAACTGGTGTCCCCCAACCAATGCGGGGTTTTTTGTCAAAAATAAGTCTGTTTCATTGTTTTTTCAAGCGGAAGATTTTCTTGACATCCGGTCGGAAATAACCTCTTTTTATAAGTAAACACCGACCATAAAGGAGGCTGCCATGTTTGTCCTGGGGTTGCAGGGAAGTCCGCGCAAAAAGGGGAATTCAGACTATCTTTTGACCGAATTTTTAAAAATCTGTGAAGAAAAGGGAGCCCGGACCCGGGTAATTCATATGGACAACCTGGATATCCAGCCATGCAAAGAATTGCTCGTGTGTGAAAAAAAAGGTTTCTGTCCCCTCAAGGACGAGATGGATCCCCATATTTACGGACTTATCCACCGGGCCGATGTGGTGGTGCTGGCTTCGCCCGTGTTTTTCTATAATGTATCTGCACAGGCAAAGATTCTTATTGACCGGTGCCAGATGTTCTGGGGCCGCAAGTACAAACTGAAGCTGGCTGATCCTGATGCGGGATCCCGCCAGGGGGTGCTTTTATCTGCAGCAGCCTCTGGCGGCAGGCGGCTGTTTGAGGGCGTGGAACTGACGGCACACTATTTTTTCGATGCCATTTCTGCCGAATTTACAGAATCGCTGACCTATAAAAAAGTGGAATCTGCCGGTGCTGTTGCAAAGGTCCCCGGCGTGGATACAGATATCCGGGAAGCTGCCGGCCGGGTGATGGCAGCGGTGCAGAACAAACCGGTGCTGGTTTTTGTTTCCCAAAAAGATGCGTGCAGGAGCCAGATGGCAGCAGCATATGCCAAAAAAGCCGCCCAGGGCGATATCCGCGTGCTCAGCGCCGGTATTGATCCGGCCCGGGCCATTCAGCCTCTGGCCCGGGATTATATGGCAGCACAGGGCATTGATATCAAATACCGGCTTCCCGGAAGCCTGGATGCACTCAGGGCTGAAGAATTTTCCCGTGTACTGCCCTTTTGCGTGGTATGCCTGGAACCGGAAGTGACACCCGTACCAGGGGTGAAGACCCTGTTCTGGGATCTGCCTGAACCAACAGATCCGGAAAGTACCGCTTTGGCGGGAAAAGACATACAGGCCCGGGTGGATGCACTGGTTTCTTCTGTAAAACACGACAGGGCTGCAAACAGATGACAGGGGAAAAAGGAGCCGGAATGACTAAGGTGCGGATGTATGCAGTAACGATTTTTTTGCTGGCAGGCATGCTGGGAATGGCATTATCCGCCAATGCCCAGGATGTGCATGACAAAACAGGGCCTGGGCAATCCGGATCGCTGGATATGCTGGAGTCCATTATTGCACTCAAGCAGAATCTGGAACAGCGGATAGCCGAAAAAAAACAGGATATTGCAGCCAGTACATCGGAAACACAAAAGGAAAACCTGGCAGCGGAACTGGACAGGCTGGACAAGATGCTTGCCTCGGCCAGCCGGGATTTTGAGCGCATTGCAACCGGTGTGGACATTGGTTTGTTTGCCGAACAAAAAGAGGAACCGTTCAACTGGAAAGATGAACTGGTCTCCCTTATAGAACCAGGAATAACTGAACTTAAGCGGCTTACCCAGAAGACCCGGCAGAAAACCCAGCTCAAAGAGGAACTTTCCTATTACCAGAAACGCAAACCCCTTGTCAGGCAGGCCAATGAAAATCTGATGGACCTGATATCCCGCACCGAGGACAAGACGGTAAAGCAGCATCTGCAAAAACTGGTGCCTGAATGGCAGGGGGTGGAAAACCAGATTTTAAGCAAACTGGAAATCATTCAGATGCAGTTGTCAGAACTGGAATCAGAAGAACAGTCCCTTATTGAAAGCTCCCAGGATTCCATAAAGAACTTTTTTAAAAACCGGGGCCTGTTTCTGTTTATCGCCCTTGTTTCCTGTATAGGTATGGTACTGCTGATCAGGTTTGCCTACCTGTCTCTGGTCAAATATATTCCCGGATACACTTCCCAGTACCGGCCCTTCCATCTCCGGGCCCTGGATCTGCTGTTCCGGATTGTGACTTTTCTGGCGGCCCTGCTTGTGGTGATCCTGGTTTTTTATCTGTTTGAGGACTGGGTGCTTTTGTCTCTGGCCATTATCTTTCTCATGGGCCTGGGGTGGGCCGCCAAAAACACGTTGCCCCGGTTCTGGCACCAGAGCCGGCTCATGCTCAATATCGGGGCGGTCCGGGAAGGCGAGCGGGTGGTTTACAAAGGCGTTCCCTGGCTGGTAAAACGCATCAACATGTTTTCCCAGTTTGAAAATCCTGATCTGGGGCAGACCCTGCGGGTTCCCATTGAAACCCTCATGGATCTGACTTCCCGGCCCTTCCAGCGCCATGAACCCTGGTTTCCCTGCCGGAAAAAGGACTGGGTGATTCTTTCGGACGGTACCCGGGGGTGTGTCACCAGCCTGTCCCATGAAATGGTGGAACTGGTGCTGCGGGGAGGAGCGAAAAAAGTGTACCAGACACCTGATTTTCTAAACATGTCTCCTATGAACCTGTCTGTGAATTTCCGGCTGAAAATCGGTTTCGGCATATCTTATAATCTTCAGGCCGTTGCCACCCATGAGGTGCTTGAGATCCTGGAAGCCCATATCCGGAACCAGCTGGAAACAGAAGCATATGCTGATTCTGTGCTCAACCTCAGGGTGGAATTTGCAGCAGCCGGATCATCTTCTCTGGATCTTGTGGTGATTGCTGATTTTGAGGGAAAAATGGCACCCCTTTACAACCGGATCTCCCGGGCCATCCAGCGGTGGTGCACAGATGCCTGCACCCAAAACAACTGGGAAATTCCCTTTCCCCAGCTTACGGTGCACAAGCCGGCAGCACTGCCTGACAGACAGGGTTCACGGGGTTAAAACACCACCCCCTGAACAGAATCTGTTTACCATTGAAGGGTTTGTTCCCTTATTTTTTTGGTGGATATGGCCTGAATCATATCTGTAAGTTTTTCCACATGGTTTTTTTCTTCTTTGATGATTTTTTCCAGCCCCGCAAGGGCCTGGGTATCCTGGACAAAGGCCTGGAGAAATTCATAAAACAATATGGTGTCGTTTTCAAAGGTCACAAAGGTGTCAAGCATGTCAGAGGCAGACCGGATTTTTGAAAAATCCACATCATCCAGAGACAGTGTTTTGTCGCCCATCATCTCTTTGATAACGTCCGGCAGCATGGTTTCCAGATCTGTGTGTGCTGCAGTAGATGTCCAGGTGTCTTTTTGTTCCAAAAACCACTCCCGGTGGGCTGATTCTTCATCAGCCATCCATTGGAGCAGGGATTTCAGCCTGGGGCTGGTCACTTTTTTTTTGGATTCCAGGTAAATGGTCTGGCCGTTTTTTTCCATTTTTGCGGCAATGTCAATCAGGTCATTGGGGGTAAACATGGGAACACTTTCCTTGGGGTAATGGTTTGGGCGCGGTATCATCACAATCCTTACATAATAAATCATTGCGATTATTTTTTAAACCTATTGATTTGTGGTGACAAAATAACTATAAAAACCATGAGTAATCGAGAAAAACCTTCAACGCAGCATTTTATTTTTTTGGATCGGATCCGGGTGAACAACGTATTTGAAAAACTGGGACAAGCCAAGCATCTGCCACAGCTGCCCCAGATAATGGTTGCCCTGGTCAAGGCCTGCAGCAATGATGATTCCAGTACCCGGGAATTGACCCGGATTATTTCCACAGATCCTTCCCTGACCGCCAAGCTTCTCCAGATTATGGGATCACCTTATGTCAACCTGCCCCAGGAGGTTACCACAATCAAAAATGCCGTGGTCTATCTGGGGATGGACACCATCCGCAACCTGGCCATTTCCTCCGCAGCCCTGCATTTTTTCAGCCTTTCCAGAAAACTGCCGGGATTTAACATGGGGCAGTTCTGGTACCATTCCTACACCTGTGCACTCATGGCGGAAAACCTGGCACGCGAAAAGGGTCTGGGCAATCTGGATGAATTTTTTCTGGCCGGACTGCTCCATGACATCGGCCGCCTGGCCCTGATGCAGACTTTTCCCCAAGAATATGCCCCTATTTTGAAAAACGGGGTCATGGAAAAAAAAGCGGCCCAGGCTGAAATGGCCGTGTTCCAGACTGATACCCCCCAGGTGAGTGCCTGGCTGTTCCGGCAATGGCAGCTCAACCCCCTGGTTGCCGATGCAGTGTTGTTCCTCCATGAACCCCCTGAAAAAATTCAGGGGGAACTGGCCCATATCAGGACCATTTATGCAGCCAACCTGTTGTCAGGTCATGAAGATCCGGCAGACCTGGCAGATATGGCTTCTCTTACCGGTATTCACCAGTTCCGTTTGGAGCAGATGGTTGCACAGATCCAAAAGGATGTGATGGATCTGGCCCGGCAGCTGGATATTTCAATGGATGCCAAAGACCATCCGGGAGCAGAAAAAAAAGTGGCTTCAGCTGTCACAGACGCATCCCTGGTTTACGGCACCCTGGAAAACCTGGTGAAAGCCCGGGATACGGAATCCATTATGGAAATGGTGGAAAAAGGTTTTAGAATCCTGTTCCAGGTGCCGCGCATATTTTTCTTTTTCCTGGATGAAAAAAAGGACCTGCTGACCGGTGCATGCAGCCGCCAGGATAAAAATCACCAGGTCATCAAACGGGTGGCCCTGCCCATGTCAAATCAGACCAGCCTGATAGTTAAAAGTGTTAAAAAGGCAGCCCCCCAGAACAGCATAAATCTGCAGGACCGCCTGGCTGTATCCGATATCCAGATCCTGCGGCTGCTGGAGACCAACGGGTTTTATGCCCTGCCCATCCGGTCTGCCGGCAGAATGATGGGAACCATGGTTCTGGGAGGAGATACGGCCCTTTTCCACCAGATTAGCGCCAGCCAGAGCATTGTGGATATTTTTTCCCGGCAGACCGGCATCTGTCTGGAAAATATCTGGATGCTTCAGGAATATGCCGACCGTGTCAGTGAAAAAAAAATGGAAGCCTTTGCCACCATGACGGACAAGGTCATCCATGAAATCAACAACCCTGTTGCCATTATCAAAAACTACCTGGAAAGTCTGAGTTTAAAACTGCCGGGCAAACATCCGGCCCAGGAAGAATTGTCTGTGGTAAAAGAAGAAATGGGCCGGGTGTCGATGCTTTTGAACGGGCTGTCCAGTTTTTCAAGCCCCAGGATTTCAGGATTTGAGATGGTGGATGTGAACAAGTTGTGTGCCAGGATGATGGAAATAGTTAAAAAATCCCTCCTTCTGCCCCGCCAGATTGACACTGTCCTTCACCTGGACCCCCATCTTCCTCAGATTAAAACAGATCCGAACGGGATCAAGCAGGTGCTCATCAATCTGATAAAAAACAGTGCGGAAGCTATGGGAAAAGGTGGTGAAGTAACGATACATACCCGGTTCAAGCCGGAGTCCGCCAAAATTCTCATCGGTGAAAAAAAACAGCTTCCCGGCTGTATTGAAATAACGGTTGCCGATAACGGCCCGGGCATTGATCCAGCCGTCATGGAAAAAATTTTTGAGCCCTATAACACCAGCAAAAGAGGAAAAAGCAATGCCGGCCTGGGCCTTGCCATTGTGCATGGCATCGTCAAGCAGCTCAACGGCAGAATCACCTGTGACAGCCGGTTGAAAAATGGCACCAGTTTCACCATTCTTCTGCCTGTATCCGGAGAGACTGTCCCATGACAGAAACCCCACAGAAAAAAACCGGCACCATTCTGGAGCAGCAGGGACTGATTCATTCCAATGATATTGACCGGGCCCTGGCCATCCAGAAAAATGCCGCTGATAACAAGGGTTCTAAAAAGCGGCCCCTTTTCGGATCCATCCTCTGTGAACTCAATC
Organism: Desulfotignum sp.; assembly: GCA_035268565.1. Classification (GTDB taxonomy): domain Bacteria; phylum Desulfobacterota; class Desulfobacteria; order Desulfobacterales; family Desulfobacteraceae; genus Desulfotignum. The sequence goes on along the minus strand of DATFKQ010000113.1, from coordinate 24,754 downwards.
TGCTGACGCCGGTGGAAAATTTTCATGCACTTAAAAAAAACAAAAAACTTATCAGTCTGCAGGAATGGCTGGTGTCCCAGAAAGTGCTGCCAGCCTCCCGGATAGCACAGATACAGGCCCGATCCGCGCAAACCGGTATCCCGTTTCTGGGACTGGTTCTGGAAGAAAACCAGGTGCCAAAGCCGGTAATCCAGCAGATGCTTATGGATCTGTTTCACATTCCTTTGCGGTCCATCAGTGATATGGTGTTTTCTGACAAAAAACGGCAAACACTGTCCAGTATCATACCGGCTGATGCTGCGGCCCGGCACCAGATCATTCCTTTGGTTCTCAAGGAAGAAACCCTTTTGTGCGCAATTACAGACCCGGAGGCCCTAAATTTTATTGCTGCACTGGACAAACGATTTCCCCAGTACCGTTTCACGCCTGTTTTTGTTTCTTTTTCCGGGTTTTCCTGGTTCTATAAAATTCTTTACCAGAAAAGTTTCGATCCCCGGGATGCACAGGAAAAGGCAGAAGATCTGTCCCTTTTTCAGGATTTTTCTGTGAAAATAAGTGATCCTGTCCGGGAAAAAGACAGAATTGTTCTGCTGTATGAAATGTATGAACAGGCCCGGCAGCAGATTGGCGGCACAATCCGGTCAGGGAGAAAACCGGCATTTTTACAATTTATCCAGAAAGAGTATCAATCGGCTATTGAAAAATTTCAATGCCGGACAGTTGCGTTTTCTCTGGAAAAACAGGGAGACCGTATAGTGATTTCAGCAATCCCCATAAAACAGGAAACCTGACCATGGCAAACGTCATTACCATCACCAGTGGAAAGGGCGGGGTGGGAAAAACCAGCATCAGCCTGAATCTGTCCCTTTGCCTGGCAGGGGCCGGTCACAGGGTCTGTCTGTTTGATGCTGATTTGGGACTGGCCAATGTCAATGTCCTCACCGGCATTATTCCGGCACATGGTCTTGATGCGGTCATCTCCGGTGAAAAAAAACTGGAGGATATCATGATCCGGAATTTTCAGGGCATTGATATCATTCCCGGCAGCTCAGGCGTGGAAAAAATGGCAGATCTCACTGCTGCAGAAGCCCGGCGGCTGATTCAGGCATTTTTGCAGATGGACAGTTATGATTATTTCATTTTTGATACATCCGCAGGTATTTCTTCCCAGGTCATGGCCTTCTGCTGGGCATCCCATCAGATGATCCTGGTGATCACCCCGGAACCCACCTCCCTGACTGATGCCTACTCTCTGTTAAAGGTGCTTTCCAGAACACCGGCCCGAACCCTGCCGCCGGTAAGGGTGGTGGTCAACCAGGTGAAAACCGCAGCATCTGCCAGATCTGCCTATGCCAAACTCAGACAGACGGTGAAAAAGTTTTTATCCCTGAAAATTACTGCGCTGGGAATTGTGGCCCGTGATGCCAATGTGCCTGTTTCCGTGGTATCACAGGTTCCTTTTACCATGCTTTTTCCCGGGTCTGCCGCATCCCGGTGTATCCGGTCTCTGGCCATGAAAATAAAGGACGGAGCTGCCGGGGATCTTCCCATGGAAATATTCTGGGATCAGTGCCTGGAACTGATGGGCAGCGGCAGGGCAGAAGAAGCAAAAAAGGTGTCCCGGACTGACCAGGTTGAACAGCGGTTGTCCACCATTGAAACCCGGGTGACACGGTTGCTGGAAGAGGTGGCATCCATCAAGCAGATCCTGCTGGAAGACCTTCCCGGCAGACCGTCTGCCCAAAAAGCACCGGGTCTGCCGGGTCTGGCCCTTGTGCAGAATTCAAAAAAGGAAACCAGGCAGGAAAAAGAACAGCACCGGGAAAAAGCACACTTTCCCAAACAGGTTCCGGACCAGCACCAGGATACAGAACAGGACAGGCATCAGGATCAGGGGCAGCCTGATCCCGGCAAACTGTCCCTGGATTTTGAATCATGGATGGCTGAACAGTAAATTAAAAAGAGCGTTTAAACAGTTCTGCCATGGCGTTTCTGGCATCATCAGTCAGGTTCCGGGTGCCGGTGCCGGAAAAATTTTTATGGGTGATAACCGGAATGACCTTCTGCCATTCGTTGTCCACCCAGGAAAACCAGTCATTGCGGTCCTGTTCATAAACAAACAAGGGCCGGTTGAACAGTTTTCCAAGCTCAACTCCCCAGCCGGTGCCGCCTTTGACAGTTTTGTCCGGCAGGATCCATCCCACCACAAAAACCTGGTATCCATTATTGACCATGTGGAAAATGGACTGGATGACCTTGCGGATTTTATCTGCTTTGGAAAAGGAGCGTCCCATCCGGGTGGAAACGATATCCATACTGATATCTCCTTTTTGTAATTCTTCCGGGGTGAGCACACAGATACCGGCCTGACGTTCCGGCTTATGACCGGCAAAGGAGAAATTGACTTCCTTTACGCCATATTGCTCAGCCAGCCTGCCGAATTCTGCTTCCGCGCCCCGGTGGCCGCCACTGTAGAGTGTAAACTGCGATGCGTCATTCATGAACGAACTCCTTATAAACTGTATTAATGGAAAAACATGTGGTTGAACTTTTTATCTTAAATGATTTTTGGGATCATATAAGAAATCCAGGCAAGAATCAACCAATTGGTTTGTACCAGGCCCAATTCTTGAGTTGAAAAAACCCGGCTGGGTTGTTATACAAAGGAAAGGACAGTATTAATGACATTTTTCTTTACCATGAGGTAATTTCGTGAAATCAAAAGCCCTTGAGGTAAATCTCTCTGATACCCGGGTTGAAGTCTCCATTGATGTGAAATATCAGGTGCTTCTGGAAATATTTGAGGGGTATGTGGGAATTTTAAACAGAATGGAGATTTTCCTTAAAGAGCTCTCCCATCCCTATCGAAACTGGGAATTCATCGTGAATGAAGCCCGGCATTTTTCCCTGCATTATTTTTATCTGTACAAATCCCATGAAAAAGGCGGGGCCGCCCTGGCCATTTTTTCAGATATTTTTATGGCAGCCTTTGAAGACAGCCCGGAAAGACAGGTTCAAACTGTGGCGTCAGATAATCTCATGCTGCTGCTCCACCATATGGCCAAAGAATCAGATGACCGGTTCCCGGAATTTTTTGATGTCATGCAAACGGTTGTCACCGCGATTCACAAGTATGAAGACAAGGCTTTCTTTTTTTTTGTTACATCCTATTACCAACCCGATAAGCTGGCCAGGCTGCTGCTGGACCAGACACAGGCCCATGGATTTTTTGCAGAGAACACCACATTTTCGGGCAGCATCAACCGTCTGCTCATACGGTTTTACAAAACCGCTTTTACCTATTGGCTGAATCAGGATGATCCTGTCACCTGGATGCAGGAAAATATTGACGAATGGCACCTCAATTCTGAACTGGAACAGGTGTTTCATCAGATTTCCCATGCCAGGGTAGCTGCCTGGAACCAGCAGCTGGAAATCCTGTGCAGCAGTCAGGATCTTTTTTCCATTGATCTGACAACAGAGCTGATTCGGTTGACCGGGTTTCTGGATTTTATCAATATTTTTAAAACCGTGGGCCGGCAGATCCTGCACCATTGCACAGATGAAACCTATGGCAGGCACCTGAAACTGACTTTTTTATTTTATGCCATTCATGTGCCCGGACTTTCCATGATACACAAAGAGTGCCTTCACGATATCAACCAGACCCTGACCTTTCTTATCGGGGATGAGGATTTTAAAAAAGATATCCCCATAGTCAACCAGACCTTTTCTTTGTTCAAGGAACATAAGGGACGGTATCCGGAAACTGTTCTGGACTGTATTCACAAAATCGGAGAGGCGGTTTATAAAACCGGCAAAGTGGAATTGATCAACCATTTTATCGACCGGGCCGTAAACCATGGATTTCAGTTTCCCATGATTCAGGGTACAGGAGAAGACTGGCAGATCAAGGGCAATACCGCCCATGTAAAAAATGTCCGGGTATTTTTAAGCCTTATCAGCCAGCAGCCCAAAAAATCCAAACGCCTGCTGTCGGCTTTGATTATTTCCCTGTCCATCGGCGGGGTGTTTATCAGAGATACGGATCTGTTTCCCCGGGATATTACCCGGTTTCTCAATGCGGATATCAAAAAGGTATACAATTTGGTTAAACAGCTGGCCCGGCTGCTGCCTGCCTTTTTCAATGAAATCGGTGCCGAAGGCCAGTTGCGGGATATCTCCACCCAGCTGGATGAATCCTGCCACCGCCGCGACCGGCTCATCCATTTTCTGCGCAAGCAATGCCATGTGGAAAGCTCCAGCCGCATCGTGGATTTTATCCAGCAGGTCATGATTTTCTGGAAAACAGGGGACAAAAAACCGCTGCAGCCGTTTGTCCCGCCGTCCATCTATGATGAAATCCAGGTTTCCGGCCGGTTTGTAGAGGGTCCGGGCAGAATTCTGCGGTACCTGGAAGAAAAAAACCTGCCCCATCCCGAAGATTTTCTCATGTACCGCCAGAAAGCCCTGGATACGCTTATTGATGAAGTGGACAATGTAACAGAACTGGATCGCCGCCGGGTACGCCTGGCTCTGCGGTTTTACCGGCTGCTCAATGAAAAATACGGGGTGAATCACCTGGAGCTTACATCCTATCTGTTAAACTTCAAAGCCGATTACATGCCGGAATCCAACCGTCTTGTAGCAGCCCTTGAGGAGCCGGATCTGGATACCAAAATCGAGTTTCTGCTCAATTATATGGGTGAACTCAAGGAGATCATTCTCAGCGACAAGACCTATGATGCCAATGAAGCCATTTATCATAAGCGGCATTTTGCCGTGGACATACCTTCCATGTACGGCAGCTACAACGAACCCAAGTTTGATGCCCTGGGCCTGACCCTGCGCATTGAAAGCATCGTCAATGTCCTGTTTGAAGATTTGATCAACAGCATTGACCTGCGGTTGATCACCAAACCCACGTTTGTGCGGATTTTTTCCATTCTCACCCTGTTCCGCAAGGCCCTGAGCCTGGATGGCATTGTTTCCAACAAGCTGGATATCCAGATGGAATTTTTAAAATATTCGGTGAACATCACCACCTGTTCCTTTACCCAGTATCTGGATATTTTCAAAGGATTTGTCCGTGCTGTGGCCGATATCATCAATGATTATTTTCATAATATTCATTCCGCCAACCTGCGGCAGATCGAAGCCCGTATCGGCAAAGACAAGATTCAGGAAAAATTTCTGCCCGGCAGTATTTCCGACCAGGATCACCTGGATGAAAAAATGGCAAAAAAACTGGACCAGCGGGCAGCGGATATTTTTTTCAGAGACCGCATTGCCACCTCCCTGGGCCTCCAGCAGCTGGATGTTTTTTTAAACCGTATCCTGCATACCCTGTTTCACCAGTCGGAAAAACTGTCCCAGGATGAATTGAGTGTCCTGCTCAATTATGATCCCAAATGCGCGGTCACCCCTATCGGCGACGAGCAGCTCATGAACCAGAACATCATTTTTCTGGGGAACAAAGGCTGGAATCTGATGCGGCTCAAACAGATAGGAGTAAACGTACCGGAAGGATTCATCATAACCACCGAGGTATTCCGGTGCCTGGATCTTATTGATTCCTACAGCCCGGCTGCGGTAAGCTTTCAACAGCTTGTGGCCACCATGCTTTCGCGTCTGGAAAAGCAGACCGGTTTGTCCTGCGGTGATCCACGAAAACCGCTTTTGCTTTCGGTGCGATCCGGATCTTCCATTTCCCAGCCAGGCATGATGGATTCTTTTTTGAACGTGGGCATAAATGAAGAGATTGCCGGGGCCATTGCAAAAAAAACCGGCAATCCCTGGTTTGCCTGGGACAGTTACCGCCGGTTTCTCCAGCAGTACGGCATGACTTTTGGTATCCACAGAGATGAGTTCGACCAGATCATTGCAGCCCATAAAAACCAGGCAGGCATAGATTTCAAGCGCCATTTTACAGGATCCCAGATGAGGGCTGTGGCCCTGGCCTATAAGAATCAGCTGCTGCTGGCCGGCATTGATATTGTGGAATCTCCCATGGACCAGTTGTTTCTGGCCATCCACAAGGTATTTTCTTCCTGGAATTCCAACCGGGCCATTGATTACCGCAGGATCATGGGCATTTCAGACGACTGGGGAACAGCTGTCACAGTGCAGTCCATGGTCTTTGGCAACCTGTCCCGGCAGTCCGGATCCGGCGTGGCCTTCAGTCACAGCCCCAAATTGCCCGGGGATGCCATCCGGCTGTGGGGAGATTTTACCATTGGAAACCAGGGGGAAGATGTGGTGGCAGGTCTGGTGAGAACCCTTCCCATCTCGGAAATGCAGCGGGAACTGGAAAAACGGGATACCAAGATAAGCCTGGAAAAAGCTTTTCCCAGGATTTATGACCAGCTCAAAACCATTGTCCAGAATCTCATTTACAAACGGGGATGGAATCCCCAGGAAATGGAATTTACTTTTGAAGGACCCGATCCGGAAGATCTTTTTATTCTCCAGGCCCGGGATCTTTCTTTGGGGGACCACAAAAAACAGCCAGAGTTTACAGCTGATGAAACCCTTTTGAGAAAGGCATTTCTTGGACATGGCACCGGGGTTTCCGGTGGCGCCATGAGCGGCCGTATTGTGTTTACTTTAAAGGAGATTGATGCTTTCCGCCGCCAGGATCCGGATGCCCATCTGATTCTTTTGCGCAATGACACCGTGCCCGACGATATTCTGGAAATTGATGCAGCTGACGGCATATTAACCGCAAAAGGGGGGCTGACCTCCCATGCTGCCGTGGTGGCATATAATCTCGGGAAGACCTGTGTGGTGGGATGTGAAAATCTGGTGTGCAGTGAAACTGAAAAAATCTGCCACCTGGGAGACAAAAAAATGAAGGTAGGGGATTATATCAGCATCGAGGGAAATAAAGGCTTTGTTTTTAAAGGAGAAATTAACGTCAACCACAATTAAAGTGGAGGTGAATCATGAATACCAGTCAGGGAACAATTCTGGGTATAAACGGTCTGGGTCGTATCGGCAAACTGACTTTGTGGCACCATGCCGGACGTAAATATTTTAAGGAAATCGTCATCAATGTAGGCCGGGAAGTGGGAGCAGGGCTGTCTGATATTGTGCATTATCTTGAACGAGATTCCACCTACGGCAGCCTGGCAGCATTTTTGAACGGATTCCAGGCACAGCCTGTGATCACTGATGTGAACGAGGCAGATTCCTGTATGCAGGTCAACGGTATCCCGGTAAAAATTTTACGGCAAAACCGCAATCCCAAAGATATCCAGTGGGCGCAGAACAATGTGGACATTGTGGTGGACACAACCGGCCAGTTTCTGGATCCCAATCTGGCCCCGGACAATCCATCCGGATCCATCCGGGGCCATCTGGAAGCAGGTGCGGCCAAAGTCATTGCCTCTGCACCCTTTAAACTGAAACAGGGGGCATCCATGCCTGAAGACAGTGTTACCACGGTCATGGGCATCAATGACAAAGACTATGATCCGGTACGTCATGCCGTGATTTCCAATGCCTCCTGCACCACCACCTGCCTGGCCCACATGATCAAGCCCTTACTGGATTATTTTGGTATTGACCGGGTATTGTCCGCTTCCATGGCCACGGTGCATGCAGCCACCGGATCCCAGCAGGTTTTGGACCGGCTGCCCAAAAACCAGGCAAAGGATCTGCGTAAAAACCGGTCCATCATGAACAATATCATTCTGACCACCACCGGGGCAGCCAAAACCCTGCAGCTGGTCATTCCGGAGATGGCCACCATCGGGTTCATGGCAGAATCTGTGCGGATTCCCACCTCCACCGGTTCTTTGATCATCTTGGTGATGAACTTTCAGGAAGAATTGAATAAAAAACCCATCCGCCGGGATCTCATAAACCAGATATACCAGGATGTTTCAGATACACCGGGCAGTTATCTTGTGTATTCGGGGAATCAGAACGTATCTTCTGATATCATTGGCACCCCTCGGGCAGCGGTTGTCATCGAGGGCCATGAAACCCATAGCCGCACCGGGGCTATCAATATCAACCTGGCGCATATGCGGGGTATTGAAAAAGAAATTCTGGAAACCATCACGGATCATGTGTGCAGCACCCAGGTTACCCAGGCGGTTATCTACGGGTGGTATGACAATGAAATGGCCAGTTATGTCAACCTTTTAGGAGACCGCACAGTTTCCATTGCCGAATCTTTGGCCTGATCAGGCTGGATGCCGCCCCCGGTGGTGTCCTGTGCCCGGCCCGAGATCCTCCGGAGGTCTGCTTTCATTTGCGTAATGAAATACAGCGATCCAATCTCTGGTGGCAAGCATCCCGGCATATTTTACCAGGCCCCCTCCGGCTCTGACGGTCCGTTCACAGGACACCACCGGGGGCTCACTGCTGATCGACAATGTTAGATATGGGTGAGGCCTGAATCTGCCCTTGAAATTATCTGGATGGGTCCTATAATTACTGTTTTTATACATTTTGATAAGGATTGGTTTCATGGAACCCACACCCCGGCCCTGGAAAGCATGGAAGCAGAGGTTGCTGCGCATTGTCTGGCACAGTATTCCTTTTGCTGCAGTGGCCATTGCTGTTTTGTTTGTCATTTTGCCCCTGGGAAGGAAAATTGCGGCAGAAAAAGCGGATCTGGCTGAGCAGCAGGCCACTCAGATGAAAAAAGAGCAGTCTTTGACCAGGGTGATCACCCTGGAAATGATTCCTGAAAACCTTGCGGAAACCATCACCCTGCCCGGGGTGGCCAAACCCTGGAAATCTTTACAGGTGGTGTCTGAGGTGTCGGGAAAGATCATGGAAAAAAACATCGATGACGGCAGCGCTGTAAACCAGGGTGATATTCTGGCGGTTATGGATAAACGGGACTACCAGAATGCCTATGACTCTGCCAGGGCATCCTATGAAACAGCCCTGATGCACCAGGAGCGATTTGAGGCCCTGTCCAAAAAGCAGTTTATCACCCAGTCCCAGCTGGATGATATCCAGTCCCAGGTCAAGACTGCCCGGGCGGCCATGGAAAATGCGAAACTCAACCTGGACCGATGCACCATCAGATCCCCCATGGACGGCATAGTGGACCGTTCCCATATTGAAGTGGGCAGTTTTCTGGGGGTGGGTGATCCTGTGGCCACACTTCTCCAGATCCATACACTGAAAGTGGAGGTGGGTATACCGGAATCTGATGTACCCTCTGTGAGAAGCATAAACCATTTTGACATGGCTGTTGATGCCCTGGGGGGCAAAACCTATACCGGTCAATACCATTATCTGCATAAAACCTCTGAAAACATGGCCCGGCTGTACAACCTGGAAATCCGCCTGGATAACCCGGCTCTTGAGATTCTGCCTGATATGTTTGTCCGGGTGGATATAGTTAAAAACAGGGATACCAGAGGCCTTGGGGTGCCCATGTATGCCCTGGTCACCAGGAACAAGCAGACAGGGGTGTTTGTGGAAGATCAGGGCCGTGTCCGGTTTGCCCCGGTTGAAACCGGATTCCAGGACGGCTGGAAAATTCAGGTGGTTTCCGGGCTGTCTGCCGGTGAGCAGGTAGTGGTGGTGGGACACCGCATCATTGAAGATAACGAGCTGGTGCAGGTGGACCAGCGGGTCCGGTCCATGGCGGAGCTGGAGCAATGATTGTTTCCGATGCTGCTGTCAAAAACCGGATTTCCGTACTGGTGCTGGTGGTCATCATTGCCAGCATCGGTCTTTACTCCTATATGGTGCTGCCCAGGGAAAGTACCCCGGACATCACTATTCCCTATGTGTTCGTGAGGACGGAATACAGAGGTGTGTCAGCATCAGACATTGAAACTGCAGTTACCATCAAAATTGAAAAAAAACTCAAGGGCCTGGATAAGATCAAAAACATTTCTTCTGTCAGCTCCCAGGGCCTTTCCCAGATCAATATTGAGTTTTTGCCGGGCACTGATATTGACGATGTGCTGGTCAAGGTCAAAGACAAGGTGGATGAAGCCAAAAACGATCTGCCCACAGACCTGGAAAATGATCCTATGGTGTATGAGGTCAATTTTTCCGACATGCCCATTGTGGTGTATTCTCTGGCAGGAGACTGTGGTCCCAGGCTGCTCAAAAAAATAGCCGATGATTTAAAAGATGATATCGAAGCAGTTCCCGGTGTGCTGGAAGTGGAGATAACCGGCGGCCAGAACCGGGAAATCCGGGTGGAAGTGGATACAGACAAACTGGCCTACTACAGAATTCCCATCACCAGCCTGCAGCAGGCAGTGGCCGCTGAAAACCAGAACATCTCAGGCGGGGCCATTACATTAGGGCATGGCCGCTACCAGCTCAAGGTACCCGGGGAATTTGACAGACCCGAAGAAATTCTGACCCTGGTGGTGGCCACCCACAATGGTCAGCCCATCTATCTTAAAGATGTGGCAACGGTGGTGGACGGCATCCAGGAAGAAACCTCCAGATCCCGGCTCAATGGTATGGATGCCATCAATATCTCGGTGAAAAAACGGGTGGGAGAAAATATTATCCGCATCTCGGAACAAATTGATGCTGTCGTGGCAGCGGCGGAAAAACGGTTCCCCAAAAATACCACCGTGACCAAGCTCATGAACAATGCCAAGGATATCAAGGCCATGGTGGCGGACCTGGAAAACAATATCATCTCCGGTCTCATTCTGGTTGTGGCAGTGCTTTTTGTGGTACTGGGCATCAGGAACGCCCTGCTGGTAGGTCTGGCCATTCCATTTTCCATGTTTCTGTCCTTTGCCGTCCTCTATGCCCTGGGCATCACCTTGAATATGGTGGTGCTGTTTTCTTTGACCCTTGCCCTGGGCATGCTGGTGGACAATGCCATTGTGATTGTTGAAAATGTGTTTCGTTACATGCAGCAGGGGGTTCCCAGAGTAGAAGCTGCCATGAAAGCCACCAGCGAGGTGGCCTGGCCTGTTATCGGCTCTACTTTCACCACCCTGGCCGCTTTTTTTCCCATGATTTTCTGGCCCGGCATCATGGGGGAATTCATGTACTATCTGCCGGTCACCCTGATTATTACCTTGAGTTCTTCTTTGTTTGTTGCCCTGATCATCAACCCTGCCATGTGCGCTTTTTTCATGGGGGAATCCCGGATAAAAGGGAAAAAAAACCTGCGTCCGGAAGAGATTGCATCCCGGGGAGAGCAGCCTGTCGTAATTTCAGGCGTGTTTTTAAAAACCTATGCCCGGATTCTGAACAAGGCATTGCATCATAAACTGGCAGTGCTGGCTGCAGCTGTCGTTGTCATGGTATTTTTGTTCCAGATCTGGATGCTCAAAGTCGGTATTGAAAAACCAGTGGAGTTTTTTCCTGCCATTGATCCCAGATCCGTGTTTGTGAACATTGATGTGCCTGAAGGCGCGGATCTGGAATTCATCGATCAAACGGTCAAACAGGTGGAAGCAGCAGTTGCCGGGGGCAGTGCTGATAACTATCAGAAAGCCATGGCCCTTCAGGTACACGAGACCGCCCGGGGAGAAAAATTCATGGCACCGTCAGACATCAACAATATTGAGCATATCTATACCCGGGTGGTCCAGAACAGCGGCGGCAGCGCCGTGTTTGACAGCAATCTTCCCAATCATATCGGTGTCCAGTTCCTGGATTTTGAAGACCGGAAAACCTCCACCAAGGCGGATCTGGAAGAAATCCGCAGGCGGGTGGCCCATATTCCGGGGGTCAGGATCACTGTGGATGAACAAGAGGAAGGTCCTCCCACAGGCGCGCCCATCAATATTGAAATCTCCGGGGAAAACTTTACAACCTTGAGCAAGATTGCCAGGAACGTCAAGAAAGTGGTGGAGAGCGTGCCCCATGTCACAGATGTACGGGACGACTATCAGGGGGGGCTTCCTTCTGTCCAGGTGATGATCGACCGTCAGAAAACCGCTTTGTTCGGCCTGACCACGTCTGCCATCGGAACGGCCCTGAAAATTGCTTACAACGGACTGGATGTTTCCACCTATTATGAAGGGGATGAGGAATATGATATCGTGGTCAGGCTGGCCAAATCAGACCGGCAGGCAGCAGATATTCTGCACAAACTCATGATCCCCGGTCCTTCCGGCGAGATCGTGCCCCTGACCACACTGGCTTCTATCAAGTACAAAGGGGCCCTGGGTGATATTGTCCGGAAAAACCACCAGCGGGTGGTCACGGTCAAAGCCAGTGTGGATGAGACCAAAATCACAGGCGCTGTGGCCAGAATGCAGGTGATGGAACTGCTGGAAACCATGGACCTGCCACTGGGGTATACCTACAGGTTCACCGGAGAAGACCAGGAACAGCAGGAAGCCCAGGATTTTTTGTCCAAAGCGTTTGTGGTGGCCCTGTTTCTGATTTTTCTGATTCTGGTGACCCTGTTCAATTCCGTGGTCCAGCCGGTGATTATCCTGACATCCGTGGTTCTGTCTCTGGGGGGGGCTTTCTGGGGTCTGGCCGTGATTGGTTCGCCTTTCGGGGTGATCATGACCGGGGTGGGCATTATATCTCTGGCCGGGGTGGTGGTGAACAATGCCATTGTGCTCATCGACTATACCAACCGGCTCCGGGCCAATGGCATGGCCCTCAAAGAAGCGGTCATCTCTGCAGGTGCCACCCGCCTGCGGCCGGTACTGCTTACGGCCGTCACCACCATTCTGGGGCTGTTGCCCATGGTAACGGGCATTTCCTATGATTTTCATGTCATGGCGGTGTCCATGACTTCCGAATCCAGCCAGTGGTGGCGGTCCATGGCTATTGTGGTGATTTTCGGCCTGATGATCGCCACTATTCTGACCCTGGTGGTGGTGCCCACCCTGTATACATTGATTGAAACTGCAAAAATATCTACAGCCAGGATTTATGCCCGGGCCCGCCATTTTTTTCTGGGCCCGGGACATGCAGTATCTTGGGATAAAAACAGCTAGAGCATTTCAACGGCACAGGCCATGGCTACCCCGCCGCCGCCGCACAGGGTTGCCAGACCCAGGGTATTGCCTCTTTTTTTCATGGCATGGATCAATGTGACCATGATCCTGGCACCGGTAGCCCCCACAGGATGCCCTAACCCGATGCCGGATCCGTTGATATTGGTGATCTCCCGGTTCAGCCCCAGTTCTTTTTCACATCCCAGGTACTGGGCGGCAAACGCCTCATTCACCTCCACCAGGTCAAAATCTTTCATGGAAAGCTGTGATTTGTCCAGCAGGTTTTTCACGGCCGGCACCGGCGACATGCCCATGATGGTGGGATGACACGCCCCCATGCCCGAAGCCTTGATCCGGGCCAGGGGAGGGAGGCCCAGTTCTTTGGCTTTGTCTGCAGACATGATGACCATGCCGGCTGACCCGTCATTTATTCCTGAGGCATTGCCCGCAGTGACAGTGCCGGTTTTGGGGATGAATGCCGGGGGCAGGGCTGCCAGTTTTTCCATGGTCATGCCCGGCCGGAAATGTTCATCCTTATCAAAAATCAGCGGATCTTTTTTTCGCCGGGGCACCATGATGGGAACGATCTCTTCGGCAAAAGATCCGTCTTTGGTGGCCCGTTCCGCATTGTTGTGGCTGCGCAGGGCCACCTCATCCATCTGTTCTCTGGTCAATCCCAGGTGCTGGGCCACAAATTCGGCTGTATGGCCCATGATATAGGGCTTGCCCATAAAATGGGCGGCCGGGGCCTGGCTGGTATCCAGGGGGGTGGAGTCATCAAAGGGAAGCACATGGGAACCGCAGTGCAGGGCATGAATCATGGCATCCACAAACTGGGTATCCTGGAGCCGGCAGCCCCATCTTGCCTTGGGCACGGTATAGGGAACACCCGACATATGCTCCACGCCCCCGGCCAGGATGACATCTGCCATGCCTGCCTGGATCATGGCAGCCCCGGAAAGCACAGCTTCCATGCCGGATATGCACACCCGGTTCACGGTGGCTGCCGGCACCCTGTCCGGTATGCCGGCCATGAGGGCCGCCACCCGGGTGGTGTTGAGGGTGTCATGGTGTTCCACGCAGGTGCCGTAACGGACATCATCAATAATACCGGGTTCAATGCCGGCCCGTTTGATGGCTTCTTTCATGGTTACACTGGCAATGGCTGCGCCGTTCATCTCTTTTAATGTGCCGCCGAAGGCCCCGATGGCAGTCCGGCAGGCGGAAACAATAACAATATCTTTCATTTTTGATTTCCTGTCTGTTTGTGCAACAACCAAAGATCAGATCTGACTGATACAGGGGTTTTGATCCGAACCGGTTTGATATTGCACTATTTAAGATCCAAATGATGCCTCTGCCATGTCCAGGATGCTGGTGTCACCGGTCTGAATCACCGCCATTCTGGCCTGGGCCGCAGGCAGCATGGTGTTGATGAAAAACCGGGCCCCTGTGACCTGGCCCTGGTAAAATGCCTGATCCTTTTTTTTGGGGTTTTCTGCCAGTTTCCGGGCGGCGGTCACTGCCCGCCAGAGCAGCATCCACCCCATGAGGGTGTCTCCGGTGACATCCAGAAACGGATGGGCATGGGCAAACGCGGTCAGTATATTTTCCGATCCCAGGTCTGCGCTAAGTTTTCCTGCGGTTTCCTTTAAATGGTTGAGGGTGGTTTCTAAAATATTTGCCACAGAGACCAGACCGGCATCTTTTTTTGCTGCGGCAATGGTCTTTTGGATCTCAGCCACCAGGTCCATGAAGGCCTGACCGTGGTTGAGACCCAGCTTTCTGCCCAGCAGATCCATGGCCTGGATGCCGTTGGTGCCTTCATAGATCTGGGTGATTTTGCAGTCCCGCAGCAGCTGTTCCTGGGGATATTCCCTGGTGAAGCCGTATCCGCCGAACACCTGGATCCCCATGGAGCACATGTCAAAGGCCCTGTCCGTGATATAGCCTTTGGCCACCGGGATAAGCACATCAATGAGCCCCTGATGACGGGCCTTTTCAGCCTCACTTTTGGAGACCGTTACCAGGTCTTCCAGAAATCCGGTATAAAACAGCAGGCTGCGCATGCCTTCTGAAAAGGTTTTCATGGTGAGCAGGATACGCCGGATGTCGGGATGCTGGATGATGGGAACCCCGGCAGAACCTTTGGGCGCTGTCAGGGCCGGGCCCTGGATGCGGGTTTTGGCATAGTTCAGGGCATTGAGATAAGAGGCCCCGGCACAGGCAAATCCCTGCATGCCCACATGCAGCCGGGCCTCGTTCATCATCACAAACATGGCCCGCATGCCCTTGTTTTCCTTCCCCAGCAGGGTGCCCCTGCACCCACCTTTGCCCCCCAGCGTCATGGAACAGGTGGGGCTGGCGTGAATGCCCATTTTTTCTTCAATGCCGGTACACACCACATCATTGAATTCTCCAGTGCTCCCGTCATCGTTCACCCGGTATTTGGGCACCAGAAACAAAGAGATGCCGGCCGTGCCTGCAGGGGCCCCTTCAATTCTGGCCAGCACCGGGTGGATGATGTTTTCCACCAGATCGTTTTCTCCGGAAGAGATGAAAATCTTGCTGCCGGAAATGCTGTAGGTGCCGTCATCATTTTTCACCGCCCGGGTGGTCAGGGCCCCCACATCAGAACCGGCTTCCGGTTCGGTGAGCAGCATGGATCCGCCCCATTTGCCGGTGTACATGTTTTTCAGGTACAGCATTTTCTGCTTGTCCGTGCCGAACCGCTCCACCAGCTTGCCCGCCCCGTGGATCAGTATGTTGTGGAGCATGAAGGGAAAGTTGGCACCGTTAAAAAAATTGTTGGCTGCCAGGGCCACGGTGGCAGGCATGCCCTGCCCGCCCCAGTGCGGATCATCACACATGGCGATC
Source organism: Desulfotignum sp. (assembly GCA_035268565.1). Taxonomy (GTDB): domain Bacteria; phylum Desulfobacterota; class Desulfobacteria; order Desulfobacterales; family Desulfobacteraceae; genus Desulfotignum. Next base: position 8,960 of record DATFKQ010000113.1, on the reverse strand, counting down.
CATTCGCCCTTTCGGAACAGGTCATAGGCCCGGTGGAACGCTTTGGGCACCATTACTTTGCCGCTGTCAAAGGTGCAGCCCTCTTCATCTGCTTCCCGCTGACAGGGCAGCAGTTCCTTGAGTGCCAGGTTCCGGGCCTCAGATACGATCATGTCAATGGTTTTTTTGTTGAATTCCCTGAATGTCTCATGCCCGCCCAACTGCGCCACAGTGAGCTGTTCGTGGAGGACAAAATCCACATCCCGGCGGTCTGCAACCGTCTGTGCCATGTGTATTCCTTTCCCTATTTGGTGTAGTCGTAAAATCCCTTGCCGCTTTTGCGGCCCAGGTACCCGGCCCGCACCATTTTTCGCAGCAGCGGCGCCGGCCGGTATTTGTCTTCACCGATTTCCCGGTGAAATCCTTCCAGCACAAACAAAATGGTGTCCAGGCCCACCATGTCGGCCAGGGCAAGGGGGCCTATGGGGTGGTTGGCGCCCAGCATCATGGATTTGTCAATGTCTTGGGCCGAAGCAACCCCTTCTGCCAGAACAAAGACAGCCTCGTTGATCATGGGACACAGAATCCGGTTTACGGCAAACCCCGGGGCCTCTTTTACCTCAATGGGGGTTTTGCCGATTTTTTCCACAAATTCCCAGGCCATGTTCAGGGTGTCATCGGATGTGGTGAATCCCCGGATCAGTTCCACCAGTTTCATCACCGGCACCGGGTTGAAAAAATGCATGCCGATGACCTTTTCCGGCCGCTGGGTCACCGATGCCATTTCCGTGATGGAAAGACCTGAGGTGTTGGTGGCCACCAGGGTGTCCTTTTTACAGATCTGGTCCAGGTCCTGAAATACCTGTTTTTTGATGTCCATAACTTCAAGGATGGCTTCGATCACCAGATCGGCCTCTGCTGCAGCCAGGGTCAGATCGGTGGTCCCGGTGATCCGGCCAAGCACAGCTGCTGCCTCATCTTTATCAAGTTTCCCTTTGGAAACGGCCCGGTCCAGGTTGGCTTTGATGGTGGACAGCCCGTTTTCCACAAACCGGTCTTCCATGTCCCGGATAATGACCTGGAAACCGGCCCGGGCAGATACCTGGGCAATGCCTGCACCCATGATGCCGGCCCCGAGTACACATATTTTTTTCATTTCCATTGATGGTTCCTTTCTGTTACAGGGTTATGTGTTTGCGGTGATCAGGACAACAGTACAGCAGGAATCATGCCTGGCATAAAAATTGTTTATTTTCAAATAGTTATGCAAATATAACGTGGAAGACATGTGGGTTTCTGTTCCATGGAAAAGAAAAAACTGTTCTAATGAAAAGTTTTATATTAAACTGTCCTATAGAGTAGAAAATTAACCAGGCGGTAAAACCCCATACAGAAAAATGCAGGGGATAATAATATGGTTCAGACATACTCCAGCCAGCCAAATAGCAGGCCACTCCTGGTGGATGAAAAAGATTTTTTCAGGGAAGCCACCTTGAAACTGTGTTCCAGCCTGGATCTTGAGCGCGCACTTCACCAGTGTCTGCTTTATGTGCGGCGGTTCATGCCTGCCGGTCAGATGGGGTTTCAGGTGTATCACCCGGATACCGGTGTGGTGGAAATGGTGGCCCATGCCACCCCCCGGTCCGGCAGGGCTGTGTCCACCCGCATCCTGTTGTCCCGGAAAGGGCGCCGGCAGGTGTCACATCACCGCCTGGAAAGGATCCGCATCATTGACCGGCTGGGGGATGATCCTGTGACCGGGCCGGTGGCGGACCGGCTCAGGGCCTGGGACCTGTCTGCCGTGGTTATGGACCTGGTTCTGGAAAAAACCATGCTGGGTATTTTCAGTGTGTTCAATGACGGGCAGAACAAATTTACCCCAAACCAGGTCCGCCTGCTCAGTCTTCTGGCCAAACCCTGTGCCATTGCCCTCACCAACAGCCTGCGGTTCAGGGAACTGAAAAATCTTAAAGAGCTTCTGGCCGATGACAACCGGTATTTTCAGGATGAACTGCACCAGATGACCGGAGAAAAAGTGGTGGGTGCGGGTCAGGGCCTCAAGCAGGTCATGGATATGGTGCGTCAGGTGGCACCCCTGGAAAGCCCGGTGCTGCTGCTGGGGGAAACCGGTACCGGCAAGGAAGTGATTGCCAACGCCATTCACAACCTGTCCCTGCGCAGAGACGGGCCGTTTATCCGGGTAAACTGCGGGGCCATCCCCGCCTCTCTTCTGGACAGTGAATTGTTCGGGTATGAAAAAGGCGCGTTTACCGGTGCGGGATCCGGCAAACGGGGCCGTATAGAGCGGGCCCAGGGCGGTACCCTGTTTCTGGATGAAATCGGAGAACTGCCTGCAGAGGCCCAGGTCCGGCTTTTACGGGTGCTTCAGGAAAAGGAGATTGACCGGGTGGGGGGCAGTGAAACCATCGGGGTGAATATCCGGGTGATTGCCGCCACCCACCGGAACCTGGAGAAAATGATGGCAAAAAAACGGTTCCGGCCGGACCTTTTTTTCCGGTTACAGGTATTTCCCGTTGAGATTCCGCCCCTGCGGGACCGCAAAACCGATATCCCTGATCTGGTACGGTATTTTATTGTGAAAAAAGCCAAAGAAATGAAGCGCCATAACATACCGGCTGTTGCCGGACCGGTCATGGACCGGCTGCTGGCCTATCACTGGCCGGGCAATATACGGGAGCTGGAGAACGCGGTGGAACGGGCCATGATTCTGGACCGTTCAGGCTTCCTTGATTTTTCAGAAATCGGTCTGGCAGGGGAACAAAAAGTGCAAAGGGATTTGAACAGATTTTTACCCGGGGAAAAAATCCAGTCCCTGGACCAGGTCACAGCCGGTCACATTCAACAAATTATGAAATATTGTAACGGCCGGGTGGAGGGAGAAAAAGGCGCAGCAAAAATATTGGGAATTCATCCGTCCACCCTGCGCAAGCGAATGAAAAAATTAAACATTCCTTTTGGCCGGAAAATAAGATACAATTTTCCAGCATGATCCCAAAAACCGGAGGTGAACCATGAAATGCATCCAGGCGGATTATGATGAGGCAGCACAAAAATTTTCTATTGCCAAAAATGCAAAGACCGAAGACTGGGCTGCTGTTTGCCGCAGATTTAATGACGATGTGGAGCGTATCGGCGACATTTCGGAGCTGGAGGATTATACCGGTGTCTATGCCTGTAATGACGATACAGGCAATAAGGTTTTTTACCTGGTCCGGGAAGATAAAGCCCTGTTCCGCATGAAACGCCGGCATTTTTTTGATAAGATCGGTCTGACCTGAACACCCTGTCTGGATATCTGCCATAAGCATGCCGGGTTTTCGATCGCTGTGTGCAGCACTCTGTCCCAGGGGCTCCCCATAGAAGCGCACGCTGCTATAGCAAATATTCAGACCCCGTGTGCAGTATTTACTAAAACCAGATGATAGATTACCCTGCGTGCCAGCATGGTTTTTTGGATTTTTGAGAAATCGCTGTTCCGATTTTTTAAAAAAAGACATGTAATGTCCTGTTTTTCTTTTTTTGAGAACGCCCGGCCAGGGCAATACAGACAGTCCCAAACCAGTAAAGCGGTTTTTTCCCTTTCTTTTGGTATGGTTTGTGCTATGACATGCACAGACACACAAAACCTTACCCATACTGCACAGAGGTGGAAATGAACTGGAAATTCTGGAAAAAATCAAACGGGCCCCGGTTGTCCAAACCCAAAGAAATGCCATCAGATCTGGGAAAATACCTGGTGGTGAACCTTGCATATGACCCGGACTGGGTCTGGCAGCTCAAGGTGGTGATGGACCTGCCAGAGCAGGGATCGTCTGATTTTCGGATTTTTGACCCTGCCATGGCGGCAATGCAGGGGGTAGCCGTAAAAGATTATACCTCCCTGGATGGACAGGATGGTCTTATTCTTTTTGACGGCTGGTATCAAAAAGATGCCCGGCAATTTCAAATGAATGACTATTATCAGGCGATGAAATCCGAACAGGCTGTGTGAATCCCTTGTCATCCGGGTGCTCCAACTGTTAACACAAAAATATTGGCAGCAACGCCAAGTCCCTGCATGGGATGCGGGGCCTGCTGTGCTTTTTTTTCCGTTCTGGTGCAGGACACAGATCTGGGAGCTGGTTTGCCCCTGGTCCTGACCTGTTTTGACAGCAAGCATCAGCGGGTCATGAAGGGTACCCAGGCCTCCCATCCCCGTTGCGCTGCTCTCCAGGGTGTGGTGAGTACCAGGGTGAAATGCAGTATTTATGCATCCCGGCCGGCCATTTGCCGGAATTTCCAGCATTCCTGGGAAACCGGAAAGCCAAATCCTCTGTGTGATCGGGCCAGGGCAGTTTACGGGCTCCAGGGTTTTTCCCAGTATTAATAAAATTTGTATTTATCTTGTTTTGCAAAAACATTATGCGGTTAAATTCCAATCTTATATGCTTTTTGTTCTGATTTTTTGTCTTTTTTAAAAACCCTTCATTCTTCCATAACCCTTTAATTTTTAAGATGGATATATAACATATCTTTTTTCAAACTCCCTGTGATCTGCCAGTGTAACCCCCTGAAAAACAAATAAAATGATTGACACGTTCCGGTAATATCTTTAAATTAAAATTTTTGGAAATCGGTGTATCCCCTTTCTCCAAAATTCGCGGTGACATGATTGCATCCCATGGGTTGACCGCTGCAATATTTTTAGATGAAGGAGAGTTTAGCATGTGTCGTTTGTTTGCACTTACCAGCCAGGATCCAGTATCACCCATGCTGGCCATCAAGGCCCTGGATGTCATGAAAGAAGGACACGACGGATCAGGGATGGGCCTGCTGCTCCAGGATCTGGGCGGGCCTTTCGAGGAAATGAAAGACGCCCCTATCCTGTCGGGTATTTTCAGTGAAGAAGGCATCCGCCGTCTGGATCTTTTCATGATGGATATGGGATTTCTCACCAAGTATAAAATTTCTTTAAAGATTCCCAAAAAACCGGTGGAAGGCATTCCCAGAAGAGATCTGTACCTGATCCGGGCCTATGAACTTCCTGAAGACTGGGAGAACCTCACCAAAGAAGACCTGGCAGCCCGGCTGTCCGATATCCGGCTGAAAATCCGCGAAATGGGAGAAGAAAAAAATGACATGATGGTATTTTCCTTCTGGCCGGACACCATCATGATCAAGGAGATAGGAGACCCTCTGCAGCTGGCCCAGTACCTGGGCCTGGACAGAAAAGAACTCAATGCCCGGGTGATCATGGCCCAGGGACGGCAGAATACCAATTACGCCATTGATCTGTATGCGTGTCATCCCTTTTTCATCAAAGGGTATTGCACCATGACCAATGGGGAGAACACGGCATTTATTCCCATCAAGGATTTTCTCACCTCCCGGGGGATCCCTGCCTACAACGGATACCAGTCCGATTCCGAGGTGTTCGCCCATATTCTGCATTACTCTCTGGTGGAGCTGGGACTGGGGATTGACGGGTATAAACATGTGATCACCCCCCTGCAGGAAAGCGATCTCGTGCAGCATCCGGATGCCGGGTTTTTGTCCCACCTGAAACGCACCTGCCGTTCTTTGATCATTGACGGCCCCAATTGTGTCATCGGCACCCTGCCGGACCACTCATTGTTCATGGTCCAGGACCGCAAAAAACTGCGGCCCGGGGTGGTGGGGGGCAAACCCGGCATTTACGGATTTTCCTCGGAGATTTGCGGCCTGGATGCTGTCATTCCGGACAGGGACAAATCCAAAGATATTCAACCCATGCATTTAGACACTGCCATTGTCAGCCCTGAACGCCAGGAGGTAAACATATGTCGTCAAACAGAAGCCTTGAACCTTCCGCTTTAAGCCTGAACGATCTGCCCTGGCAGATCCGTTACAGCAATGAAAGATGCACCCTGTGCGGCCAGTGCACAGCCGTGTGCCCGGTAAAAGCCATTGGGCTGGAAGTGTTCAGAAAGCGGGTCATAAAAACATCCATCCGCAAAGATGCAGACCAGACCAACAATTATGATACCTTTTACGGGGTGCGGCAGCGGACCGCTGTGGAAAATGCCTGTATAGGGTGTGCCATGTGTACCATGGTGTGTCCCAATGATGCTATTCACCCCGTAAAAAATTCCGGTCTTGACCGGATGAAATTTCACATCAACCAGCAGGGGGTTCCCCGGCGGCGGGGAGGACGCCGCAACGCCTCAGCCTCCATTCTGGACCGGATTAAATTCACACGGATTTCCATGCTCACAGACCCGGCCCTGGATGCCGGGCGCCATGAGTTTGAAATGCGGACCCTGCTGGGGCGGGTGCTCTCCCCCAGGGAAAACATGAAACGCCTGCGGGAAAAAGGGTGGATCCCGCCGGTGCGCGAAATTTATCCGTTGATCATCGGCGGCATGTCATTCGGTGCCCTGTCCCCCAGCATGTGGGAGGGCCTTCAGATGGGGGTGGCCTATCTGAACGAGGAGATGGGCATGCCCGTGCGCATGTGTACCGGTGAAGGGGGATGTCCCCCAAGACTGCTGCGGTCCCGGTTTTTAAAATATGTCATCCTCCAGATTGCCTCGGGTTATTTTGGGTGGGATGAGATCATCCATGCCATCCCCCATATGAAAGAAGACCCCTGCGCCATTGAGATTAAATACGGGCAGGGTGCCAAACCAGGAGACGGGGGCCTGCTCATGTGGCACAAGGTCAATAAGCTGATTGCCGCCATACGCGGTGTTCCCCAGGGGGTAAGTCTGCCCAGCCCCCCCACCCACCAGACCCAGTACTCCATTGAAGAGTCGGTGGCCAAGATGATTTTGTCCATGTCCATGGCCTGGGGGTTCCGGGTGCCGGTGTATCCCAAAATTTCCGCATCTTCCACCTCTCTGGCTGTGCTCAACAACCTCACCCGCAACGACTATGCCTCGGGCCTTGCCATTGACGGTGAAGACGGGGGCACCGGCGCTGCCTATGCCGTTTCCATGGACCACATGGGGCACCCCATTGCCAGCTGCATCAGAGACAATTACCTGAACCTGATCAAGATCGGCAAACAAAATGAAATCCCTTTGTTTGCCGGGGGCGGTATCGGGAAAAACGGCAATATCGCTGCCAATGCCGCAGCCCTGATAATGCTGGGGGCCTCCGGGGTCCAGATCGGCAAGTATCTGATGCAGGCGGCAGCCGGGTGCGTGGGAACCGAAGAAGACCGGTGCAATGTGTGCAACGTGGGCATCTGCCCCAAGGGCATCACCTCCCAGGATCCCCGGCTCTACAGAAGGCTTGATCCGGAAGATGTGGCCCAGCGGGTCGTGGATCTGTTTGTTTCCTTTGATACGGAACTCAAAAAGATTGTGGCCCCCCTGGGAAGATCCACCTCTTTGCCCATCGGCATGTCCGATGCCCTGGGAATTGATGACCATGCTGTTGCACAGCGGCTCAGTATAAAATATGTGGTGTAAGGAAATTTTTTTATGAAACACGATGATTTTGTCTATATACCAGGCAAGAGAGAAGAAAACCGTATTCCGTCCCGGGTCCTGGAGGAGATCGTTCACCAGCAGATCAAAGGCGGGCACAGAAAACTGGAGATTGAAGCATTCGGCCAGCACGGCATTGGCGGACGGCTCTGGGATGCAGGCACCGATCCCGTGCATATCCGCATTATCGGGTATTCAGGCCAGCGTACCGGATCTCTGGGCAATGCCAATACCCGTATTGAGGTTATGGGCCCGGCCTCTGATGACTTAGGATGGCTCAATGCCGGGGCACAGATTGTGGTCCATGGCCATGCCTCCAACGGGGTCATGAACGGGGCTGCCCAGGGCCGGGTGTTTGTGGGAGGCAGCATCGGGGCCAGGGGTATGACCATGACCAAGCACAACCCCCGGTTTGAGCCGCCCGAACTGTGGGTGCTGGGATCAGCCGGGGATTATTTCGGTGAGTTCATGGCCGGGGGGATTGCTGTGATCTGCGGCCATGGATGTGATCCCAAAGACCAGGTTCTGGGATACCGGCCCCTGGTGGGTATGGTGGGGGGAAAGGTGTTTGTCCGGGGCAGTGCAGCCGGTTTCAGCGAAAAAGATGCCAAACAGGTGCCCTTGTCGGATGAAGACTGGAGCTGGCTGGAAACCCGGCTTTCAGCGTTCCTGGAAAAAACACAAAAATCAGAACTTTTTGCTTCCCTGGCTGTCAGGTCGGACTGGCTTGTGTTCACCGCCAAATCTCCCCATGAAAAAGCAGACAGCCCGAATAAACTTTCCATGGCCTTTTTCCGGAAACAGGTCTGGGACCAAGAGCTGGGAAAGGGCGGTCTCATCGGCGATCTCCAGGAAACCCAGCCGGGCATTGTCCCGGTGATTGCCAAAGGAGACCTGCGCCGGTATATCCCGGTGTGGGAACAGGGGCGCTATATGTCCCCCTGCCAGGCAGCATGTCCCACAGGCATACCGGTTCAGGACAGATGGTACATGGTCCGGGCCGACAATGTGGATGAGGCCATTGCCATGGGACTTGCCCATACACCGTTTCCCGCCACTGTGTGCGGACATTTATGCCCCAGTCCCTGTATGGCATCCTGTTCCCGTCTTCAGGAAGGGATGCAGCCCATCAGTGTCAGGGCCCTGGGGCAGGCTGCAGAAAATGTACCCCCGCCTGCTCCGGCCAAAAAAACCAAGAAGAAAATGGCGGTTATCGGTGCCGGCCCCGGGGGTCTGTCCGCAGCATGGCACCTGACGCTCAAAGGCCATACCGTCACGGTCTTTGATACCGGTTCAAACATCGGGGGCAAAATTTCCGCTGTGATTCCCGGATCCCGGATTCCCAAAAAGACCCTGGATGCGGAACTGTCCCGCATCAAAACCCTGGTCCCCGACATCCGCCTGAACCAGGAGATCAATACAGACGAATTCCTCAGAATCAAAGAAGCACATGACTTTACCATTGTGGCGGCCGGAGCCAGAAAACCCAGATCTCTGCCGGTTCCGGGT
>DATFKQ010000112.1:0-2694 GCA_035268565.1 Desulfotignum sp. | reverse complement strand
GCCTGTTCAATGGCTGCTATGGTTTCCACGGAATCGAATTCCGCTGTTTCCAGTGCTGTGTATCCCTTTTCCAGGTAATCCTGGCGCAGGTCATAAGTCAGTCCGATGATCATTGTTCGTTCTCCCATGATTTTTGTCATTCTGCCGCCGGCAAGGTCTGAAGCGCTTCCAGACCTGGATCGGGATAGGTAAAGGTTCTGTTTTCATAATTGGTCAGCACCAGGTCGCTGCCGGTGTGGCCGTTTACATAATCGGGCATCAGCGGGATCTTGCCGCCGCCGCCAGGGGCATCCACCACATAGGTGGGCACCGCATACCCGGTGGTGAATCCTCTCATGCCCCGGATAATATCCAGTCCATGGGTGATGGGGGTTCTGAAATGTCCGGATCCGGTGATGGGATCACACTGGTAAAGGTAATAGGGCCGGACCTGCATTTTCATAAGCTGGTGCATCAATTGGGTCATGACAGGTACCGAGTCATTGACTCCCTTGAGCAGTACGGTTTGGGACCCTAAAGGGATACCGGCATCCGCAAGCATGGTGCAGGCTTTGTGGGTTTCAGGCGTACATTCGTCCGGGTGGGCAAAATGCAGGCTCATCCACAGGGGGTGATATTTTTTGAGCATCTTCACAAGTGCAGGGGTGATGCGCTGGGGCAGTACCGCCGGTACCTTGGTGCCGATGCGGATGATTTCCACATGGGGAATCTGCCGCAGCCGGGAGAGCACCCATTCCAGGCGGTCGTCACTCAGGGTCAAAGGGTCCCCGCCGGAAAGCAGTACATCCCGGACACAGGGGCTGGCGGCAATATAGGCAATGGCCTTTTCCCACCGGGCCCGGCTGGCACGGATCCCGCCATGTCCCACCACCCGGGACCTTGTGCAGTACCGGCAGTAGGTGGAACAGAAATCGGTGAGCAGAAACAACACCCGGTCCGGATACCGGTGCACCAGGCCGGGTACCGGGCTCTGATGGTCTTCTCCCAGGGGATCATCAGATTCGCAGGGCAGTTTCACCCATTCAGCGGCCGTGGGCACCACGCATCGGCGCAGGGGATGGTCCGGCACATCTTTGGGGATCAGGCCGGCGTAATAGGGGGTGATGCTCAGGGGCAGCTGGACCGTGTTGTCAGCCAGATATTCGTCCTGTCCCAGGGGCAGTATCTGGTTAAGCCGGTCATAGGTATGGATGCGGTGTCGCACCTGCCATTGCCAGTCATGCCAGTCCCGGGCTGTTGCGCCGGGGAAAAACTGTTTTTGAAACGCCCTGGTTTCAGGGCTGAGCCTTGGGTGACGCGGGGGTGTTGTTTTTTTGGCCGGCAGAATGAATACCGGGCGGGTCAGGTGAAGGGGGTCCATTCCGGACGGTGGGACCGGGTACAGGGTGTTTATGGCAGGCCTGCCGCTTGGAGGCTCGTCATCATCAATAATAAGCGTTTCCGCAGGCGCCTCTGCTTTGTGCATGATGTCTCCTTGTGTGTCAGTTTTGTTGTGGGTGGCGGTTTGTCTGTAATAACGTACAGTAATGGCCGTGCGTTTTGTTGCATGAAAACGTGCTTAGCAACCATCATGCCTTGAGAAAGAAAAAAAAGCTGCAGCCTGATCAGGGATGTTTTTTTATCCAATCGCATTATATGGGAGGCTGGATACCAGGATGTAAATCTGATGCCATGCACAGGGAACAGATTTCCTGCTGATGGTTTGTGACCGGATTGCCAGATGCGGAAATACAGGGGTGGGTGCGGGATAAGAGGCCTAAAAAAGGCAGGCAGGCGCACAATCCATAGAAATTGGGAATTCCCCTGATATGGAAAATAGTATGCAACAGGAATTTTGATGTCTGGTTTGGAAAAATGTATGGCCGGCATGCAGACGTGAAATGTCTGATTGTGAAAATCATCGGGATGGACGTATAGATTCGCCTGTCCCTCGGGGTCAGAAAAATTCTTACAGGGAAATACTGTATTTACCGACTTTACTTTACAGGATATCTCCGGTATGTAATTGGCTGGAATAATATTGAATCAAGATCGGAAAACATTTTTGGAGACCAGTTATCAATGATTATTCAGGGATTAAAGCTCACTATCCTCGGTATGGGAGTGGTTTTCTCGTTTCTTGTCCTGTTGTTTGTTCTCATTTTGATTTTTGCCAAACTGCTTGCACCGTTTACAAAAAAAGAATTATCACAGGCTGGTGCCAGAAGACCTGCACGCAATAAACCCAGGCAGGCAACTGATGAACACCTGAAACTGACAGCTGTTATCAGTGCTGCGATAACCGCCCACAGGGCGCGGGCGGAAAGGCACTGAACGCTGTTTTAATACTTCAAGGATGGTTTCAATGAAAAAAATTCACATTATGGACACCTCATTTCGGGATGGATTTCAATCGGTTTTCGGGGCGCGTGCCCTGACAGATGATTTTCTTCCTGCTGTGGAAGCTGCGGTGGAAGCCGGTATCGATCATCTGGAGGCTGGCGGCGGTGCCCGGTTCCAGAGCCTTTTCATGTACTGCGGCGAATCTGCATTTTCCATGATGGACCGGTTCCGGAAAGCTGCCGGCCCGGAGGCCCGTCTCCAGACCCTTGCCAGGGGCATCAATGTGGTGGCCCTTTCAGCCCAGCCAAAGGATATGATCGATCTGCATGCAAAAATGTTCAAAAAGCACGGCATGACCCATATCCGCAATTT
>DATFKQ010000111.1:0-8767 GCA_035268565.1 Desulfotignum sp. | reverse complement strand
ACCAAACAGTTCAACAATGGGCTGCGTCTTTCCGGAGCGGTTTTTTACAACGATATAACGGATCGGATCGACTATGATGTTGATGACAACCTCACCAACATCGGAGAAACCGAGATCAAGGGGCTGGAGGCGATGCTGAATTACCAGACTCCCTGGAACCTGGACCTGGGGGTGGGATATACCTATCTGTCCGCCGAAGACAAAGCAGATGGTGTCAGACCGGAAATGGATGCCCAGAGAATTCCGGATCACAAATTTTTTGTCGATGCCAGATATTTCTTTGATTTCGGCCTGACCGCAGCCTGCCAGGCCATTTATACCGGTGATCAGGTTGAATACGACAGGGATTTCAATCCCATGGATATCAGCGATTTCTGGGTGGTGAATGCCAAACTGAAACAGGATATCACGCTGTTTGAAAAATTATCCACTGCCGTGTTTGTGGAAGTCGACAACCTGTTTGACGAAGATTATCATGAAGGCAGCGGCCCTTATCCGGGAAGGACTTTTCTGGTGGGTGTGCAGTTCAGTTTTTAACGTAAATTAAAAAATAGAGGGCGGCACAGAATAGCAGTTGTCTTTATTCTGTGCCGCCCTTATGAATTTTCATAAAAGAACAAACAACCATGGTTTCCAAAAAAATTTTCTGGCCGGTTCTCTGTGCCGTGTTTTTCATAGTTCTTTTCAGTATCTATGTCACCGGACAGAAAAAAAAGCAGCTCCCTGTTCAGGGCAATACCCGCACCATCACCGACATGAAGGGCCGGGCCTTTGATGTGGCGGATCCGCTGGAGCGCATTGCCCTTTTAGGCGGGCCCACAGGACAGATTGCATTTATCCTGGGAGTTCAGGACCGGCTGTGTGCAGTAACCAACACCCTGAAAATGTCCACGCTTGTGAAAACATTTTTCCCTCAGATTGCGGACCTGCCCGGTCCCCGCACCACCGCAGGCTCCATCAATATTGAAGAGTTGATCACATCAGATCCCGACATTGCCATTGCCGGGGACATCGACGGCGGCATTGTTCTGGAAAAAACACGGATCCCGGTGGCTTTTTTAGAGGACAGCATGGGCGAAGGTCTGGCAGACATCAAAAAAGAGGTCAAGTTTTACGGATATGTGTTCAACACCCCGGAGCGGGCACAAGTCTATGTGGATTTTCTGGACCGCATGACCCGCTTTGTCCAGGAACGCACCCGGGATATTCCGGCAGATCAGCGCAAAAAAGTGTTCCAGGGATACAACCCCAGTCACCTGGTAACCCTGGGAGGCGACACCTTCATGCAGGAGCGCATTGAGATCGCCGGGTGCCTGAACGCTGCCCAGAGCGTTACCACCATCGGCCAGCGCACCGGCCTGCATTCCGGTCTGGGAGAGGTATCCATGGAGCAGGTGCTGGACTGGAACCCGGATATTCTGGTCATCAATTACGGCACGCCTGAAGATGTGTATGCCGATCCCCGGTGGCAGCAGATCAAAGCGGTTCAGGACCGGCAGGTGTATTTCCAGCCGGCCGGGGTGTTTATTTTCAACCGCCCCACCGCGGAATCCGCCGCCATTTCCCCGTTGTGGCTTGCCAGCACGGCCTATCCGGAAAAGTTTGCCGATGTCTGTATCCCCTGCATGGTCAAAAAATTCTACCGGGAAGTCTTTCGTTTCGGCCTGACCGATGACCAGGTGATGGATATTCTCTCAGGCACCTATGAAATCAGTATAATGAAAGGGGCCAGACATAAAAAATAGACCCCTTTACATCCAGGGACGGCCCTGCCGCTTTTCCGCTGATACCTGCATCAGAATATGTATCGGCATACTTGTTCTGGTGGTGATCTTTTCCCTGGGCTGCGGCCGGGTGGATATCTCTTTTGTGCAGACCCTAAAAATACTTTTGTCCTCTGTATTTCCCCTGACACCGGACTGGTCTGCCACCACCTGGTCGGTCATTATGGATGTGCGGCTGCCCCGGATCATGGCAGGCATGATGGTGGGCGGGGCCCTGTCCATTTCCGGGGCTGCCTTTCAGGGGGTTTTCCAGAATCCCCTGGTCAGCCCCCATATCCTCGGGGTGGCGGCAGGCGCCGGGTTCGGGGCGGCCCTGGCTATTCTGCTGTTTGACAATATCTGGCTGATCCACCTGACCTCTTTTGTATTCGGCCTGGCCTCCGTGGCCATGGCCTACACCCTGTCCAGGGTCTATAAAATGACCCCGGTGCTGATGCTGGTGCTGTCGGGCATTGTGGTGGGATCGTTGTTTTCCGCTTTGACCTCTTTTTTAAAATATATAGCCGATCCCATGAATAAGATGCCGGCCATTGTGTTCTGGCTGCTGGGGTCATTGAACCATGTATCTTTCAAAGACATCCTGATCACGGCTCCCGTATTTATCGTCTGCATTTCCGTGCTGCTGCTGGTGCGGTGGCGCATCAACCTGCTGGCCATGGGAGATGAGGACGCCAGAACCCTGGGGGTCAACACCGAAGCCCTGAAACTGCTCATCATTGTCAGCGCCACCATTGCCACTGCCTCAGCAGTCTGCATCAGCGGGATCATCGGATGGATCGGTATCATGATTCCCCACATCGGACGGCTCCTTGTGGGGCCGGACCATAAATATCTGCTCCCCGTCTCCATGGTGATCGGTGCCGCCTATCTGGTAACCGTGGATACCATTGCCAGAACCGCTCTTGCAACGGAAATTCCCATCGGCATCCTCACCGCCATATTCGGTGCTCCGGTATTTGCATTTTTGCTCAGAAAGACCCAGAAAGCAGGCTGATGCATGCATGGCAGAATTGACATACGCGGCCTGGCATTCGGATATACAGAAAGGGACTGCATCTTTTCAGACATTAATATTTTACTGGAACCGGGACAGGTGTTCTGCCTGCTGGGCCCCAATGGGTCAGGAAAATCCACCCTGCTCAAATGCATCATGCAGCTGCTCATCCCGGCGGCCGGCAGCGTCAGGATTGACGGGGAAGCTCTGAGCGGCCTGGATGCCAACGACATTGCCGGAAAACTGGGGTTCGTTCCCCAGACCCTGGTGTCTGCCTTTCCTTTTACCGTGGCGGAAATCGTGGTGATGGGAAGGGCATCCCAGATCCGCATGACCGCTTCTCCCGCAAAAAAAGACCGTGACATGGCCATGGCATCTCTGGAAAAAATGGGAATTGTTCATCTGGCACACCGCCCCTGCAACCAGTTGTCCGGCGGCGAGTGGCAGCAGGTGCTCATCGCACGGGCACTGACCCATTCCCCAAAGGTCCTGCTGCTGGATGAACCCACCTCCCACCTGGACATCGGCAACCAGATCAAAATTCTGGAGATTGTCAACAGCCTGGCCAAAGACGGCATCACCATTATCATGGCCTCCCATTTTCCGGACCATGCCTTTTTAACCGCCCACCAGGTGGGGATCCTCAAAAACGGCCGGCTCCTGGCACTGGGAAATCCTGATGACACCCTGTGTGAAGACGTGCTTTTTGACACCTACGGCATCCATATCCGGGTACTTAAGGTGGAAGAAGACATCAACCGAAAAATCTGCATCCCGGTGCTGCATCCGCACACCAGGACCCTTGTCAAGGAGGTGTCATGAACCTTCCGGTGTGTTTTCAAAAACCATTTCATCCCGCCGGCAGTTGTCCGGTTGCTGCCTCTTTGTCAGATTTCTGCCGGTTTCCCCTGATTTTTTCAGCTCTGGTTTTTCCGGCCATTGTCTGCCTGGTCTCATTTTTGCCTCCGCTGTTTCCCATTTCAGCCCACGCAGCCCCTGGCCCTGTTCAGGTAACAGATGCCGCAGGCAGGACCCTGATTCTTAAAAAACCTGCCACCCGCATTGTGGTGGTGGGGTCGGCCCCTTTCATTCCGCTGCACATGCTTTACATGTTTGAGGAAGCCAGAGACCGTCTCACCGGCTTTGAGGTCCGGGTACAGACAACCGATACGTTTCTCGATCTGATAGATCCGGACCTGTCCCTGAAAAAGACCGTGAATGCCAATCCAGGACCCGAAAGTGTGGCCGCCCTGGCCCCGGACCTGGTGATTTCAAAATCCACAACAGAAGGACAGATGGCCAGATCCCTGGCATATTTAGGAATCCCGGTGATGTATGTGGGGGCGGAAACCCCGGACATGTTTCTGGCGGATATCAGAAACATGGGAAAGGTTCTGGGCAATGAAAAGCGGGCCGATACCATTGTCCGGTTTTATGAAGACAAGCTGGCAATGATGAAGAAGGCGGTGTCCCAGGTTCCGGAGCAGTCCAGACCCCGGGTGCTGGTGCTGGAATACAGCAACCGGGGAAACAAACAGGCCCTGAACGTACCGGCCCCGGGATGGATCCAGACCCGGCAGGCTGTCCTGTCCGGCGGAAACCCTGTCTGGACAGCCGGCATACCGGTCCGGGACGGGTGGCAGATCACAGGATTTGAACAGATTGCCGCCTGGGATCCGGACAAAATCTTCCTTATTGTCTGGTATCAACTCACAGGCCCTGCTGTTCTCAAAACCCTGTACCAGGATCCCAAATGGGCAAAGCTTACAGCGGTGAAAAAAAAGGAGCTGCATCTGTTTCCCCAGGACATTTTCGGCTGGGATTCGGCCAGTCCCCGGTGGATCCTGGGGGCGTTGTGGATGGCAAAAAAGACCTATCCGAAAAAATTTGAAACCCTGGACATGTCCCGGACCGTCATGGAATTTTTCACCCTGCTGTACGGCCTGGACCGGGAAACCATTGCCGGGCACCTGATGCCGGATGTGAACTGATGGATGAATCTTGACATGGGAAAGATCACTGGTAAAAGCAGATGGGTCGTGCTGGCTGTTTCCCTTTTTCTGCTGGCTGGCTCCGTCTTTCTGGGGCGGTATCCCGCGCCGTTCATTACCGGTCTGTCAGATATGATCGCCAATGATCTGGTGCAGCAGGTGGTCCTGCAGATACGGATACCCAGGATCCTGGCCGCCTTTATCACCGGCATGGTCCTTGCCGCATCCGGCACGGTTTTTCAGATGATTTTCCGCAATCCCATCGTGGATGCCGGATTTCTTGGGGTGTCCGGCGGGGCTGCTTTCGGTGCTTCTCTGGGCATTGTGCTGCTGGGGGGATCCGTGGCTGCCATTCAGGGCACCGCAGCCCTGTTCGCCGTTCTGGGCCTGGGATTTTCCTGGATGATGGCAGTGCGTATCCGGTTCGGGGACTGGATCCTCCGGCTGATCCTGGCCGGCATTGCCGTGTCAGCCATGTTTGCCTCCGGCACAGGATTGCTCAAATACCTGGCTGATCCTCTGCGGGAACTGCCGGAACTGACCTTCTGGCTGCTGGGAGGGCTGTGGGGCATTACCTGGACCGATACCCTGCAGATCTCCGCTGTCTGTCTGCCCTGCCTGGTGATTATCTGGCTGTTCCGGTGGCGCCTGAACCTGCTGTCCATGCAGGATGAGACCATTTTCTCCCTGGTGGCTGACGCATCAAAAGAAAGAATTTTACTGCTGCTCACAGCGGTTATCGCCACATCCGCTGTGGTGTGCAAGGCCGGGCAGGTGGGATGGGTGGGGCTGATCATTCCCCATATCGCCCGCCGTCTGGTGGGATCGGATGCCCAGAAGGCACTGCCCTGTTCCCTTATTCTGGGGGGCTTTTTTCTGCTTTTCTGCGACAATGCCTCACGCACCCTTTTATCCGGTGAAATACCCCTGGGCATTCTCACCTCATTTATCGGGGCCGGGCTGTTTCTCGGGCTGTTGATGAACCACCGGCTGCTGCTCAAAAAAGGATAATATGACTGCTGCAGTGTCCATGAAAAACCTGTGTTTTTCCTATGATCGAGACCCGGTGATCTCCCACATGGATATGGCGCTGGAAAAAGGCACCATCACGGCTGTGCTGGGGGCCAACGGCGTGGGGAAAACCACCTTGCTGTATCTGCTGCTGGGGCTGTATAAACCGGACCGCGGTGATATTCTTTTTTTTGGAAAACCCGGAAACCGGTATACCCGGGGACGGCTCAAACAGGTCATCGGCATGGTCTCCCAGAACGATACCACCCCCTTTGACCTGCGGGTGGACGAATATGTGCTGCTGGGGCGGGCACCCCATCTGGGCCTGCTGACAATTCCCGGAACAGCTGACCGGAAAGCGGCTGCCGCTGCCCTGTCCACCGTGGGCATGGCACACATGGCAGACCATGCCGTCACCCGGCTGAGCAGCGGGGAAAAACAGCTGGTGAACATGGCCCGATCCCTGGCCCAGGAACCGGAAATCCTGCTGCTGGATGAGCCCTGTTCCCACCTGGACCTGATCAATTCCCGGCAGATGCTGGTGTTGATGAAAACCATCGCACAACAGGGCAAAACCGTGGTATTCACCACCCATGACCCCAATGCCGCATCTGCCGTGGCGGACAGGGTTCTGCTGATGAAAAAAGGAGAGCTGGTTGCTGCAGGCACGGTTGATCAGACCATCACCAGCGACCTGCTCACCCGGACATACGGGGGCAGCGTAGAAGTGATCCGCACCGGGCAAGAACCTTTTGTGCGGGCCATGTAAAAACACAGAACAATGGGAATCCATACAAAAATTTGAACATACGCACAGGTGCTATATGGAAAAACTGACCGACTGGAAAAAATTGTGGAAACAGTTATCTGAAATCCAAACCCGGGCATTTGCAAAAAAACAGGCCAAAGATGAAGATTTCTGGCGGCATAAAGCCAGGGATTTCGACAAAATGGTGGAAGAACGCTGGGCCAAACCCGATTCCTCCCGGCAGTTTCTCCTGGACAAACTCACAGCCAACCCCGGATCATCTCTTCTGGATATCGGGGCAGGCACCGGCAAGTGGTCGGTGCTGGCTTCCCCCTATGCCGCAAAAGTCACCGCACTGGAACCCTCCGGGGCCATGCAGGCGGTGCTCAAAGAAAAAATCCATGAGATGAACATTACCAATATTCAGGTCTTCACCGGAAACTGGCCCGAAGATGACCCGGGACCCCATGATTTTATCCTGGCCTCCCATTCCATGTACGGACAAACCGATTTCACCGCGTTTGTCCAAAAAATGTCCGCCACTGCCGTCAAAGGCTGCATACTGGTAATGCGGGCACCGTTTGCCGACGCGGTCATGGCAAAGGCTGCCATGAAAGTCTGGGGCCAGCCCTATGACAGCCCCAATTTCCAGATCGCCTACAACATGCTTCTGGGGATGGACATTTATCCGGATGTTATCATGGAGGCGGACGGCACCTGGCCGGCCTGGACCAGTGACTCTTTTGAAGCGGCCATGGAAGAGACCAAAAACCGGCTTGGACTTGCAGACAACACGTCCCATGACCTGTTTTTATGGGAACTGCTGGCAAAACACCTGACCCGGCAAAATGACGGCAAATATGTCTGGCCCAAAGGCAACCGGTCGGCTCTGGTCTACTGGGATGTGTCATGAGAAACACCTGCTTTTTGCACCTGCTGGTCACGGGTATGGTCACCTTAGTGCTTCCGGCAGTCATTTTTACAGGCTGCCGGCTGTCTGAACCGGAACAGGCAATGCGCACAGTCACAGATCAGCTGGGAAGACAGGTGTACATCCCGGTGCAGCCGGACCGGATTGCAGCCCTTCACCATTTTGGCGGAAAAATCGTGTATGCGCTGAACCAGCAGCACCGGCTGGTGGAAAAAAGCATCTACGGCATGGAGGCAAAGGCCCTGGCTGAAACCGACCCCTCTTTTGCCGCCCTTCCCGGACTGATACAGGGCCATGGCTACAATATCGAAGGCATGGTTGCCCTGAGCCCCCAGGTGATTTTTTCCTATGCTTCCATGGACCGTTCTGAAATCCGGCAGTTTGAAGATGCGGGTATACCCGTGGTGGCGGTAAAAGGGGAAACCTTTGCAGAAAGCTTTGAGGCAGTGCGCCTGATAGCCGATGTCCTGGGATGTCCTGACGCGGGCCGGGCCTATATCACCGCCTGCCGGGATCTGATGGACCAGGTGGCATCCCGTCTTGCAGATGCAGTAAAAACACCGGTTCCGGTTCTGTTTGCCGGCCCCAGGAGCGTGTATTCCGTGGCTACGGGCAATATGCTCCAGACAGAAATTCTGGCACTGTCCGGTGCCCGGAATGTGGCTGCAGACCTGGAGGGATTCTGGGCCAATGTGTCACCCGAACAGATCGCGCAGTGGGACCCAGAGGTCATTTTTCTGGGCTCCTATCTGGATGTGTACGGCAAGGACAAGATTTTCACCCTTCCCCAGTTCCAGACCGTTAAAGCCATTAAAACCCGCCGGGTGTATACATTTCCCTCCAATATCGGGTGGTGGGATTACCCGGCCCCCCACTGCGTGCTCGGGGTGGCCTGGTCTGCCAAAACCCTGTATCCGCATCTTTTTGAAGACATGGACGTAACCGCACTGGCCAACACCTTTTACAAACGCTTCATGGGATATACCTTTGAAGCAATGGGGGGCCGGATGCCGTGAAAAAAAAGTGGGCCATTTTAGGATCGGTCTTTTTTCTGGCTGCCCTCATCTGCCTGTGCATCGGGCGGTACCCCATTCATCCGGACCAGGTGATCAGGCTTCTGCTGACCGGACCGGGTGCTGACAATCCCGCAACCGGGAATATTGCGGACCAGATGAAAATTTTCTGGAATATCCGGGTGCCCAGGGTCATTATGACAGTGCTCGCAGGGGCGGGCATTTCCACGGCCGGGGCTGTATTCCAGGCCCTTTTCAGAAATCCCCTGGCTGCCCCGGATATTCTGGGGGTAAC
>DATFKQ010000110.1:0-7505 GCA_035268565.1 Desulfotignum sp. | reverse complement strand
CCACCCGGGTGTCTCTGGTGAGTTCGTATACAATGTCCTGTTTGATAAGTTCGTCTGTTCTCATGGTATTCCTCCTTTTTGTTTTTTCCATTTTACATTTGCCGACCTGCTGCCCGATCGTGGTTCAGGTCGTGGTGCAGGATCTACCATATCTCTGCTGGATATTTTTAAGCTAATACATCCGGCACCGGCACATCCATCAGTGAAATACTGTATATTAAAAATACCTGGCCTGTAGATGGGCAGCGCTTTTTTTTACATGGTTTGCGGCAGAAAAATTCGGCTTTTTCTGCGCACTGGGTTACTACTTTACCGATACCGGCAGATAAACCCTGAAGACACTGCCGTCTCCGGGCACACTGTCCACGGTAATGCAGCCGCCAAGGTTTTTGACAAATTCCAGAACAACAGGCAGTCCCATGCCGCGGCCAGTCAATTTTGTGGTAAAAAAAGGATCAAATATCTTTTGTATATCCACATCTGCAATCCCGCAGCCTGTGTCTGATACTTCCAGACAGGCATATGAATTGTCTTTGGCCTGCCAGTCCACAGGAATGCATTTTGAAGTGGGTATATCTTCAGGGGAAACCGTTGTGATGGTCAGGGTAATTGTGCCTGGACTGCCTGAAACAGATTCTCCTCCATTGGTGACCAGGTTGCTAAGAATCTGATGTATCTGTTCTTTGTCCGCATGGATGATGGGACCGAAATCGGGAAAATTATGGTTGAAAAAGATTTCTTCGGCCATTTCGCTTTGAAGACGGGCAAGGCTTTGGGAGCAGCATTCAGACAGGTTGAGGGATGCAATGCTGCCGGGAGGGTGTCCAAGATAATTCAGCAGCTGCCTGCCCATTGCTGCTGCTTTTTTTGCCGCCTTCATGGCATGGTGCAGGTTTCGGCAGTTTTCTGCATTTTCCGGGAGATCACCCAGAAAAAGTTCCAGGCTGCCCATTATCACAGTGAGCTGGTTATTGTAATGGTGGGCAACAGCACCAGCCATACGGCGCAGGCTCTCATCCTTTTCCGCCCGGACCCTTCTGATTTCCTCATTATGCATTTCCACCTCACTCGGGTTTGCCTGCAGTTCGTAAAAGGTTTCATAAATTATTTCAGGCGGCTGGAAAGACAGGTTTTCCGGATACTGGAGAGCTTTTTCCAAGACCCGGATTTCAGCATCTTTCCGTAGTGCCACGCCATCCTTGTCTTGGTTTCTTTCCATTGTTGTTCTTTTCTCTTTCAATATGCAGGCATTTTCCATCATTGCACCGCATGCAGCTGATCGGATTCCCGGGGGGTCAGCCTTTCCACCATAAGCCCTTTGGACAGGGCAGGATAGGATGCAACAGGAAACAATGCAGCATAATTGTTCTGTCGTTTATCTCCGGGAAGAACAGCACACCGGGGAACCTGGTGATGAAATCTTATAAGGCTGGCATAATTTTCCAAAAGCACAGGCGGATTGTCTAACGCTATGACAATTACACCGGTGGTATATCCGGGCAAAGCTTTAATGCCGAGGTCCACCGCATCCAGGGCATCAGTCCCGCCATTATCCACTGTAATGCACACAGGATACCCTGACAGGGCTGCACCGATTTCCCATTGTTCATCATTTACCACAACAGCGATGTCATCGATCCCGGTCGCAAGGATAGTGTCCATACAAACATTAATTCTTGATAATTTTGTACCAGACAATATCGTATTAGCTGCTCCTGTTTTTTTTTGGGTATGCCCTGCCAGTACCACAACACCTACTGAAGTATACATTATTGTTTCTCCTTTTTGCGGGTTGCACTTCATTTTGTTTTTTCGCTCTTTTGCTTTATTCACTGCCTGCAGACAACTGCATTTTTCAGATCCAGATAACAGATACAGGAAAAATCAAAACCTTATGTCTCTTTTAGAACAGAAAAAAAGATAAAAAAATCCGTAAAAGCCTGTAACCGCATCCTGTTGACACCCCAGGCATGATGAAGGTGCCAAAGGGACAAATATGTACGGAAAACCGCCATGGACAAGCAGAAAAGCGTGATTCAGGCGGAAAAACCCTGTAGGAGAAATCTGTGTTTCCTACAGGGTTGATTTCGCAAAAATACACTTTTTTCTCCATTGTCTGCAGCACGGCAGCCCGTTATCCTGAGTAAAGATATCCGCAGCACCATGAAAAATAACTCTGCAGCCGTGATAAAGGAGGTCCTGTAAAATCATCATGAATTTTCATAAAACCTGCAGGGACCTGATAATGCCGGTTCACAAATTTGAAGATTTTATTGAATCCCTGATGCAGAAGGCACCTGTAATGGGCCCTGTGGAAAGAAAAGACCAGCCCGGATTTTATCTGTTTGACTGGCTGGAAAATCCGGAGGATTTCATACCAGCATACACAGGTACCACACTGCCCCCCAAAAAAGCGTTTTTCCCGCCGGATCAGGTTCTGTTTGATTTCACCGCTGATACACCGCCGAAAATTGTTCCCCGGCAGCAGACTTTTTCTTTTTTCCTCATGGGTGTGCACCCCTGCGACCTGGCTGCACTGGCTGCACTGGATATGGCATATCTGGAGCCCCCGGCAGAAATGCTGTGGGCGGAAAACCGGAAACGGGCCGTCATTATCGGAATGGACTGCATGCCTGATGAATACTGTTTCTGTACATCAACCAATACCTGTCATGCACGAAAGCCCTGTGATCTTTTTTTCACCAGAACAGCAGACAATTATGTTGTAGAGGTGTATTCCCAAAAAGGACGGTCCCTGATCAACCAGTTTGCGCTTAAAAAAGCCACAGATGATGACTGCCTGGCAAGGGACCGGCACCAGTACAGAAAAGAAAATGCTGTTTGTGCACATTTTCATGCAGACGTTGCTGAACTGGCTGATATTTTAGAAAGAGAAGAACTTCAAGAAACATGGAAAGAGATTGCCGGCCGCTGCTACAGCTGCGGGTCCTGCAACACCACCTGTCCCACCTGTTTTTGTTTCAATATGCACGATGCATTTGATGTCAATCTGCAAAGCGGGCACCGCCACCGGACCTGGGATTCCTGTCAGCTGCCGGAATTTGCGGCAATTGCCGGGGGAGAAAACATGCGCAAAGAACGCTGGCAGCGGGTCCGGCATCGCTGGCACCGCAAATTTGATTACCTGTACCGGCAGTTCGGCATGCCCTATTGTACCGGATGCGGCCGATGCAGCCGGGCCTGTACCGCAGACATCAATATCGTGGATACCACCAATCAGCTTATTGCATCTGCACGAAAACCCGCATCTGAATAAAGGGCCATGCTGTTAGCTTTTAGCGGTTAGCTGATGGCTTTTACATAAAAGGAGAACTGTTGTGAAAACACCTGAACGTGGAAATAAAAAAATGGTTTATGCACCGGAGCTTGCCACCATTCTGCGCATATCAGATACAACCCCCACGGAAAAGATATTCACCCTGCAAAAAAACAGCGGTCCCCTGACATTTTCTGCAGGCCAGTTTATCCAGGTCTCAGTTCTCGGCTATGGAGAAGCCCCGTTTTCTGTGTGTTCTTCTCCTGAAAGAACAGAAAATTTTGATATCTGTGTGCGGGCCACCGGCAATGTCAGTGATGCGCTGCACCGCTTGTCCCCGGGGGACAGCATTGGTATCCGGGGCCCATATGGCCGGCACTTTCCCACCCAAAAAATGCAGCACAAAGATATTCTGTGTATTGCCGGCGGTGTGGGGCTGGCATGCCTGCGCCCCCTCATATCCCACATCCGGCATCATCGGGACAATTTTGCGCGGTTAACGGTAATTTATGGTGCAAAAACCCCTGCTGCCCTGCTGTTCAAAAAGGATCTGGAAAAATGGCAGTCTGATGACACCATGGATCTGCACCAGATCGTTGATGAACCGGATGAAAACTGGCAGGGGCCTGTGGGGGTGATTACTGATCCCCTCAAAACCCTTGCTGTCCGGGCAGATAAAACCATTGCAGCTGTGGTGGGACCGCCGGTGGTTTTCCGGTTTACCGCACAGGAGCTCCTGCACAAAAAAGTGCCTGAAGACCGGATCTATTTTTCCCTGGAAAGACGGTTCCAGTGCGGTATAGGAAAATGCGGGCACTGCCAGCTCAATGATGTGTATATCTGCCAGGATGGACCGGTATTTTCCTATGCCGAGCTGACCGGCCGGTCCGAGGCAACAGAGGCCTGTCTGCCTGAGTGAAATATGCCAGAGCCCTTTTGCCGGGGCCTGGGCACCAAAAAAACAAAAAAGGAATAACACCCATGTCCTTTCAATTTACAAATAAACCCGGAATCGCTTTTTTTGATTTTGCCTGCTGTGAAGGCTGCCAGTTGACTGTACTGCGCCTGAACCAGACCCTGATCGATCTTCTGGCACATATTAAGATAGTTGCCTGGCGCGAAGTCATGACCAGTGAAAACAGTGATTATGACATTGCCTTTTGTGAAGGCAGTATCAGCAGCAAAAGTGACCTGGAGCGCATCCGGCAGGTCCGCAAACAGGCGGATATCGTGGCAGCGCTGGGCACCTGCGCATCCATTGGCTGCCACAATGCCCTGAAAAACAAGTGGACACCCGATCACATGCGGGCATCGGTTTACGGAGATCCGCATTTTCCCGCAGATGTGATCACCCCGCGGCCGGTGGCAGCAGTGGTGCCGGTGGATTATCATATCCTGGGATGTCCGGTGAGCACCCCGGAACTGGTAACCGTGATCAAATGCATGCTTACCGGACAAAAGCACCAGCGGCCCAATGAACCGGTTTGTGTGGAATGCAAACGCAATGACACCTTGTGCGTGTTTGAAAAAGGCTTGGTGTGCATGGGCCCTGTCACCCGCTGCGGCTGCAATGCCGTCTGCACCTCTTTTGGCGATGCCTGCCGGGGATGCCGGGGACTGATGGAAGGTGCCAATCTGCAGGCCGCGGTCCAGGCTTTGACAGCAGATAACCGTCACAGCATCATGATGCGGTGCAAAAAAAATTATGACCTCTCGGAAAACGATATTTATGAAAAATTCACCCTGTACAACCACAATCACACAGAGGATATAAAACATGACAGAGATCAAGATTCATCATCTCACCCGGGTTGAAGGTCATGGGGAACTCACCGTGCACAGGGAAAAATCAGGGGCTGCCCGTGTCCGGTTTTCCGTGGTGGAAGCCCCCCGGTTTTTTGAAGTGCTTCTGCAGGATAAAGATTTTCGGGAGGTGACCCATATTGCTTCCCGGGTCTGCGGCATCTGTGCTGTCAGTCACAAGTGCGCTGCATTAAAGGCAACAGAATCCGCCATGAATATACCGATCAGCACCCAGACCGAAATTATGCGGAGGATTGCATTTTACGGGGAGGTGCTGAGCAGTCATATTCTCCATATTTATTTTCTGGCCGGTCCTGATTTCATGAACATACCGGCACTTTTTTCTCTGCTGGACAGCGAACCTGAACTGGTGCAGCGGGCGGTCCGGCTCAAGGAGCTGGGATATGCACTGTGCGATGCCGTTGCCGGGCGCCACACCCATCCGGTTGCCATGACTGCGGGAGGGTTCAGTTTTGTGCCTGCACAAAAAAACCTGCGCCCCTTTAAGGACAAACTGCACAGTGCGCTGAAAGATCTGGAGGAAACAGTGCAGCTGTTTAAACTTATCCGCCTGCCGGATCTGTCATGTGAAACAGAATATGTCAGCCTCAAACACCCGGACCATTATGCATTTTATGACGGTGATTTGTATTCCAGTGAAGGAAAAACAGTCAGCGTCCAGACCTACAGGGACCATATCACAGAACGGATTGAAGCGCATTCAACTGCCAAATACGCCCGGTGGCACCGGCCCGAATACATGGTGGGCGCCCTGGCCCGGTTCAACAACAACCATGACCAGCTTTCTCCCAAAGCCAGATCTGCTGCTGCGCAGCTGGGGCTGCAGGCACCGTGTTTTAATCCTTTCATGATCACAACGGCCCAGATTGTTGAATGCATTCACTGTGTGGAGGACAGTCTCCATCTGGTGAACCTGCTGCTGGAAAAAGGCATTGATGCTTCTGCTGTGCAGTCTGCTGTGTCTGCGGCACCGGGAACAGGGGTTGGTGCGGTGGAAGCACCCCGGGGGACGTTGTTTCACGAGTATGCATATGATGATAAAGGGCAATGCCTTTCAGCGAATCTGGTGATTCCCACGGCCCAGAATCTGGGGAACCTGGAAAAAGACCTGCAGACCTTTCAGGGTTTTCTGGCTGACGCAGATGATGACATCCTTTTACAGCAGCTGGGGATGCTGGTACGGGCCTATGATCCCTGCATTTCCTGTTCCACCCACTGACAGCCGGCAACTGCCGGCGGCATGCAAAGAGAGTATGGGCTATGCTGAACATAAACCTCTATACCCTATAAATCCATTTACACCAACAGCGCTCTGACTTATGCCAATCGATATCATCATCGTCTTCACCCTGGTCATCACCGCTTTGGTCCTGTTCGCGTCGGAGATAATCTCCTTTGATGTGGTGGCGCTGATGATCATGATTCTTTTGATGTACACCGGGATTCTGACTACGAAGGAGGCCCTGTCCGGCTTCAGCAACCCGGCCACCATCACCATCGGGGCCATGTTCGTGGTCAGCGAGGGGACCCGACGGACCGGTGCGGCCCAGATGCTGTCCGATTTCGTTTTGGAATCCCTCGGTATCTGGGTCCCCGGGCGGTGCTGTCCGGGCTTTTGCTGCTGACCATGCTGTTGACCGAAATGATCTCCAACCAGGCCACAGCCGCCCTGCTGGCGCCCATCGCGATTCAGATGGCCAGCCAGCTGGGTGTCGATGCCCGGCCGTTCCTGCTGGGGATAACCTTTGCAGCCTCTCTCAGCTTCATGACCCCCATGGGTTACCAGACCAACACCCTGATCTACGGCCCCGGCCATTACAAATTTACGGATTTCACCATGGTGGGGATCTGGCTCAACCTGATCTTCTGGGCCATCGCCACGGTGATGATTCCGGTTTTCTGGCCATTTTAGTTTTATTGGGTCAATGATATTCTATCAGGCAGAGCATAATGGATAAACATACCAGCAAAAAATTGTGCTGTTGTCAGAGACGTGGATGGCTGCATACCAGAAATGGCAGGCAGCTTTTATGTCTGGACTTCCAGGAGAGTTTGTGAAATATATATTGGAGGTTTACTGATACCTTGACTATCATTGAGGTTTATGAGAATCAAGTATCGGGCAAGTATGGCTGAGTTTTGCCAGAATCAAGTTTTGTTGCAATATGGATGATATTTGAAAACCGCTAAATTGTCAGATAACATCCAATTTATAAAATAGACAGAATCATACAATAACTTGTTGGGCACTTCTAACTCAATAGAAGCAAACAAATATTTGAAAATAACTAATGACTACTATCGTCTATTTTTTAAAAGTTATTATCGCGGGAATTTCCCTGCTTCCGTGGTATTTTATTGGAATACTAATAGCTTTGGTAGATCAAGAGAAAGGTCACCGTAT
>DATFKQ010000109.1:0-26251 GCA_035268565.1 Desulfotignum sp. | reverse complement strand
CAGAACGTTCATGACCTGGATTCCATGCAGCTGGTGCAGACCGTGCGCCACATGCGTGATGAAGGCAAGTTTCTGGGCGGGGATGACATCAAGCAGCCCCCGAAAATTTTTGTGGGGGCCGCAGCCAATCCTTTTGCAGATCCCTTTGAAATCCGGATACCGCGCCTGGCCAAGAAAATCGCCTGTGGTGCGGAATTTATCCAGACCCAGTGCATCTACAACCTTGACAAGTTCAAAGAATGGATGCGCAGGGCCGTGGACAGGGGCCTGACCGAAAAAACCTTTATCATGGCCGGCATGACCCCCATGAAGTCGGTGGGTATGGCCAAATACATGAAAAACAAGGTGCCGGGCATGGATGTGCCTGAAGACATCATCGCCCGTCTGGCCGGGGTGGAAAAAAAGAAACAGGCCCAGGAAGGCATCGATATCTGTGTGGAGCATATCCAGGAACTGTCTGAGATAAAAGGGGTGGCCGGGTTCCACATCATGGCCATTGAATGGGAAGAAAAAGTGCCTGAAATCGTGGAGCGGAGCGGTCTTTACCCAAGGCCGAAAATATAGACAGAACAGAATAGACAAACAGATTTCATGAGAACCAGGGCCTGGCATGCATATTTCCAGGCCCTGGTTTGTGTTTTGGCCTGCTTTGTTCAGAAGGTTTTATTTATTTGCGATATAAGGAGATGGTATGGCAGTCATTGTTAAATACATTGTTGTCAGGAACGGAGAAGAAAAAATGACATTTGCGACAAAAAAAGAAGCAGACGCCTATGACAAAATGCTTGATATTGCCGACAATTTGTTTGAGTTCCTGGACAATGCAGATGTGAAATTATCAGAAACCCAGATGGAAGAGATTTCACTGCTGCTGGCCCAGAAAAGGGACGCCGTGATGCCTATACTCAGAGGCATCAATCCCCAGAAAAGGACAGCTGCACAAAAAAGCGCATCGGAAAAAAAAGGCGCGCCTGAGAAAAAAGGTGCTGAAAAACCCGGTCCTGATGCAAAATCTTCAGAAACCCCGGCACCCAAAAAAAAGCAGTCTAAAAAATAGCATTTTTCCTGGGATACAAAAATTCCTGGCGGGTTTATTTTTGTGAATTATTTTTATTTTGTTTTATTTTAAGTAGTTGGGCCGACATTGTGTCCGGCAAGTGTTTTTGGACAGCCCAAAAGTTCAAAATTTTGAACTTTTGGGGGGCAGTTTTGCAAAACAGAAGGGGGTAAATGGGAAAAGATGATCAGATTTTTTTCTCCAATATTTTTATATTTATACAACCAATTGTAATTGCAATATTTTTTGATACAAGGCACCTGGATTTCATTTATTTGCCAACACCTGGCACAAGGGTTGCATTAATATATTTCTAACTAATCGCCAATTAGTTTTTTCATCTTTTTTTCCTTTTCCAGAAAAGGCTGTCCACATGGGCAGCCTTTTTTGGTTTTATGCCGGCCTTGCACAAAAAAGTATAACCCCGCAGTGGTGATATATGGCCACGATATATCACCAGACAAGCAGACCCGAAAACACAGCGCCCCTTCTTTTAGGATGTCATATGCTGCCTGAGTTGATCAATCACCTCCTGATTTTCCGGAAAACGGCCGGCTTTGCGTTTTGAAAAAACAGTTTTGTGATCAGCTGTTACGTCATACACCCCATTGCTGCCCGGTATCAGTTTCGGGGTGATATGCAGGGTTTTATGTATGTCGTCTGCCAGACCGGCAGCCCGCGGCTGGTAGTTTCAAACCGCACAATAGGTGATTGTGATTTCCATGGTAACCTCCTTGGTGTTGTGTGTCAGGAATCAGTTGTGATATCGCACTGAATATAGTAAACATAAAATATTTTTATTGCAATTGCAAAGAGCTGGCTTACGTTAAAACAAAAGAAACTATTAAAAGGTGATTCCATGACAGAAATTATTTTTGAGTTCCTGAACAAAATCGGTTTTACCCACCCTGTCCATCCGGCAATGACCCATATCCCCATGGGCCTGGTGATGGGGGCTGTTATCTTTCGCCTGGCTTCCTTTCTGCCGCGGTTAAAGGTGCTGGCAAGAACCGGGTATCATTGTGTCATACTGGCCCTTTTAGGGGTGGCCCCCACTGTGTTTACCGGATATCTGGACTGGCAGCATCGGTATGGCGGGGTGTGGGAGTTTTTGATTGTTTTGAAAATGGTGCTGGCTGCAGTGTTGACCATTGTGCTTTTTGCTGTTGCAATTAAGGATGATCCTGAAAACAGGAAACTGGACAGATATACCGGATTTTATCTGTTGCTGCTCCTGGTTACCATCGGCCTGGGATATTCAGGCGGTGAGCTGCAATACGGGTAATATTTTTGTATAAATAGTATGCAAGATCCTAACAGAATATATAAGGAGTGACAAAATGATACGAAGAATCGGAATTATTTTACTGGCGGCAGCCGTGTTTTTTCCTGCAGGGCTGTTTGCAGCAGATTATGCCCACACACTGAAAGCAAAAGACATGACTGTTTCCTGGACCCTGGAAGACGAACAGATACATATGCAGTTGTCTGCTGAAACCACGGGCTGGGTGTCCATCGGCATTGATCCGGAAGAGGCCATGGGCGGGGCTGACATTATCATCGGTGCGGTTAAGAACGGCAAGGTCAGGATTGAGGACCATTTTGCCGACTCCAGAAGAGGCCATTCTTCTGATGACAAACTGGGGGGAAGCAACCATGTGATAAATCCGCAAGGCAGTGAAACAGACGGGGTTACCACCATTTCTTTTACCCTTTCAACAGCAGCGGCAGAAGAATGGGATAAGCCCATTCATACAGACAAGATGACCCGGGTCATGGTTGCCTATGGTACCGGGCGGGATTCCTTCCGCACCAGCCACCGTTACCGGACGGTATATGATATCAATTTTGCCACAGGTGAGGTTGTCAAGGTTAAATGATCCGGCTGGACAAAAGAACAGGACTGAACCAGGCAGTCTGGATCTGCTGTCTGGTGATGGTGCTGGTAATGCCGATGCTGTGCCATATCCCTGCTTTCGGCACTGAAGAAGACAGTGCACATTCCCATGATCATGCCGGTATGCATGATGCCGTTCCTGATGATACAGTGCTGGATGAAACCGTCCTGGATCATTCAGGTCATACAGATACCGGCCATGACCATGCACAAATGGTCATGGCTGCAGAGGCAGCGCCGGATCTGGCAGACAAAGTCATGGTTGATGAAAAACTGGGGGAATATATTGATCTCGGGGCACAGTTTAAGGATGCCGCCGGCAGTACTGTGGTGCTGGAAACAATTTTTGACAAACCTGTGGTCATTCTGCCCATCTGGTTTTTGTGTCCCACCGTGTGCAGTTTTCTCCAGGCTGATCTGGCAAAGGCCCTGAACAGGGTAAGCCAGACACCGGGCAGGGATTTCAATGTCATCACCTTGAGTTTTTCCGATGATGAAGGCCCTTCTCATGCCAGTGCAGCCAAAAAAAATTATGCCAATCTGATCCAGCGGGAATTTCCCATGGAAAACTGGTATTATCTCACCGGAGATGCGGAAAATATCCGCCGGGTCACCAATTCGCTGGGGTATTATTTCATCAAGAAAAAACAACATTTTTACATCCACCCCAATGTGCTGGTGGTGCTGGCAGAAGATGGCAAAATCATCCGGTATCTTTACGGTCCGGGGTTTCTGCCTTTTGACCTGGGCATGGCTGTGACAGAGGCCCGAAAAGGTGAGCCCGGCATATCCATCAAACGGGGGGTGCTTTCTTTTTGTTTTGACTATGACCCTGAAAATAAAACCTATGTGTTCAAGATGTTCCGGATCACGGGAACAGCCATTCTGGTTCTGCTCGCAGGCTTTGTAATATTTTTGCTCAGGCCCTCCAAAAAACACGGAAACCCTTTGTGAGGTTGTCATGGAAACGGCTGCATCCTTTTATGAAACACCTGAACCCGCCCGGTTCACCGGTGTCTGGTCCTGGCTGTTAACCCTGGATCACAAGCGTATCGGATTGATGTACCTGTATGCTGTTTTGTTCTGGTTTCTTCTGGCAGTACTTCTGGGGGGATTGCTCCGGCTGGAGCTGATGTTTCCAGGGGAAACCGTTCTGTCTTCTCAGCTGTATAATTCCGCGTTTACCCTCCATGGGGTAATCATGATTTTTTTGTTCATCATACCGGCCCTGCCGGCTGTTTTTGGTAATTTTTTCCTGCCCATACATATCGGTGCACATGATGTGTATTTTCCAAAGCTCAATCTGCTGTCCTGGTACCTGTACATGGCCGGCGGAGCAATAGCTGTTTTTTCGCTTTTTTCCGACGGATTTGCCGATACCGGGTGGACCTTTTATGTGCCGTTTTCCATTTCCACCAACACCAATGTGTCCACCACTGTTTTTGCCGCCTTTGTCCTGGGATTTTCCTCCATGCTCACCGGGCTGAATTTTATCACCACAGTGCACAAGATGCGGGACCGGGCCATGGGGTGGCTGCAGATTCCCTTGTTTACCTGGAGCCTGTATGCCACAGCCTGGGTCCAGCTGCTGGCAACCCCTGTGGTCACCATCACCCTGGTGCTGGTGATGATTGAAAGGTTTTTCAATGTGGGGCTGTTTGATCCTGCCAGGGGCGGGGACCCTGTCCTGTACCAGCACCTTTTCTGGATGTATTCCCACCCGGCGGTGTATATCATGATCCTGCCGGGCATGGGGGTTATTTCAGAAATAATTCCGGTATTTGCCAGAAAATCCATTTTCGGATACAAGGCCATTGTGGGCTCGTCCCTGGCCATTGCCATTGCCGGCTCCCTGGTGTGGGCCCACCACATGTACACCAGCGGTATGAGTGATACCGCTGTTTTCGTGTTTTCCCTGCTCACCTTTGTGGTGGCCATCCCTTCGGCCATCAAGGTGTTCTCCTGGGTGGCCACTTTATACAAGGGGGCCATACTGATGACC
Source organism: Desulfotignum sp. (assembly GCA_035268565.1). Taxonomy (GTDB): domain Bacteria; phylum Desulfobacterota; class Desulfobacteria; order Desulfobacterales; family Desulfobacteraceae; genus Desulfotignum. Next base: position 21,295 of record DATFKQ010000109.1, on the reverse strand, counting down.
CCGCCCCTGTTTTTTTCTCTGTGCTTTATCTATCTGTTTTCCGTGGGAGGGCTCACCGGACTGGTGCTGGGGGCGGCAGGCGCCAATATCCATGTCCATGACACCCATTTTGTGGTGGCCCATTTTCATTTCACCATGTTCGGGGGCACAGGATTTGCCTTTTTTGCAGCCCTGCATTACTGGTGGCCCAAAATGTTCGGTCGGATGTATGATTTTAAAAAAGCCTATATCGCTGCCATCCTTGTGACCGGGGGATTCATGTTTCACTATGTGCCCATGTTTATTCTGGGTCTCCAGGGCATGCCGAGGCGGTATTATGATTACCTGCCCCAGTTTGCAGCCGGTAACTTTTTTGCGGGTTTCGGGGCCTTGTTCATGATTTTCGGCATTGGTCTTATGGTGGCCAACCTTGTTGCTTCCTTTGCCAGGCAGAGAACTGCCGGGCCTGATCCCTGGGGCGGGGTGACCCTGGAGTGGACCATCCCGTCTCCCCCGCCGGTACACAATTTTGTGCATCCGCCTGAAATCATGGCATACCCCTATGATTTTTCCGGGGTGACCGACAGGTCTGAGCAAAGGCAAAAAGGAGAATAAATGCCCGGCAAACCCGACCAGACGGGAAATAAACTGGGAATGTGGCTGTTTCTGTATACCGAAATTATCCTGTTCGGCGCTCTGTTTGTTTTGTATGCGGTCTATTTTTCCTGGTATACACAGGATTTTATTCTGGGTGCCAAAGTACTGGATCTGGGTTTCGGGGTGATCAACACCATTATTCTGCTGGTTTCGTCGTTTCTCGTGGCTGCCAGCATCACGGCGGTGCAGAAAAACCAGAGGAATATCGCACTGGCAGCACTTGCAGGGGCGCTGGTATGCGGGGCTGTTTTTCTGGTGAACAAGTATTTTGAATGGGGCCACAAAATAGAGACGGGCATTTATCCGGGATCTGAAAAACTGCTGGACGGGCCGGCACCCCAGAACCTGTTTTTCGGTCTGTACTATGTGGTCACAGGCCTTCACGGCATCCACATCGTTATCGGCATGGTACTGCTGGCGGTGAGCTTTGGTTTGGTTTTTTGCCGGAAAATCACGGCTGCAAATGATGCAGTGCTGGATAATTGCGGGCTTTACTGGCATCTGGTGGATCTGATCTGGATTTTTATTTTCCCTTTGTTTTACCTGGTGGTCTGATAAAGGAGGCGTGATGGAACAGGCTTCTCACATATTTTCCTACAAAACCCTGGGGCTTGTGCTCGGGGCGCTGCTGATACTCACCGGTGTGACGGTGGGCGCGTCTTACATTGATCTGGGATGGATCAATGTCTGGATCGCTCTGGTGATTGCATCGACAAAGGCCAGCCTGGTGCTGGTGGTGTTCATGCACATGAAATCTGCAGGAAAAAGTGTGGTGGTGTCTTTTCTTTCCACTGTGTTTTTTCTGGCCGTTATGATCGGTTTTATTTTCTGGGACGTGGCATTCAGGTGAGGTAAAGATGAGCGATATCATGAATCCGGTTACCCTGGTGGACAGATCCTTCTATTTTATCATAGGATTTTCCTTTGTTTTCCTGTTTGCCATCACCCTGGTGATGGTCTATTTTGTGATCCGTTACCGCAGGAGCAGACACCCGGTATCAGCCGACATACGGGGGAACTGGAAACTGGAGACTGCCTGGGTGTTTATCCCCACCGTCATTGCCCTGGCCATGTTCGTTTCCGGGTGGCAGGCCTATACCGGGTTGCGCAATGTGCCGGAAGGGGCCATGGAGATCGAGGTCATTGCCCAGTCTTTTTCCTGGATTTTCATTTACGACAATGGCAAGGAAACGGAAAATGAAATCCTGGTGCCGGTGAACACGCCGGTGAAACTCACCATTACCTCGACCGATGTGATTCACAGCCTGTTTATACCTGCCTTCCGGGTCAAAGTGGATGCGGTGAAAGGCATCAAGACACACGCCTGGTTCCTGCCGCAAAAAGAGGGAAAATATTTTTTTCAGTGTACGGAATTCTGCGGGGTGGGGCATGCGGACATGACCGGGATAGTCAGTGTGGTGTCCCAAAAAGCGTTTGATGAATGGGTGGAAGAAGATGATGAATGGTAATCCTGCCATGGCAGTATCTGCCCGGCTGGTGCATCCGGCAGGCAGGGTGAGAATTTTCACTGAACTCACCAAAGCCCACCTCACCTTTTATATCGCCCTGTCCGCTGTATTCGGCCATGTGATTTCCACACCGGAACCAGAAGGAGACACCCTGGTTCTGGGAGCTGCTGTATGGCTGCTGGCATCAGGCGCCGCCGTGGTGAACAATATCCAGGACCGGAGATATGATGCATGTTTTGTCAGAACCTGGCGCCGCAGCCTGCCCCAAAAAAAAGTAACAGCCAGCACCGCCGGTGTTATTGCAGCGGGCCTTGTTTTGTCGGGACTCGGGATGTTGTTTTTGTGTTTTCATAAGCCACTTCCCCTGGTTTTGGGTTTCTTGTCCCTGGTCTGCTATAACGGGCTGTATACCCCCCTGAAAAAAAAGTCATGCCTGGCTGTTCTCCCGGGGGTTGTGTGCGGGATGCTGCCCCCGGCCATCGGCTGGACCGCGGGCAGCATGACACCATACCACACCGGCTTTCACACCCTGCTTGTTTTGATGCTAGTAACAGGTATCTGGCAGGTGCCCCATTTTATGGTGCTGGCATCAAGGCACACACCTGTCTGCCCTGATCCTGTACCGTTTTTCACACCACCTGATCTGTGGACAACAGCAGAACGCAACCTACAGATTCTCATCTGGACCAGCCTTTACAGCCTGGCAGTTTTCCTGTTCATTATCACAGGCGGTATTGCCGGTTATGCATTTTCAGCCGCCCTGGCAGGCATGGCTCTGGTTCTGCCTGTGGGCATGGCCGCTTTCTTCAAAAGGTGCCCGGGCTCCAAGACTGTCCCGATTTTTTATGCCGTCAACCTGTCCATGCTTTTTTTCATGGCTCTGGGCATACTGGATCAATTGCTTGTCTGAAAACAGCTGGTCCAGTACTGCTGCATTGCCGTTCTGCCAGAACTTTTCAATGAACAGGTCCCGTCCGGAACCCGCCCTGTAGAAACGGTACCTGGCAGCATTCTTTATATCAAAGTCCTGGTGGCTGGGGTCGGCTTTGTAAAATACTGGTGCTTTTATCACCTGGGTGGCCACGGGTTTGTCACATATCTGTGACCGGTTGAGCCGCTGGATGGCAGCCTCAGCCAGCATTTTCTGGGCACGGGTATGGTAAAATACAGCAGACCGGAACTGGGGGCCCCGGTCCAGAAAAGAACCCCCATGGTCTGACGGATCAATCTCATGGAAAAAATATGTCAGAAGGGTGCCATAGGAGATAACATCCGGGTTGAACCAGATCTGGATGGCTGCAAAATGGCCGGTTTCCCCGCTTATCACCGCCTTGTGGGAAGGGTTTTTTTCCGTTCCGCCCGTATATCCTGCCAGAACCTTTGCCACGCCCCCCAGGGATGCAAATGCTGATGCCATGCACCAGAAACACCCACCGGCAAAGGTAGCTTTTTCAAGATTTTGTTGTGTTTCCATGACGTCACCCCCTTTGAGTAAGTTAAGGCTAACTTTAACATGTGTACTGCCGAGGGGATGGCAAGCAGGAATTTACAGTTTTTTCTCTTTTTTTATGAGGGCGGCAATGCCGGAGGAAAGATCCTGGATGATCTGGGTTTCACAAACACCCAGGCGCCGGCGGTTGCTGATGTCAAATACAGATCCGGTAACCTGTGTTTTTTCACCGGCTGTGCCCCGGATCTGGAGGCCATGGGCATGGGCCAGTTTCTCCAGCACTTCTGGCTGCTTTTCCAGTTTGGGCAGCCGGATATGGACGCCGGCCCGCATGGCGGTCCCGATATTGGTGGGGCAGGCGTTCAGATAGCCCAGGTCTGGATGCGATGCAAACACAAGGTGTCGGCCAAGCATGTCCAGGGCCGCGACAAGGCGGTTGAACACCTGAAAGAGTTGCCCGGATTTTTCCATACAGATGATTCGCAGATGGTCTTCTTCATTGATCCACACCATGAATTTTTTGTCTGCACTGGTATATACCCCCCGGGACAGGGGAAAGTCCGCAAGAATGCCGGCCGCTTCCTGGAACCGGTCTCCAGGGGCAAAAGCCCTGCCGGAAAGGGCTTTGTCCCGGATTTGTTCAGGTGTCAGTTCTCCCATGGGATGGTATCGGCCCTTCAGCGGGACAGGCAGATGTTTCAATGCATCCAAAATCTGTTTTTCTGCGCAGTGCCTGGGCTGCCGGCTGATATGGGGGGTGAATGCATGTGCAAAAAGGTTTCTGGCCACCCGGACCCGGGAAGAAAGAATGAACGCCTTGTCCGGGTCCAGGTCGACAGGATCCAGCGGTGACAGATTCCCGAAATGGCGCACAGATCCTGTGATCTGGTGATAGGCTGTGATCACCGGATCAAATATTTCCCTGAACAGGGTATAGGATTCAGCATCCCCGGCATAGATGCCGATGCTGGAATCATGGTTTTTCTGCCCGGATTGGATGGCCCGGGCCAGGGTGAACCCTGTGGCGGTTTTGCGACCTGACAGCCGATCAAACATTGCCGGGGTCAAAAATTTTGCAGCAAGTGAGCGCGATGTTTCAGAAAACAAGGGTCCGGCCACCTGCATCAGCTTTCATATCTGGAAGACTGGCAGGATATGCCTCTGGCCAGGGTGGTCTGGATCATGTCCAGAATATCGCAGTCATCATGGCATCCGGGCAGATCTTTTCTGCGCTCGCAGTTCAGGCAGGGGCTGCGGGTCAGATAACCGATTTCAAAATCAAACAGATCTCTTTTGATAATATTTTTCATACCAGTTTTTCTTTTATTGTTCACAGGCCGTACTATACCAGAAAAAAAGTCTGGTGGTCAATACAGGTCTGTGAATTAAGGACGGTCTTTTGCCTTGTCAGACATGAGAACTCATGATAAGGAAAAAACAGCGGCACCGAGTTTTTGTTAACCCCCAAAGGAAGGTGGATTATCTGTGGCTGAATCACGGTTTGCAGAACTTAAGGAAAAAGAAAAACAGGCAAGAAAACAGATTGTCATTGAATCCGCTCTGGCATTGTTTGCAAAAAAACCGTTTTATGAGGTGGGGATGCGGGAGGTGGCAGATGAAGCCGGCATATCCCCTGCCACCATTTACCGGTATTTCCCCAGCCAGGAAGCCTTGTTCAACGAAGCCTTTCTCCAGGATATAAGCTCTGCCAGCAAGGATTTTGAAGCCATGGTGGAAACAGATGAACCCGCCAGTATTGAGCAGTTCGGGGTAAAATTTGTGGAACATCTCATTGAAAATGAATCCACATTTCAGATGATGACCTATTTGATGCTCAAAGATAACCTCACCCATCCGGTCATGGGAAAATTTGATTCCGTGACCAAGATATTTTTTGATCTGTTTGCCAAGCTGCTCTGCCGACACGGAGTTGCCGCAGACAGCGCCAGGATTTATTCCCATGCATTTGTGGCATCTATTACCGGTATTCTTATGACCTTCCGCAATTCTCCCTTAAAAGACAAAGCATTCAGGCGGGATCATATTATAAAAGTGGTGAAAATCACCGCATCGCTGTATGAAAACCAGTTGCTGGGTCATCAGAGTGGTAAAAGTTCTTGATGCCATTGTGCATGACCTGGTCCATCCATGATCCAAAGGAGGCAGTTATGGGAAAAACCGTATTGGTGCCAGTGGCCCAGGGAATCGAAGAAATGGAGGCGATTACCATCATTGACGTGCTCAGGAGAGCCGGTGCAAAGGTGGTGGCGGCATCTGTGGATGATATGGATATCACGGCTGCCCGGGGAACGCAGTTTAAAGCAGATGCATTGATCAAAGACTGCCTGGAACAGGCCTTTGACCTGATCGTGCTCCCCGGCGGCATCCCTGGTGCCGAAAATCTGAAAAAGTCCGAGGACCTGGCCTTTCTTCTCAAAAACCAGGCTGAAAACCAAAAATTGTACGGGGCCATCTGTGCCTCTCCTGCTGTGGTCCTGCATCACCTGGGCCTGGTCACACCAGGGGCTGTGACCTGTCACCCGGGCTTTGCCGCCCTGATTGAAGGCGGAACCGTCCAGGACAAGAATGTGGTCACAGACGGGAACTGCATCACCAGCAAAGGAGCGGGTACCGCCCTGGAATTTTCCCTGGCACTGGTGGCCCGGCTGTTTGATGACAAAACCGTGGATGACGTAAAAGGGGGACTGGCCCTTTAGGCTGGCACCATCCTGTGGATTTTCTGGCCGGGATGACCCGGAAACAGCGGCAGCGTTCCCTTCAGATCGGTCTGGGCTTTGGCATGCTGGTGGTGGTGATCCTGGTGGAAGTGCTGGCCATCTCTCCGGCCGGGATTTATTCCTATACCACCAACGGGTTTCGGGCTTTTAAAATTACTTCTCCCAAGCAGCGGATACTTGCGGAAATCAATCGGGTACCGGCCATCAGAACCCTGGTCACCTGCAGTCCCCGTTCCAGGACAACCCTTGTCACCCGGCGCCACTTTTCATATACCCAGGCACTTGAAACCGCAGATGTCTGGATCGCCCGGTACAGAAACCAGAATGTGCTGATTTTTATGTTTCAGGACCAGGTTCTGGTCAGGATACTGCAGCTTAAAACCAGGTTCAATCGGCCGATATCCTCGCCCCTTTTTGACACCTGCCGGCCGGATCTGCTCCAGAACCCGGACCGGTTTCTGGAGCAGCAGACCAGACACCCGGTTTTTTATCATTAAACCCGATGCTGTCTGGACAAAACATGCATTGAATGTTGAAGCGGTTTGCTGTATATCAGGATGGGGTCTGGCTTGCGATATTGGGCTTTTTTATGGAAAATTTGCTTGGTACATAACCAAACACGCAATAAATGCAAGCTTGATTCCGTTGGATATCATTTTATTAATTTGTCAGGAAGGGTGCATGAAGCAGACAGACAATGTAAAAACAACACGAATCGGGGTTGTGGGGGCCGGATCCTGGGGGACAGCCCTTGCCAAACTGCTTGCAGATAAAGGCCTGGCCCTGGATTTCTGGATATATGAGCCCGAGGTGAAAGAACAGATTGAAACCCTTCGGGAAAACCGCGTATTTCTGCCGGGGTTTCAATTACCGGCATCCATTTGTCCCTCCAATGACATGGAAACCGTGGTGAAAGACAAAGACCTGGTGCTGGTGGTGGTGCCTTCCCACTGCATGCGGACCGTGGCATTGCAGATGAAGCCGTTTATTGCCGGGGATGCGGTGGTGGTAAGTGCCTCCAAGGGTATTGAAAACAAGACACACCTGACCATGACCGGTATTTTTGAAGAGATCCTGGATCATATCCCCCCCAAAAACCTGGCGGTTCTGTCCGGACCCAGTTTTGCCAAGGAGGTGGCAGCGGGTATTCCCACGGTGGTGGCAGCTGCATCCGTGGACAGGGAAGTGGCCCGGTTTGTCCAGTCTGTTTTTTCCTGCCCCACTTTCAGGGTTTATGTAAATGATGATCCCGTGGGCACCCAGATCGGCGGGGCAATGAAAAATGTCCTGGCCATTGCCGCAGGCATCTGTGACGGCATGAATATGGGCTTGAATCCCAGGGCTGCGCTCATCACCCGGGGGCTGACGGAGATGAACCGTCTGGGCACCCGTCTGGGAGCGGATCCTCTGACCCTGTCCGGTCTGGCCGGGGTAGGGGACCTGCTGCTTACCTGCACCGGGGCGTTGAGCCGCAACTACACTGTGGGCGTCCAGATCGGCCAGGGCAAAAAACTGGATGATATCATTTCAGAAATGCGCATGGTGGCTGAAGGGGTGAAAACCACCCGGTCCGTGTACAACCTGTCCCGCAAACTCGGGGTGGACCTGCCCATCTGCAATGAAGTGTACCGGGTGCTGTTTGAAGATTTTCCGGTGACAGAAACCGTGCAGCGCCTCATGAACCGGTCCTTGAAACACGAGCTGGACGGGGTGGTGTAACAGCCATGCCAATGCAGGTGGAAAGATCAGAAAAAGAATAAAAATGCAGGCAGTATCCTATACATTTTTTAATGCTAAGGAGACAGTATGCCCTACGTGAACATCAAGATCACCAGAGAAGGGGCCACCAAAGAGCAGAAAGCCGCACTTATTCAGGGGGTGACCCGTCTGCTGGCGGATGTGCTGCAAAAAAATCCCGCCACCACCTTTGTGACCATTGACGAGGTGGATACTGACAACTGGGGCATCGGTGGCATTCCCGTCACCCAGCTTCGGCAGCAGAAAAAATGATATTCTGTGCTCCAGCAGAGCGGCCTGACCATGGCATCCCCTGTCCTTGACAGCCTGAATATTGCCTCCCCGGGCGTTATCAGCCTCATCGGGGCCGGCGGGAAAACCAGCCTGATGTTCTGCCTGGCCCGGGAACTGGCAGGTGCCGGCAGCACTGTTCTTTCCACCACCACCACCAATGTGCATTTTCCTTCCAAAGAACAATCTGCCGTCACCCTGGTGGCAGACACTGCGCAGGATCTTGCGGCCCAGAGCGTTTCTTTTTTGAAGGAACACCGGCATCTTTCCGCCGGGATACTGCATGTGCCGGATACCGGCAAGCTCAAGGGATTTGCCGCCTCTGTCATTGATGAAATCTGGCATGCCGGCTGTTTTGACTGGATCATTGTGGAAGCAGACGGTGCCCGGCAGCTGCCCATCAAGGCCAGCGACACCCATGAACCGGTGATGCCGTCGGTCACGACTGTGGTTGTCCATGTCACCGGCCTGGACGCCCTTCATGCTCCCCTGGATGACCACCATGTCCACCGGTCGGATCTGTTTTCCCGCAACACAGGGCTTGCCCCTGGAAAATGTGTGGATATCGGTGCCGTGGCAGCATCTTGTGTTCTGGAAATACAAAAAGCCTGGGCCCTGGCGGGATCTGATCCGGCAGGCGTTGTCTGGCTCAACAAGGCAGATGACCCGGCCCGGGTGGCAGCCGGACATGCGGTTGCAGCAAGGCTGAAAAAAGACCGCCAAAACATGAAAAAAAATGACCTCCAAAAAGGCGTGGGAAAACACCCCCTTCACCATAATCAGCCCTATCCGTGGCCCGGACGGGTGGTGATCGCCAGCCTGGCAGACCCGGATCCGGTCAAGGGCGTGGTGAAGCTGTGATGTCTGATAATACAAGGGCCTGCAAAAAACCGGTTGCCGGCATCATTCTGGCCGCCGGGTGCGGTTCCCGCATGGGCACCACCAAACAGCTCCTGCCCTTTGAAGAGACCACCATCCTTGGCCGGGTGATTGCCACGGCCAGCGCGTCCATACTGGACCATATTGTGCTGGTTCTGGGATTTGCGGCCGGTCGGATCCGCCAGTCACTGGACCTGACCCATTCGGACATGACCGGCATTCACGTGATCGAAAATCCAGACTGGAACAAAGGCCAGTCCTTTTCAGTGGCAGCCGGTCTCAAGGCCCTGCCGCCGGACACCTGCGGTGCCCTGTTCCTGCTGGGGGACCAGCCCCTGGTCATGGTCCGGACCATCAACCGCCTGGTATCAGCATTCCATGACACAGACAATTGGATACTGGTACCCCGGTTCCAGGGAAAGCGGGGCAACCCGGTGCTGGTGGCAAAGCCGTTGTTTTCCCGTCTTGCCTCTCCGGCAGGTGATGCAGGGGCCAGAGTACTGTTCCAGGAATTTGCGCCGCGGATACAGAGTATTGCTGTTGCAGATGCCGGGATTCTCAGGGATGTGGACACGCCGGAAGATTACAGAAAACTTGCAACCGTCCGGGATGAATCTTCAACACCATGACTATTCAAGTAAAGGAAATAATATATGATACGGTCCTTCAGGGGCAAAACACCGCGCATTGCCGCGTCTGCATTTGTGGATGACACGGCAGTGATTATCGGGGATGTGGAGATCGGTGAAGAATCCAGTGTCTGGCCGGGGGCAGTGATCCGGGCTGATCTGGGAAAAATCACCATCGGCAGGCAAAGCATTGTGGAGGACAACTGCGTGATCCATGCCGGCGCACCAGGCGGCAGAGACGGGGATGTCTTTATCGGAGACCGGGTGGTCATCGGTCACGGGGCGGTGCTCAACTGCCGTTCCATCGGCAGATATGTGCTCATCGGCATGAACGCCACCCTGCTTCACGAAGCCTGTATCGGCGATTTCTGCCTCATAGGTGCCGGGGCCGTTGTGGGTGCGGGCAAGATCATCCCGGAGTATTCCCTGGTGTTCGGCACCCCGGGCCGGATCACGGGCCGGGTGTCGGACGAGCAGCTCTGGTGGGCAAAAAGTGCATATGAAGAATACAAACCCCTGATCGCGGAATGCAAAAGCGCCCAGAACGAACAGGGCGGGAAATGATTCACCGCAGCGCGTCAATATACGCTGTGTATCCGGTCCTGCTGAAATTTTGTGAAAGCGGGTTCATAAATCCGTGCAGCCAGGCCGTTTTATGAACGGTCACGTTTTTTTTGCCTGCCAGGGCAGCTGCCAGGTCATCAACGCTGAATCCAGGCTCCATTTCCGGGAATATGTGCGTGATGGGAATATGGGGCACAACATGGGTTGCATGCCTGATCTGAGATCCGTAAAAGCATACAGCCCTGCCTGTTTTCTCCGGGGTCAGGGTTTGTGAAATCCCCCAGACGGCGGCTGCGCCCACACTGAAACCGATCAGCACACTGACCCGGGGAAGGGCAGCCAGATGGGATGACAGTATCTTTTCATAAGCGCGTATCCCGACATGGGCCATGAAATGGTCATATGCCCGGCGCTCGCCGGAAAAGCCCATGGTTTTTCCGCCATAGGGATCGATGATAGCCACATCTGGTCCGATGGCCCCGGCAAGTGCCTCCAGGGCCGGTGTTGCACCGAATATATCCGATACAATCACCTTACCCATTTTTCAGGTCAGCCAGTTTTTTTTGCAGGGTATCGTATTCATCTTCACAGGCCAAAAGATCCATCATCACCGGGGGTTTGGTTGAGTGGGCCGGCAGCCGTTCTTTGGTTTCCCTGATCAGGATTTCCAGTTCTGCCATGCGTTTTTTTATGTCATCCGCAGTATTCAATGCTCTTTTCCCCTGATGATGGTAATGATCAGCCACAGCCCTATCACGGCGGAAATAAGATACCCGATCATGCCCAGGGCAGGGAATCCGAAAAGAAAGGGGGGCACACCGGTGGTAATAATCATGGATGAGCCGATGATCATGGCCCCCAGAACAATGCCCAGGGTCAGGCGCTTGAAACTGCTTTCCAGGGCATTTTGCAGGGGACTGAGATTTTTGTGTTCAAACCTGATGGTGAACTCCCCATGTTCCATTTTTTTGAAGATGGCGGAAAGGGTCGTGGGCAGATGCTTCTGAAGGTTCCACATGCTGGAGAGGTTATGGCGCAGCCGCTGCCACAGATATTGTTTTGAATACCGCTGGGCTACCAGTTTGCGTATATGGGGTCTGGATGCGGAAATAACATCCAGATCCGGATACAGCATGCGGGCGGTGCCTTCCATGGTGATTACAGCCTTGACCACGATGGACATGTCCGGCGGCAGCCGCAGTTCATGGGATTTCAGAATCTGGACCAGGTCCTCCAGGAGCTGGCCCACCTGGATTTCCTTCAAAGACAGAGACAGGTAAACATCCATGATATCCATCACATCTTTTTCCAGCTGTCGGGCATTTATGGGTTTTTGTGCAATGGCGATATTGAGCAGTATTTCTGTCAGTTTTCTGCTGTCTTTTTCCACTGCCGCCCGGATCAGAAAAAGCAGTTCGCTTTTTTCATCCACGGTCAGCCTGCCCACCATGCCCCAGTCCATGAGGCACAGCCGGTTGTCCCTGGTGATCACCATATTTCCCGGATGCGGATCTGCATGAAAAAACCCGTGGTCCAGGATCTGGAGAATGGCGGACCGCAAACCAATGCCGGCCAGGGATTTGCGCTGATCCTGGGGAAATTCAAGCGCCGGGGTGATTTTGGTTCCGGAAACAAAGGCAATCACAAGCACTTTAGGGGTTGAATATTCGGTGAATACTTCAGGAATAACAATATCTGATTCCTGTTCTATTTTTGATTTGGCAATCTGGATATACCGGGCCTCCCTGGAAAAATCAATTTCCCTGAGCAGTGTCCGCCGGCTTGATTCCACAATCCCCGGCAAATCGTACATCCTTAAGGTATCAATATTGTCATGGCATTTTTGGGCCAGGGTTTCCAGAATATTCAGGTCGTTTTTAACAATTTTGGCAATCCCGGGCCGCCGCACTTTTACCGCCAGAACCCTTGCCTTGCTGCGGTGGACTGCTTTGTGTACCTGGGAAAGGGATGCCGCAGCCACAGGTTCCGGGTCAAAAGAGCTGAACAAAGATTCCAGGGAGGTGTCGAATTCTTTTTCCAGAACCTCTTTGACCTGTTCAAAGGGTATCGGGCCCACCGCATCCTGGAGCTTGCTCAATTCCCGGATCAAAGGCACAGGCAATATATCCGGGCGCATGCTTAAGATCTGTCCCACCTTGACAAAGGTCGGGCCGAGTTCCTCAATGGCAAGCCGTATGCGCTCAAACACGTCGGCCTCTGTATCTATCTTGGGGGCTATGTCGTGCACCAGGTCTTTCATCGGCAGATCCAGGCGCTGGAGCAGATCCCCGAATCCATATTTGACCAGCACCACAGCGATGTCCTTTAAACGCCCGAGATTGGTTAAGGTTTTCAGTTCCACAGACAGATTCCTTTTATTGTATCAGCCACAGCCATTTTTTTGAAAAATAACTGTTGCATGTATACCATCTTTGATTTCGCTTGTTCAAAACAATTTTTTTATATTTGGAAAACAAGAGGTAATTGCTGAAAATATTTAAAAATTTGATATATTAATACAATAAAAATGATACACTTACCAGTATATTTGTTTGATATTTCATAAAGGAAAAACAGACAAGGAATCGGTGAGGAAGGCTCTGCCGCCAAAGAAAGCTAAATTTTTATGAAAAAATCATCCTTTTTCAAAAACATCAGGGACCACAAACAGATGTGTCTGTTTGCCGGGGGTATTCTTTTCTTCATTTTGGGGCTTGCGGGCATTTGGCGCTTTACGCCTCTTCAGCATTACGCTGATCAGGAAAACCTCAGCAGGCTCATTACTTTTGTCCGGGGCCAGTGGTGGACTCCCCTGACCGTTATCCCGGCCTACCTGATGGCCAACAGCCTTCTGTTTCCCAATATGGTGTTGAACTGTGCGGTTATTCTGACCCTGGGGGGATTTTTCGGCTGGGCCTGCGCCATCACCGGCAGCCTGACAGCGGCCTCGCTTTTCTTTTATCTTGGTCGACGGTTCGGTACCGGAAAGTTCGATTTCATGAAAGGCAAACGGTTCGGGAAGGTGCAGAAATTTTTGCGCAAAGGCGGCATTGGCGCAGTGGTCGGCGTCCGGATGATACCCATTGCCCCTTATGCGGTCGTGAATACCGCGGCCGGATCGATCAATCTCCGATTTCGAGATTTTCTGATCGGCACCTTCATCGCCCATCTTCCCGGGACCCTGACTCTGGCCATTTTCGGGGAACAGCTGGAAAACGTGATCAAAAATCCTTCTGGGGAAAATATCATGGTCCTGCTGGCAGTGGTGATGCTGGGCATTGCAGTGATCTGGGGAGTAAAACGGTATGCGCGCAAACACATCGAAACCGCTGGAACAGGGGACCAAAGAGGACATCAGAAAGTGATAAAGCCAAAACAATCATGACGCGCAGCAGAATTGGAATGTGCATGTTGACCAAAAAACCCTGTAACCCGGGATATTAAAATTTGACCTGAACACGGCTTTTGATTTAAAATACTTTCAAAAACCAAAAGGAGGCAGCAATATGTTATATTCAGGACATTTTTCATTTGATGAGCTAACCACATCCGGTCAGGAAGGACATGGGTATTTTACCTGTCTGGTAAAAGCCGGAACCCCGGAACTGGCGCTTCAAAAATTTCGTCAGCGGATCCAGACCATCAGAGATGAGATCAAGGCCCCGATTTTTAAAAATATCCAGGCAGTGTATGTAGAAGATATTGTGGAAATCGCTGACATTCCGGATGAGGCGGTGGTTACCCGTTTCCAGTCATCGGACGGGCCTTTTCCCAAATCCAGAAGCTGTTCTCTGCCCACTTCTGACACAAAAGTCATAAAAGCCTATCAATGGATCCCGAAATCAGCATCTGCTGCTGAAGAACAGCAAACTGACCAGGAACAGGAGTACAAAGAAGCGGTTCCTTTTATGCAGTTTTCCGAATAACGTTCTTGTTCAAGGCTGTGGTGAATTTTTATGCAGGCATGTCACACGCCACTTTTTGGACGATGACAGATCAATGGATACCTTCTGGTCCTATATCTCAGGCCCCCAGATCCATCCGGCAATGGTGCTTCTGCCTTATGCAGTCCTGCCGGTGGTGGGATTTCCCGTCATCCCTTTCCTGGTCCTGCTGGGTCTGCGATTCGGATCTGTTGGGGGCATCATCATCATGCTGGCTGTCATGCCGGTTCATCTTGCCTTTGCCTTCTGGTTCAGTCGGGAGGTTGCGGGCAGATGGGTACAGAGCCTGGCAAAAAAAGTAGGGGTGGCCATCCCCCGGATGCCGGAAAAGCGGCAGCTGGGGTTTGGGTTTTTGTTCATGGTGGTTCCGGGACTCAGTTATTCATTGAAGAATTTTCTTTTACCTTTGTCCGGGATCCGGTTTGTCCCTTATCTGATTTGCGGGTGGCTGATTCAGGGAATTATGGGTATTCCTTTTGTGGTCATGGGAAAGGCAGTGGTGCAATGGGACATAAAGCTGCTGGTCGGGGCAGGGACAGTTATTCTTATAATTTTTGTGTTCAGACGCAAAATTCTTGATATATACTATGAGATTATGAAAAAAGAAAAAAAAAGATGAAAATAGTAATTACAGCTGCAATGATTTTGTTGTTTTCCTCTTTGGCCTGGTGTCAGGAATCTGCGGGTTTGCAGACGTTTCAGGTTTTTTATGAAAACGATCTTTTTGGTGATACAGACCGGTATTATACCAATGCCCTGCAGATGACCTGGCTGTCCAAAGATCTGGAACGGTACAGAGAAGATGTCCGCCTGCCCGAATGGGCCCTGCCTTTGATCCGTAAAGTCCCGTTTGCCCATGTTCCTGACAGTATCCACAATATCGGGTTGCTGTTCGGACATCAGATCTATACGCCTTCAGACATCGAGACTGCTGCACTGCTGCCTGATGACCGGCCTTATGCCGGCTATCTGTACACAGGTATTGCGCTGCACAGCAAAACCACCACCAAACTGGATACCATTGAAATCACCCTGGGGGTAGTGGGCCCGGCATCTCTTGCGGAACAGGTCCAGAATACTGTGCATGACCTCAGGGGTATTGACGAGGCCCAGGGCTGGGATAACCAGCTGGATAATGAACCTGCCCTGGGCTTTGCCTGGCAGCGCAAATGGCGCACGCACCGGGTAAACCTCACCCGTATTCTGTGTTATGACCTGCTCACCCATGCCGGGGTTGCCCTGGGCAATGTCAGAACATCGGCAGATGCAGGCGCTGAAATCCGGCTGGGATACAATATCCCCATGGATTTCGGTTCTGACGTCATCCACCCCGGGGCCGGGGTCAGCGCACCAGTGTCTGTTTACGGTCATCCAGATCTGCCTGTTTTTGGCCTGCACTGGTTTGCCGCTGTACGGGGGGAAGCGGTGCTTCGTGATATATTCCTGGATGGCAGCACCTTTAAAAGCAGCCACAGTGTGGATAAAAAACCCCTGGTGGCGGAATTTTCCACCGGCATTGCCGTAAGCTATAAGATGGTCAAGCTCACCTACCGCCATGTTTTCAGAACCAGGCAGTTTGATAACCAGTCAGAAGGGCATGTATTGGGGTCACTGGCTGTGACTGTTTCCTTTTAGGCCTGCATCACGCTTGCTTCGGGTTCAGGTGCGGGAAAAAAGAATACCCGGTCTCATGGTGTTAAACCGGTGTAAGCAGACAATGCGCCTGTGATGTATCCAGATCTTTGGGGTGATATCCGGGAACCGCTGCCCTGCAGGCAATGGGCCTGTCATGTACAGATGCGTCAAGAAACAGTTCCAGGCCCTTGTCTGCCGGGGTGAATGTCACGGTAACCGTGCCCCCGGGCACCAGGGTGGGGCCAAAAGACAAAGGGGTGTTTTTTTCAAGCCATTGGGGAAAAAGCCCTGATCCCAGAACAAGAAGGTCCCCTTCTTCTCTTATGAACAGGCTGCGCATCATCAAAATCCATTCTGCTGCAGCCCAGCCGTGCTGTCCGTCTCCCATGCACCCGCCTCCGGTCAGGGGATTGATAGCTTCGGGCCACTGACCGGTGGGGGAAGCCAGATCTGCCACGGCTGCTGTCAAATCCCTGTAACGGGTGTCCTGGCTGCGCAAAAAAGTCTGGGCCATGGCCAGGGTCAGATAGATATTGATGCCTGAATGGATCATATCCTGGAAAAAAGCATTGCCATAGGAACAATGGGACATGAGATAAGACATGGTCTGCATGATTCTGGTATCGTTGGGCACGGTGATCTGCAGCGGATAATCCGCAACCAGAGAGCCTATCGCGCCTGCATCCATGCGGCGGTAGGGCGAGGCTGGTATGGCCTGGTGTTTTTTATACCCCGGGGCCTGGTGCAGGGAGGTGAAAATCTGGTTTTCAAAAATTTTTGCCTGGGCCGCAAAGGTGTTGTGATCTACCTTTTCTGTCTGCATTTGTGCCAGTTCAGCCGCAGCCTTAAGCCCGGCAACCCCCCAGAAATTATCCCAGTAATAATAGTCATTGGGGCCTAAGTGTTCAGCGCTGAAACCGGCCGGGAGCAGGCCGTCATGGGGTATACCGTCATTTTTGCTGCGGCGTTTGTTCACTATCCACCGGGCGCCTTTCATCAGAGCGGTGAAAAGCGGTTTTGACGGCGGCCGTCCGGTGCATCGGAAGCTTCGGTGGGCGATCCACAGCACCTGGCCGTTGGAATCCCATTCCCCTTCCTGGGACTGGAAATATCCGCTCAGTTTCTGGCGTTCGGGAAACCTCTGGATCAGGCGCTCGCTTCTCTTGCCAAGCCCCATACCCAGCAGGGCATTGATCATTAAACAGGCATCCCGGAACCAGAACCGGCGGTATGTATAGGGACCTGGGAATATCTCATCCGCACTTAACAGCAGCAGGGTCCTGACTGCCGCATCATACAGAAATTGAAAATGTGTATCCGGTATGGACAAAGCAGCGGTTTGGGAGACAATCTGCGCAGCCGGGAAGACCTGTGTACCGTCCCCGGGTAAGTGTGCGGCTGTGTCCTGATCCAGAGGCACCCGGACATCGATATGGGTGGTTTCATTGGCGCCAATCCGGAAAAAAGCAGCTGCCGTGGCCATGCCGATGGGACATTCTGCCTGGTTTTCAGCCTGGTCACGGTGCAGATCCAAAGACACATCCCCGTGATCATAGGTGGAAAACAACACCTTGTCAGGTATTGTTCCAAACCGCACCTTATGGGAGTGATTAATGGTAAACGCGCTGTCCGCATAACTAATATGGTCGATGAAGTGAATGCCTTCAGGATTATAGGGGCGTATGGATACAATAAGCCAGCCTTTTTCTTGTTGCATGCTGCCTTTGGCAGTCATGTGCATCACCGGATGTGCAGGATTGTCCATCGCCACGGTGGTGCTGCAGACCAGAGACAGATGGTCTTTTGCTGTGGCCGTGGTAACAACGAGTTCGTCTGCCAGATCCAGTGTCTGGTCAGCCTGTGTCTGCCGGGACGGCAAAAGCATGTTATCGGTTTCCGTCATGAGCCAGACATCAATGGACCATGCGTCAAACAAGGGTGTCACAAGCCCTCGGGGATCAACGACAGGGTATGCGGCAAGTTCTGGATGACCCACTGCAGTCCAGTTTCTGTGGGTGACATTGATATGGGAAAAAGTAAACCCCCGGGGAATAAAAGATGCATCTCTGGGGGTGAACTGTTTTATCACCCAGTAGGGCCAGACCCAGTCAAGATTGTATTGAATGGCGCGGGTGTTGACCAGGCCCCGGGCATGAAAAATAAGCCCGGCCCGGAGCAGTTCAATAGGTTCCTGCACTTCTGATGGTTTGCTGAACTGGCGCAGCCGGGCCAGCAGGGTAACAGGATCCATAAATCCGTAAAAACCGGTAACCCGTCTGATCAGAAAATGCCATGGCAGCCATTTTTTGAAAAGTCTGAGCATAATAAGTCCTGGTTAAATAAAGGGATTGGCAATATGCTGCTGCAGCTGTTTGTCGATATTTTTTTCAAATGGTCTGCCGTAATAATCATACAGCCGGGTTTCCGTTTCCAGGTTCACCGGCATTTTGGGATCAAATTCAGGACCGTTTTCAATGGCATGGGTGGTCAGATCCATTTCAAAAGTGGAATCTGCCCAGTTAACAGATTTTGCCCAGTTCAAAGACAGCAGCACTTTTTTTCCGCCGGGCAGCCAGTTGCGGGTGTCTACCACCACATACCGCAGGGCCCAGGTTTCATCATCTAAAATATAATCCTGGACATGTCCGATATCGCCGTCTGAGGCCTTGATAAAATATCCTTTGACTTCTTTGAAAGACCGCAGATGGTTTTGCTCACTGTCTTCTGTTTCCTCTGACGCTTCCTCCAGTTCGTTTGGGGCGGCTGTTGCAACCGGTTCCACTGCTGACGGATAGGTTGCTGTTCCCCACAGGCCGGCCCCGGCCCAGTAATAAGGATATCCATAGTGCCGGAAAAATTGTTTTTCATGTTCCCGGGACACTGGTTCGTCTTCAGACAGGTCCGGGCAGTTTTCCACTGCTTCTTTGGAGACACTGAGGAAAAGACTGCGGGTGTGCCAGTCAGGCCTGGCAATCATCAAAGGAGATACCAGCACCAGCTTTCCCACCAGCCAGTTTCCGGTATTGGCCACTATATGGCGCACAGTCCACCACCGGTCATCGAACAGCAGGTCTTCACAGGTGCCGAACTTTTCTTCTTCAACATATAATTTATATCCAATAATTTCATTTGCGCTTCTGAGCATGCTATGCCTCCTTATGAATGTTTTTTGGACCTTCTCATGATTGGGACTCAGGTGAGGGTGCGGACAATGGATTGTGCTTTTTCAGCGATCAGGTCCCATTCGGTTCGTATTGCCAGTAAAAATGTATCCCAGGGTTCGGATTCTTCCTCCGCAGCCAGGCTGTTGTCATTAACATGGGAAATGGTGAATGTATAAAGGTCCAGAAGTTTTCGGGTACAGGCTTCTCTGCTGAAGTTTCTGGCTGTCTGCCAGGCTCGCTGCTGCCATGCGGAAAGTTTTTCAGGATCAGATGCCGCATCACAGATGCTTTGGGAAAAATCTTCTTCCCGGGCATCAGCAGGAAGAAGCAACCCGTTTTTTTTGTTTTCCACCACTTCTCTGACCCCGGGGGCATCAAGGGCGATGACCGGTGTTTTTGCTGCCATGGCCTCGGTAAGTACCATGCCCTGGGTTTCCGATTGTGAAGAAAAAACAAAGATATCCATGGCCTGGTAGGTATGGGCCAGGTCCCTGCCTGTGAGGTTCCCTGTCAGAATCAGCCGGTCTAAAAGGTTGCGTTCCTTGAAAATATCAACAATTTTTTGTTTGTCCGGTCCGTCTCCTGCCACACAAAAAATGGTATCTGCAGATTTTTTCATGGATCGGGCAACGCTTTGCGCCAGATAGACCAGATTTTTTTCCGGGGCAAGCCTGCCCACATGCCCGATGATAAACGCATTTTCCGATATGTGGTGCTCTTTTTTAAAAACATCTGCATTTCCGGAAGAAAAAAAGCCGGTATCCACACCCGTCGGAATTTCTGTCACCGGCGTGGTGACACCCCGCTGTTTAATCAGATCAGCGATGCTTTTGCTGGGGGCCACTACCTGGTCGCATAAATTGGCGTACATGGTGGACAGGTTTCTGGCAAACTGCCTGAAATTGTCATTGTCACCGGTTACATAATGGGTGTATTCCTCATACAGGGTGTGGTGGGTGAAAACCAGCGGCAGCCTGCGCCGCCGGGCAGCCCGGAAGGCCGCATCACCCAAAAGGTAGGGATGGTGGCTGTGAATGATGTCAGCTTTAAAATCATCGAGTTTTTCATCAATGTAAAACGGTACCGGGATGCGCATGGAAAAATCACTGCCGTTGAAATTCTGGATGGCAGGCACCCGTAAAACAGTGTCATCTTCCGTATCCTCTGTAGCGGATTCGGCAAAGGTGGGCGCAACAATGAGCACCTCATGTCCATTTTTCTGCAGATCCTGGGAAAAGGTGTGCACCGAGCGCGCCACCCCGCCCACATGGGGCAGGTATGTATTTGTGAACATGCAGATGTGCATTATATTCTTTCGTATGTGCCCATGAGTTCGGCATGGGAAAGTACATGACCGGGCATGGCGTTTTCCACATCTGCCTTGGTGCTTTTTTCAGGCAGGTCAAGCTGTGTATCAAGCGCAAACAATTTGAAAAAATACCGGTGCTCTCTGTCCGGCGGGCAGGGACCTGCATACCCTGTTTTGCCGTTGGTGCCGAGGCCCGGGGTTCCAGCCGGTTCGCTGTTTTCTGCAATGGAGGCGGTGTCCGGCGGTATATTGAACACCACCCAGTGGTCCCACATGCCGTCTTCACGCAGGTCTTTGGGGACATCCGGATCATCCATGATCAGGACCAGACTCTGGGCCTCATGGGGCACACCGGTGATCTCCAGGGGCGGGTTGATATTGTCGCCGTCGCAGGTATATTTGGACGGAATTTTTTCTCCCTGGACAAAAGCGGAACTGGTAAGTTTCATAATGGCCTCCAAATCTTTAGAATGGTAAGATAGTGATTCGCATGCTCCTCTTTGGGTCACTTTATGTCAGTCATTGTATGCATATCATTTTGCCGGGTCAATGGGGGAATTCACCCATTTTTCAGTAAGGCTGTATGGACATTTTCTGCAACCGGTTACCATGCAATGGC
This sequence comes from Desulfotignum sp., assembly GCA_035268565.1. Taxonomy (GTDB): domain Bacteria; phylum Desulfobacterota; class Desulfobacteria; order Desulfobacterales; family Desulfobacteraceae; genus Desulfotignum. The sequence continues at coordinate 231 of DATFKQ010000109.1, read as the reverse complement.
TTTGTATTTCTCGCTTTTGTGTCTTGACAGAATACCAGGGGCGCTATATTGGTTATACCATTTCAGGATGTGATGCAGCAGGAACAATCTCCTGCACCACTTTCCCATAAAAAAGACAAAAAAAAGATCAGGCAATTATAGCATCAGGAGAAAATCATGTTCGGAATCCAGAATTACGGCAGTTTTATCGCAGCGGTGGTGGTGTTTCAGCTTATTCCGGGTGCAGGGACC
>DATFKQ010000108.1:0-25379 GCA_035268565.1 Desulfotignum sp. | reverse complement strand
TGTTATCTGCGGACCGTCCGGATCAGGCAAATCCACATTGATCCGCTGTATCAACCGCCTGGAAGAGCACCAGAAAGGCAAAATCATCGTGGACGGCATCGAGCTGACCAACAACCTGAAAAACATTGAAATCATCCGCACTGAAGTGGGCATGGTGTTCCAGCATTTCAATTTGTTTCCCCATCTCACCATCCTGGACAACCTGACCCTGGGACCCATCTGGGTGCGCAAGACCCCCAAAAAAGAAGCAGAAGAAACCGCCATGTTCTACCTGGAAAAGGTCAAGATCGCAGAACAGGCCAAAAAATTTCCCGGCCAGCTGTCCGGGGGCCAGCAGCAGCGGGTGGCCATTGCCAGAAGCCTGTGCATGAAACCCAAAGTCATGCTCTTTGATGAACCCACATCTGCCCTGGACCCGGAAATGGTCAAAGAGGTGCTCGATGTCATGGTGCAGCTGTCAGACGAAGGCATGACCATGATTGTGGTGTCCCATGAAATGGGGTTTGCCAAAACCGTTGCCCAGCGGGTCATGCTCATGGATGACGGCATGATTTTAGAAGAAAACAACCCGATCGACTTCTTTGAAAATCCCCAGCACGAGCGAACCAAATTCTTCCTCAGCCAGATTCTTCACTGATACCCCAGCTGACCATTTCATTTGAAGCCCGCCGCGGGTCGAAGCCGCAAACGGCATTTTAACTTGACACAGGATCTGGTTATCAAGTATGACATAGGACAATGAAGCACCGAATAAAAATATGGTTTCATTCCGGATCCAGTCCCGATATCAGGGAAATCACCCTGCACAAAGTGCTGGTGGTCTTTTTGCTCATTGCAGGCATGGCCGCGGCAGGCGGCATCGGGTGGATGGGATATGATTATCACAGGCTGCGCAGTCTTTCCTTTGATACCGCCACCCAGCAGCAGGTGATCCTGTCCCAGAAAGGAGAAATTCAAACCCAGCGGCAGCAGCTGCAGCAGTTTGCCGCAGTCATTGAAGACCTTAAAACCCGGGTGAATGACCTGGACAAACTCGAAGACCAGGTTCGGCTCATAGCAGACATAAAAAAATCAGGCAGCACAAAGGGATTTATCGGGATCGGCGGTATTCCGGAAAACAGTCTGGACCACGACCTTCCTTTAGAGGAAAAACACAACAGCCTGCTGCGGGAAATGCACCAGCAGGTTGACCAGACCGCCTTAACCGTCAAGCAGCAGTTCCTTGATTTCGACCATCTGATAAAAGAGCTGGAAAAAAAGAAAAATCTGCTGGCATCCACCCCTTCCATCAGACCGGTGGAGGGCTGGATAACCTCGGGGTTTGGTTACAGAAAATCTCCGTTCACAGGAAAACGCGACTTTCATGCCGGACTGGATATTTCCAACAAAACCGGCACAAAAATCATTGCCACTGCTGACGGGAAAATCTCCTATGCATCCAGAAAAGCGCTTCTGGGCAACCTGGTCACTATAGATCACGGGTACGGCAGGGTGACCCGGTACGGACACCTGGACAAAATCCTGGTCAAACGCGGCCAGCGGATAAAACGCGGGGATGTGATCGCCCATATGGGCAACACCGGCCGCAGCACAGGACCCCATCTGCATTATGAAGTGCGTATCAACGGCACCCCTGTTGATCCGGTAAAATATATTCTGAACTAAATTCTTCTTCCGGGGCTGTATTCCACAGCTGCAAAAAACCTTTCTCTGTGAATTTTTTTTTCTTTTTATTTTATTTTTATTTTTTAATGCTTATAGTTATTCCCGTAAAAGACAAATTTATCATTTTAGAAGGGCAGGTAAAATATAGATGGTACTCAATTTTTTCACAAAGGTCTTTGGCTCCAGCAATGACCGGCAGCTAAAGAAGCTGGATCCCCTTGTGCATCAAATCAATGATCTTGAACCTGTTATGCAGCAGCTGTCTGATGAAGACATGGCAAAACAGACCATGGCGTTCAAAGAACGGTTCAGCAAAGGTGAACCCCTGGATGCACTGCTGGCCGAAGCCTTTGCCCTGGTCAGGGAAGCATCGGTGCGCACCCTTGAAATGCGCCATTTCGATGTACAGCTTGTCGGCGGCATCGCCCTGCACCAGGGCATGATCGCTGAAATGAAAACCGGGGAGGGAAAAACATTGATGTCCACCCTGCCCGCCTATCTGAATGCCCTGTCCGGCAAGGGAGTGCACATTGTTACAGTCAATGACTATCTGGCCGGCAGGGATGCGGAATGGATGGACCAGATTTTTCGGTTCCTGGGGATGCGCACCGGCGTGATCCTCCACAACATGACAGACCAGGAGAGAAAAGAAGCCTACAGCGCAGATATCACCTATGGTACCAACAATGAGTTCGGGTTTGATTATCTGCGGGACAACATGAAGTTTGAAAAGCAGAGCCTGGCCCAGGGCGACCTCAACTTTGCCATTGTGGATGAGGTGGACTCCATTCTCATTGATGAGGCCAGAACCCCGCTGATCATTTCAGGGCCCACTGAAAAATCCACCCATTTGTATACCCAGGTGAACGCCATTCTGCCCGGGTTTAAAAAAGATGTGGACTATACCCTGGATGAAGAATCCAAAACCGCCTCCCTTACCGAAGCCGGTATTGCCAGGGGAGAAGAACTGCTGAACGTGGACAATTTATATGACCCGGCCAACATTGAAATTCTGCACCACCTGACCCAGGCATTAAAAGCCCATACCCTGTTCAAGCGGGACACCGATTATATTGTCAAAAACAACCAGGTGGTGATCGTGGATGAATTCACCGGCAGGCTCATGAGCGGCCGGCGTTACAGTGAAGGGCTCCACCAGGCTCTGGAGGCAAAAGAAGGGGTGAAAATTGAAAACGAAAACCAGACCCTGGCTTCCATCACCTTTCAGAACTATTTCCGGATGTATGAAAAACTGTCAGGCATGACCGGTACGGCGGAAACAGAAGCCCCGGAATTCAAGAAAATCTATGATCTGGACGTGCTGGTGATCCCCACCCACAAACCCATGATCCGCAAGGACCATGCCGACCTCATCTATAAAACCAAAAAAGAAAAATATGAGGCTGCCGTCAAAGAGATCATTGCCCTGCACAAAAAAGGCCAGCCAGTGCTGGTGGGCACCATTTCCATTGATGTGTCAGAAGATCTGAGCAAAACCCTCAAGAAAAAAGGCGTCCCCCACAACGTGCTCAACGCCAAGCACCACAAGGCGGAAGCAGAGATCGTTGCCAATGCCGGCCAGAAAGGGGCGGTGACCATCTCCACCAACATGGCCGGCCGGGGAACCGACATCAAGCTCGGAGACGGGGTGGTGGCGCTGGGAGGGCTGCATATTCTGGGTACCTCCCGCCATGAATCCCGGCGCATCGACAACCAGCTGCGGGGCCGGTCCGGCCGCCAGGGAGACCCGGGATCTTCGCGGTTCTACCTGTCTCTGGAAGATGACCTGCTGCGCATTTTCGGCGGAGAACGGATTCACTCGGTCATGGACAAGCTGGGCATTGAAGAAGGGGAGCACATTGAACATTCCTTTATCTCCAAAGCCATTGAAAACGCCCAGTCCAAGGTGGAAGGCCACAACTTTGAAATCAGAAAGCACCTGCTGGAATTTGACGATGTCATGAACCAGCAGCGGGAAGTGATCTACCAGCAGCGCCGCCAGGCCCTCATGGAAGACAACCTTAAATCCGTTGTCATGGACATGGTGGAAGACAAGGCCTGGGAACTGGTGAACAGTTTTGCCCTGGAAAAAACCCCGGTGGACAAATGGGATCTGCAGGGCCTTGAAAAATCGGTCAAACAGGTGTTCAATTTTGACCTGTCCCTGGCAGCGGATGCTGCATCTTTTGCTGATGCAGATGCCCTGGCTGAACATGTTTTTGCCCGGGCAAAAGCGCAATATGAACAAAAAGAAGCCATGATCGGTGAAGATCAGGCCAGATCCCTGGAACGGTTTGTCATCTTGCAGACCGTGGACACAAGGTGGAAGGAACACCTGCTGTCCATGGATCACCTCAAAGAAGGCATCGGCCTGCGGGGATATGCCCAGCAGGATCCGCTGCGCATCTATAAGAAAGAAGGGTTTGACATGTTCCACGGACTCATGGAACGTATCAAAGAAGAGATTGTGGATATTTTGTTTAAAATCCAGATTTCCATGTCTGTTCCTGCAGATGAACTTTTGCCAAAGGAAAAGCAGGACCTGACCTTTTCGCATTCCCAGGACGGCGGCCTCCGGCAGCCGGTGAAACGTTCCGAAAAAAAGGTCCAGCGAAACGACCCCTGCCCCTGCGGCAGCGGGAAAAAATACAAAAAATGCTGTATGGTATAAAAGTAACACAGGAGTAACAAATGGCATCCACTGATTCCAGAACCAGGGCGGATACTTTTTCCCGGACACGCAATGAAAAACCGCCCAGATATAAAGTCATTCTCCATAATGACGATTATACCACCATGGAATTTGTTGTGGAAATTCTTGTTAATGTTTTTGGAAAATCACTTGAAAAAGCAATGAAAATAATGCTTAATGTACATAATGAAGGGAAAGCAGTATGCGGTATCTATACAAGGGAAATCGCAGAAACCAAAGTTGAAACAGTTCACCATCTCGCAGGCAGCAGGGGTTTTCCTTTAAAGAGTACGATGGAAAAGGAGTAAGCAGTTATGATAAGCAAAGAACTGAGCACAACTCTTGGTTTTGCCGTAAGGGAAGCCAAAAAAAGACGTCATGAATATGTATGCGTGGAACATGTTCTTTATGCGATCCTGAACCATGAATCAGGATCAGAAACTATTGAAAAATGCGGTGGAAACCCTGCACAGATAAAAAATGAACTGGAAAAGTTTTTTGAAGAAAAACTCACCAAAATAGATTCCCAGGAAGAATATGTTCTCCAGCAGACCATCGGCTTCCAGCGCATGATCCAGCGGGCCATCAACCATGCCAGGTCTGCTGAAAAAACCGAGGTGAATCTCGGGGATATTCTGGCATCCATTTTCCAGGAAAAAGACTCCCACGCAGCCTTTTATCTGGAATCCGAAGGCATCACCCGCCTGGATGTGCTGCGCCATATTTCCCATGCAACAGCAACGGAAAACAAGGCCAAACAGCAGCAGCCGGATCCAGCCCAGAAAATGTTCAAAATGGATGACAGAAAAGCCCAGCGGCAGAAGAAAAAAGATCCCCTGGAAATATTTACCACCAATCTGCTGGCCCGGGCACAAGCCAACAAGATCGATCCCCTTATCGGACGGGAAAATGAAACCGACCGGGTGATGCAGATCCTGGTACGGCGCCGCAAAAACAACCCCATCCTGGTGGGGGATCCCGGCGTGGGCAAGACCGCCATTGCCGAAGGCCTGGCCTTGAAAATCCACAACCACGAGGTCCCGGAGCTGCTCCAGGACAGTGAGCTGTTTTCTCTGGACATGGGGGCTTTGCTGGCCGGCACCAAATACAGAGGCGATTTTGAACAGCGGCTCAAAGATGTCCTCAGCGCACTGGAACAAAAAGAAAACGCCCTGCTGGTGATAGATGAAATCCACACCGTTGTGGGGGCCGGGGCCACCAGTTCCGGGTCCATGGATGCATCCAATATTTTGAAGCCGGCACTGTCTTCCGGGGAACTCAAATGCATCGGCACCACCACCTATGAAGAATACAAAAACCATTTTGAAAAAGACCGGGCCTTTTCCCGGCGGTTTGAAAAAATCGAGGTGGCTGAACCCAGTGTGGAGGAAACCAGACTGATCCTCATGGGACTGCGGCCCTATTATGAAGAGCACCACGGGCTGCATTACTCAGACCAGACCATCGAAGCGGCAGCCTATCTGTCGGACAAATACATCAATGACCGGTTTCTGCCGGACAAGGCCATTGATGTCATTGATGAAACCGGGGCTTTTCTGCGCCTCAAAGGGGCTGCCAACCGCAGGAACGTCACCCCCAAAGACATTGAAACCATTGTTGCCAAGATTGCCAAAGTACCGGCAACTTCGGTGACATCCACGGACAAGGCCAATCTGGAATCTCTGCCTGACAAAATGTTCAAGGTGATTTACGGGCAGGATGATGCCATCCACACCCTGACCACGGCCATCAAGCGGTCCCGGGCAGGGCTTGCAGCACCGGACCGGCCCATTGGTTCTTTTCTGTTCGCAGGTCCCACCGGCGTGGGCAAAACAGAAGTTGCCAAGCAGCTGGCCTGGAATATGGGGATTGAATTCATGCGGTTTGACATGAGCGAATACATGGAAAAACACGCGGTTTCCCGTCTCATCGGTGCGCCTCCCGGATATGTGGGGTTTGACCAGGGCGGCATTCTTACGGACAATATCCGCAAGCACCCTTATTGTGTACTGCTGCTGGATGAAATTGAAAAAGCGCACATGGACCTGTACAATATCCTGCTCCAGGTGATGGATTATGCCACCCTCACGGACAACAACGGCAAGGCCGCTGATTTCAGGAATGTGGTCATCATCATGACCTCCAATGCCGGGGCCAGGGAAATGAGTGCCAACAATATCGGATTCGGGGCCCAGACCGCTAAAAAAGACACCAAAGGTCTGAAAGCGGTGGAAAAAACCTTCAGCCCGGAATTCCGCAACCGCCTGGACGGCATTGTACAATTCAACCACCTGTCTGAACCGGTCATGGAAAAGATCGTGGATAAAAACATGGATGAACTCAAAAAGATGCTCAAAACCAAGCACATTTCTCTGGGTTATTCTTCCCGGGTCAGAACCTGGCTGGCTTTGAAAGGATATGATCCCAAATTCGGGGCCCGTCCTTTAGGCAGGCTGATCCAGAGCAGTATCAAAGACAGGCTGACTGATGAAATTCTTTTCGGCAAACTGACAAAAGGCGGAAAAATAACCATCGGCTTGAAAAATGACCAGCTGACTTTTCATTTCAAGAGCTGAATGCCCCTTTTCCGGTTGTCAGACCAGATGGAATTCCCGCCGGCATGGCTGGCCAGATCCGACGGCCTGCTGTGCATCGGCGGGGATCTTTCCTGTGAAAGACTTCTTTTGGCCTACCAGAACGGGATTTTTCCCTGGTTTTCCGAAAATGAACCCATTCTGTGGTGGTCCCCTGATCCCCGTCTGGTATTGTTTCCATCCCAGATAAAAATCTCCAGAAGCCTGCGCAAAAAAATCAGGAAAAACATATTTCAGATCACCCTTGATCAGGCATTTGAACCCACCATCCGGGCCTGTGCAAAACCCAGAAAGCGCGGCCAGGAAGGCACCTGGCTGGTGGAGGAAATGGTGGATGCCTATATTGCACTGCATAAGATGGGGTATGCCCATTCAGTGGAAACCTGGTACCAGGGGGATCTTGTGGGGGGATTGTACGGCATCAGCATGGGGGGCTCATTTTTCGGGGAATCCATGTTCAGCCGCAAAAGCGATGCATCCAAAGTGGCCCTGGCCGCCCTGGCCCGCCTGCTGCACTCTCATGGGTTTGATTTCATCGACTGCCAGGTGACCACGGGCCACCTGTGCCAGATGGGAGCGGTGGAGATCCCCAGGCAGCGGTTTCTGGATATTCTGCACCGGTCCATCCTCCGGAAAACCGATCCTGACATCTGGCGGCAAACCACCATCCAGGACCTTGCGGTCTGACCTTCCAGATTTTTTTCCTGTACCCGTGCCGGGTGGTGCCTGCTGCCTGCGCATGTTTGCACCGGTTGACATGGTGTAAGGCATGCCCTGCTAAACGGCAAAAACTCCGGTCCGGCTGGTCCTCAAACAGTTTGCCGTTCTTAACGCAGGGCATGCCAACACCATGTAACAACCGGCTGCAAAATATTGCGCAAACAGCAGGCACCCCCCGGCACTAGCCACACAAGCCCCTGGGGTGGAACATCTGTTTTCCTTGACAAAGCGGTATGCATCATCATAATGTTGGCATAATATTTATTTTTGGGAGTCAGCAATGCTGCTTAAGCTTTTTTTATGCTTCACCCTTATTCCGGTGGTGGAGCTGTATTTACTTATAAAGGTAGGTACCCTCATCGGCGGGTTCAATACGGTTTTACTGGTGATCCTCACAGGATTTGCCGGGGCCTGGCTGGCCAAAATGGAAGGCATCAACACCATGCTCAAGGTCAGAATGAACCTTCAGCAGGGTATTATGCCGGCTGAAGAACTGATGAATGCCGTCATTATCCTTATTGCCGGCGTGGTTTTGATCACCCCGGGACTTATCACGGATATTTTCGGCCTGATGCTGCTGTGGCCGGTCACCAGAAATTTCTTTAAACGCATTTTACGCAGAAAATTTGATGAAATGCAGGCCAGGGGGAACATTAATATCACCCGGTACCCTTGATGTGCAAAGGAGGCGATATGTTTTTAGACCAGATCCAGGAACGCAGAAGCATCCGCAGTTTTACAGATCAGGCGGTTGAAAAAGAAAAAATCGATGCCCTGATGGAAGCGGCGTTGCGCTCTTTTTCCTCAAAAGATACCAGGCCCTGGCAGTTTGTGGTGGTGGACCAGCCTGAACTGATCCAGAAACTGGCAGCAGCAAAACCCCATGGATCGTCTTTTTTAAAAAACGCCCCCCTGGCGGTGGTGGTATGCGCAGATCCGGCCGCCAGTGATGTCTGGGTGGAAGACACAGCCATTGCATCTGCTTTTATTCACCTGGCCGCCCAGGACTTAGGGCTTGGCTCCTGCTGGATCCAGATCCGCAAACGGGACCATTCTGCAGCCAGAACAGCCGAAGACTACGTTAAAGAGGTGCTGCACATACCGGATAATCTGCACGTTGAATCCATTCTCGCCATAGGGTATCCTGATGAAGTTAAAGCCGGGCATGCAAAACAGACCCTGGCATATGACAAGGTATTTTTCAACCAGTACACCCCTTTGCGGTAAATGGACGTTAAAACCAAAATCCTGCAGATGATCCAGAAGCGGGAAAGCGATATTCCCATTCTTTCCGGAATCATGGACAATATCATCCGGGTGGCCTCAGATGACAAACCCACCACAGAAGACCTTGCTGATATCATCTCCCATGATCCGGCAATGACCGGAAAGCTGCTGGACCTGGCCAACTCTGTCTATTATGCCCAGAAAAACAAGGTGGAAACCATCAAACGGGCTATCACGGTTATCGGGTTTGATGAAATCATGGGCATTGCACTGGCCATGGGCACCTTGTCGGCAATTATCGGCAAAGAAAAATTGCCTCTGGATCTCAAAGCCCTGTGGATACACAGCATTGGTGTGGCCACTGCAGCAAAATCTCTGGCCATGAGAACCAACCCGGGCATTGCCAATAAAATTTTTGTCCCTGCCCTGCTCCATGACATGGGAAAGCTTGTTTTTGCTGTGTATTTTCAGCCTGAATATTACAAGGTCCGGCAGTTTGCCATGGAAAACAGAAAAACCCTGCACTTTGCAGAAGCCGGATTGATGCAGATAGACCATGCTGTTTTAACCGGCCTGCTGATGAAACGGTGGAATTTTCCAAAATCCATCATGCTTCCCTGCCGTTTCCACCATACACCGGATGCGTCTCCTGTTCAGTTCAGGTACCATTCTCTGATCATCAATCTGGCTGATTACCTGACCCAGAAAGCCGGCATCGGCTACAGCGGAAATCCTGTGCCTGTCACCATTAAAAATGCCCCCAGAAAAATCGGGATCAATGAATCCGTGCTCAGAACGACCATTGACCAGCTCAAACGCAAGGAACCGGACATAAAGGATTTTTTTGAGGTGTCCACCAGACAGCCTTCTCCTGCCCCCCTGTAAAACAATTTCAGATATCTTTAAGACAGCGCTCTCCGGAAGAACGGCGTGCCGCTTGTGCAAATTTTTCCAGGCTCTGTTCCAATGCTGCCAGCGTGGGGGTATCTTCCAGATACAGATCCTGTTGTCCCATATTTTCAAAACCAGTTACAACATCCATGACAGTCAGGTGTTCAATGTCTGTGGCCAAAGTATATCCGGGCACAGGTGCGCTCACGGAAAAAAGAATGCGGCACTGCACCAGCTTTTCCATAAAAACCGTCACCAGGTTCACAGACAGATTCAGATGGGCGGCCACTGCAGAAGATGTTACCGGGGCCCTGCCCTGTGCGAACTGTTTTACACAAAACACGGTAATTCCGAGCAGAATCAGTTTTTTTGTCCGGATGCTGATGTGCGTATATGGCGGGTCATCTGTCTGCAGGATATCAAAATTTTCCCAGACAAAGGCGATCTCAGCGCCGAACAGCATGATGGTCCAGGACGCCTTCAGCCACAGTAAAAACAAAGGTATGGCCGCAAAACTGCCGTAAATGGCATTATAGGTGGAAACCCCTATCTGGAACTGTACATAGGCGATCTGGGCCAGCTGAAAAATAGTGCCTGCCATGATACCGCCGGCAAGCGCTGCCCGGACATTCACGTTTTTGTTGGGAACAAACATGTAAAAAAAGGAAAATACCACCCACACAGACACAAAGGGAAGGATATTCAACCCCAGAGATATCATACGACCCAGTCCGGCCGGAAGATTCAGGATTACCATGAATTTTTCCAGATAACCGGTTATGAAAATGGTGGCGCTGCCGGAAAAAATCACCAGCAGTCCGGCAGCCATGAATATGGTGATATAATCGGTGATTTTGCGGATAATAAAGCGATTGCCCTGAACCTGCCAGATTCTGTTGAAGGTATCTTCCATGTGGCCCATGAGTTTTATCAGGGCATACACCAAAAAGATAATGCCCAGCACTGCCATAAGCCCGCCTTTGGTTCTTTCCAGCAGGTTGACGGCAAAGGTCAGCACATTCTGGATCACCTGTTCCTGGCCGGCAAACAAAGACAGTATCCGGGTTTCAAGATATTTCTGAAAACCGAAACCCTTGGCAATGCCGAATGCCATGGCCATGACCGGCACAATGGACAGCAGGGTATACAGGGTCAATGCTGATGCCTGCAGGCCGCACCGGTCCCGGACAAATTCTTTGCCTGAAATCCGGAAAAGCGCATATCCGGCATGCCAGTATTTTTTCACCTGATTTTTGACAGCGTTTCTCCTGTCTGTAAGATTTCCTTTTTGTATTCTCCTGGATATCCTTTTCCCTGTCCATAAGATATCTTTTTATTTTCCGCTGGATATCTTTTCTTTCTCCTGCTTATCTTTTCTTTCTCCTGGATATATTTTGTCCTGCCCATAAAGATACGCTTAATTTTTCAGATGGGTTTGATTTTTTTGTGACAAATATTGTTCCAGCCGCTGCAGGCCTTCCCGGGTGGAGACTTTCGGGTAATACCCCAGATCCTTTTTGGCCCGGCTGATATCAAACCAGTGGGAGGTGGCCAGCTCCCTGGCTGCAAACCGGGTCATGGGCGGTTCTTTTTGAATTCTCAATGCCCTGTACACAGTTTCAAAAAAATACCCGGCTGCATAGGCAGCACCTGCTGACACGTGCCCTTTTACAGGGGGAAGGCCGGCAGCCTTTAAAAATGCATTGGCCATCTGCCATTTGGATACCGGGTCATCCTGACTGATAAAATAGATCCTGCCGGACAGCTCCGGGTGCTGTTCCAGTTTTTGTGCTGCCAGGATATGGGCCCAGGCAGCATTGTCCACATAAACTGTATCCACCAGGTCATCTGTGGGTCCTATTATTTTCAGCCTTTTCGCCCGTTTGATGATACCGGGAACCAGGTGGTTGTCTTCAGGCCCCCAGATCAGGTGGGGCCGCAGGATAATGGCTGAAAATCCCTGTCCTGCAGCCTGCCGCACCAGCTTTTCCGCCATGGCCTTGGTTTTGGGATAAGGGGCCAGATAGGAGTCAGGATAGGGAACCGATTCATCCACACCCTCCATGTGGGAATCATTGAACACAGCGCTGGGGGAACTTGTGTAGATCAGTTTTTCCACACCCCGGGTGCGGCAGGCATCGATCACATGACGGGTGCCAATGACATTCACCCGGTGATAGCTGTCATACGATCCCCACAAACCGGGTTTTGCCGCCACATGAAACACCGTGTCCATGCCCTTTACCGCTGCCATCACAGCCTGTGCATCTGCAAGATCTCCCTGGATCTGGTTCACGCCCATCTGTTCCAGGGCCTGGTATCTTTGCCGGGCAAAAGAGGTGACCCTGATCTTTTTTTGCACAAGCTGCTTTACAACTGCCCGGCCCAGAAATCCGCCGCCGCCTGTAACCAATACATTTTTCATGAATGACCGTTTCCTTTGCAACCTTTTTTATCCTGCCTGAAATTTTCCACAATAGGCTTGACAAGGCAGATATTTTACTATAAAAAAGACAAACTTTTGCTTGCTGAGCGGGAATAACTCAGTGGTAGAGTGCGACCTTGCCAAGGTCGAAGTCGCGGGTTCAAATCCCGTTTCCCGCTCCATTTTTTTTATCCTGCTTTTTATCATCTCCGATTTTTATCATTTCCAAATTTTTTCTTCAGATTCCCTGCAGCTGCCCCTAATCTTCAGACGTCCAGTACCTGCCCCAGATTTTTTTCTTTTCCCAGCCTGTACACCGCAGATGCCACTGTCAGATCAAACAGGGCCATGCCCACGGATTTAAAAAACCAGGTTTTGTTACCTTCTGTGTCCACCGGGTGCCGGACAAGCTGTGCAAAGGGCTGAATTTTGTTTCGGGAGACCACCTGGTTTTTCAAGGGGATGCAGATATCGCCTGATTCCTGCGCTGCAAACGGGGTGTCCACATACACGGCATCTGCTGCTGTAATGACCGCATCAGGAAGCTCTTTCATCTTTGGGGTAAACGAACCGATGGAGATAAAGGTTTTGCCTTTTACCTCTGCAGGTGCTGCTTCAAATACAGGCTGTGTGCTGGTGGTGGCGCAAATCACCACCTGGCAGGCATCCACCAGGTCTCGGGCGGTTTCGGCAACCTGAAAACTGACCCGGGGATGGGTGGTTTGCAGGGTTTTCACCATGGCCCGGGCTGCTTCCTGGTGAAGATCCGCCACCCACAAGGTGGTGATTTTCCGGTTGTACAAAAGAAACTGCGCCTGGCTCAGGCCCTGGACCCCGGCACCGATGATGCCGGCGGTGCAGATGTTTTCCGGGGTCAGGCATGCCACGGCCAGCCCCCCTACAGCCCCGGTTCTTCGCGCAGTCAATGCAGCCCCGTCCATGATGGCAAGCGGAGCCCCTGTGTGGTTGTCTGCCAGCATTACAATGCCGTTCACCACGGGAAGTCCGGATGCGGCCGCCCCCGGGAACACAGACACCAGTTTGGTGGCAAAATAATCTCCGGCAAAGCAGGGCATCAGCAAAAGGGTGTTTTCCCCCCGGGGTACATGCATTCTGTCGGGCATGTGAAAATCATTGTCCAGCACCAGATTGTAAGCATGGGCCACTGCTTTCTGGATATCTTCCGGATCCAGGCTCTCAATGGCCTGTTTATTGAAAAAATGCATAAAATCCTCTTTATTGGGGTTGCAATTTTGGTTTTCTTACCATATGGATGCTGAAAACGCCATACACGGATGGCCATAAAACAAAAAAGGATCAGGTTTGCAAACAACAGAAAAAATATTGTGTATTCACAAAAACCGGCTGCCCGAAGAATGGATGGCACAGACAGCGGTTATCCCCATGGACCTGGATGATTTTGTGCACACCTGCACCAGGGCAGGGTATGATTTTGTGCCCAGAAGCGATGCTGAAAATGATGTTTCCCTGCAGCAGGTGATTCCCTATATTGTGCTGCAGACCCGGGATCTGGGTTTGACTGCCGTATACAACCGCCAGGGCAGTGAAACCCGGCTCCATGACCTGTGGTCTGCCGGTATCGGGGGCCACATCAATCCCATGGACACAAAAGATGCAGGCAGCACGTTTGCCGACATCCTGGTATCCGGCATGACCCGGGAACTGGATGAAGAACTGGCACGGCGCCCCGAAAACATTCTCCCGGCTTTCTGCGGGATCATCAATGAAAATATCACCGAAGTGGGCCGGGTTCATCTGGGCGCAGTTTTCCAGATCCTTGCCCCTGCTCCTGACGCGTATGTTCCGGGCCCGGAACTGTCCATGTTTCAATGGCAGGCAACAGACAGCCTGCAGAACCTGCACCTGGAATTGTGGTCCACCCTGGCCCTGGATCTTGTTAAAAGCTGTTAGCTTTTAGCTGTTGGTTTTTAGCTTTTAGCTTTTAGCTGTTAGCTGTTGGCGGAGGGCTGACGGCTGACGGCTTTCATAAAACAGCAGACAAAAACAGAGCGGAACCCGGGATCAGGGGGTATCGTCATCCATCTGCTTTAACAGATGCGGTACCATTGCATCTTTTTTTTTCAACACCCTGGATCCCCTGGTGATCTTGCACAGGCTGATCTTGTATTTTCGGGCAATTTTGCGCTGGGGCAGGCCTTTGTGAAGGTCTTTAAGCAGTTTCCAGCGCAAAGTGATATCATCCAGTTCCGCCGGGGTGAACAGGTCCTTTAAAAACCGCTCCAGTTCTTCCGGGTTTTTCAGGGTGGATATGACCTGCAGCAGGTCCCGGTCAATGGCCATTACTTTTCCTCAGCAATGTCTGCCCTTATTCAGCAGGGCTGGTTTCTTCCGCAAAAGACTGCACCTGATAGGTATACACATTCAGATCGCCGGTCTGCCAGGCATCGGGATCACATCCGGCTTTCAGGCACAATTGGCTTAAAAAGGCTTCTCTGTCAGGCAGCTGCTCCCACACCTGGGGCAGAAATGTTGCCCTGCGGTGGTCTTTTTCCACAATCACCCCGTCTTCAAACGGGGTGAGCTGGTCCAGCATCTCCCGGGTCTGGGAAAACTGCATTTTTTCCGGCGGGGTTAACAGGCTCACCTCAATATCGATGTGCGCCAGTTCCTCTTTTGTCAGCACGGCAAACCGCGTATCTTTAAACGCCGCACTCACAGCGTTTTCTTTCACCCCTTCCAGCACACTTTTTTCCGGTGCAATGTTGCCGATACACCCCCGCAGCTGTCCGTTTTTATGGAGGGTCACAAAGACCCCCCTTTTTTCGTTCAGCAGGGTGTCAGGAATTTCAGACAAATCCGGCGCAGGTACGTTTTCCGTAACGCCCAGTTTTTGTGCGATACTGTATCTGGCCAGTGCAAGCAGCAGGTTTCCATGGTTTTGCGTCCATTTTGTTTCCATATGCTTTCTCCCTTGTACTTACTTATTACCACAGTAAGTACAAGGATAACATTGATCCGGCCCGATAAAAAGTATTAATTCAAGGACTTGATCAGCTCACCAAGATCGAAACAGGACAGATCAAAGGCATCTGTCACAGGTTTGCATACCAGTTTGTCCCCCACATAATTGACCCCTTTGGCAAACCCGGGATCCTCCAGCACGCTCTTCCAGCCGTTGTTGGCGATTTTCAAGGCATAGGGAAGCGTGACATTGGTCAGGGCAATGGTGGAGGTCAACGGCACGGCCCCGGGCATATTGGCCACGCAATAATGAATGACCCCGTCCACTTCATAGATGGGATCCCCGTGGGTGGTGGGCCTGGATGTTTCAAAGCACCCGCCCTGGTCTATGGCCACATCCACGATCACTGCGCCTTTTTTCATGGTGGACAGCATATCTCTGGTAATGAGCCGGGGGGCCTTGGCCCCTGCCACCAGTACCGCACCCACCACCATATCCGCGGTCTGGACCAGTTCTCTGATCAGCACCGGAGAGGACATCAGGGCAGTGCAGTTGGCAGGCATGATTTCAGACAGATACCGCAGCCGCTCGATGTTCATGTCCAGAATCGTGACATTGGCCCCCATGCCGCAGGCAACATGGGCAGCATGAATACCCACCATGCCCCCGCCGATCACCAGGACGTTGGCGGAGGGGGTGCCGGTAACACCGCCGAGCAGCAGCCCCCTGCCCCCGAAGGTGCGCTCCAGGTATTTTGCCCCCTGCTGGGTGGCCAGGCGGCCGGCCACCTCGCTCATGGGTGCCAGAAGCGGAAGCCCGCCGTTTTTGTCTTCAATGGTTTCATAGGCAATACCGATGGAGCCGGTCTTGAGCAGGGCATCGGTCAGTTCTCTGTCCGCAGCCAGGTGCAGGTAGGTAAAAATGATCTGGCCTTTTTTAATCAGGCCGTATTCAGAAGGCTGGGGTTCTTTTACATGCATGACCATGTCTGCGATGTCATAAATCTGCTTGGGGGTATCTAAAATCTGTGCCCCTGCCTGTATGTAAAGAGAATCATCAAAGCCGGATCCTTCGCCGGCAGCTTTTTCCACATACACGGTATGGCCGTTGGCCTTCATCTGGTCCACGCCGGCCGGGGTCATGCACACCCGGTTTTCCTGGGGTTTGATTTCCTTGAGAATGCCTATGATCATAGTTCAGCTCCTTATAAAAATTATGGGTTACCTGTCAAAATACTGCTGGACCAGTTTTTCAGCCAGCCCCACATAGGTGGCCGGTGTCAGGTTGCGCATGCGCTCTTTGAATTGCGGCGGCACTTTTTCAAGGCTGTCCACAAAAGCATCCAGCGCTTTTTTGTCAATCCTGCGGCCCCGGGTCAAGGCCTTGAGCCGTTCATAGGGATTTTCTTCCCCAAATACCCGCATGGCTGTCTGGAAGGGCTCTGCCAGAAGCTCGGGGTTGCTGTCCAGATCCTTTCTGATGACTGCTTCATCCAGATCCAGTTTGGAAAGCCCTTTCATGGTGTTTTTCACCCCAATGGTAAAATAGGCAAACGCAGATCCCAGGCTTCGCAGAACGGTGGAATCGGAAAGATCGCGCTGAAACCGGGATTTCTGCAGTTTGACTGCCAGATGTTCCATCAGGGAGATGGCCAGCCCCATATTGCCTTCACTGTTTTCAAAATCAATGGGGTTGACCTTGTGGGGCATGGTGGAAGAACCGGTTTCCCCTTCCGTGACCCGCTGTTTGAAATAGCCCAGGGAGATATACCCCCACATGTCCCGGTTAAAATCGATAAAAACAGCAGCGGTGCGCACCAGGCAATGCAGCAGATAAGACAGGCCCGGGTTGGGACTGATCTGGGTGGTGTACAAAACAGGTTCCAGGCCCAGGTATGAGGAGACAAACCGCTGGGACGCGGCTATCCAGTCGATGTCAGGAAACACAAAATAATGGGCATTGTAATTGCCGGTGGCCCCGTTGATTTTTGCCTGAATGGATTTTTGTTCCAGGATGGCATTTTCCTGTCCCAGGCGCCAGGCAAAATTGACAAATTCCTTGCCCATGGTGGTGGGGGTTGCGGGCTGGCCATGGGTCCGGGACATCATGGGTATGGACTTGTAGGCCAGCGCTTTTTGTTCCATTTGTCTGATACACTGGTTCACCAGGTCTGCAACCAGGTGTCTGCCTTTTTTTATCATCAGGGCATAGGCTGTGTTGTTGATATCCTCGGACGTACAGGCAAAATGCACCCATTCCCTGACAGGGCCCAGCCCGGCTGCATCCAGTTTCTGTTTTATGAAATACTCCACAGCCTTGACATCGTGGTTGGTGGTCTTTTCAATGGATTTGACCGCCTGTGCATCCTGTTCACTGAAATTGTCCACAACGGCATCCACTGCATCCAGGTTGATTTCCGGAAACCGGGCCAGTTCCAGATCCGTGATAACAAATTTGAGCCACTGGATTTCCACCTGCACCCGGTGCTGTATCAGCCCGTATTCACTGAAAATATCAGCCAGGTCCGCTGTCATCCGGGCATACCTGCCGTCCAGGGGACCAATTGCTTTTATGTGTGTCATACCTGCTCCGCAAGAAAACCATAAATAGTGATAATTATTTGACATTCAGGGCCGGATTCATTACATTCAACCCAGTTTACAACTGCCATATACCAGACTGCCGGAAAATTAACAATCCAAAACACACCCCTGGACACGGCAGAACACAACATTTTTGGTGACACCAGATACACAGCTGAATCTCAATGCTTGACATCTGCCGGAGTTTTACAGTATTTTACCACAATTTTTATCCAGCATCACGGTTGCAACATCGATGATGATTTACTGCAGGAGTAGAATTTTATGGCTTTGACCAAAACGATTATTGCTGAACAGATACAAGAAGAACTCGACATCTCCAGGACAACCGCTTATGAAGTCATGGAAGAATTCCTTGAAATCATAAAGGAAACCATTGAAAGTGGTGAAGATATCATGATCAGCGGGTTTGGAAAATTCTGCGTCAATGAGAAAAAAGCAAGAAAAGGCAGAAATCCGGCAACAGATGAAGAAATGACTTTGCCGGCCCGGCGGGTTGTGACTTTCAAGTGCTCAGGAAAGCTCAGGGATCTCATCAATTCCCGGTACGCGGAAACGGATCAAAACGACCTTTCCACCTAAACCGGATCCAAATTTATTGCAGCAGATGAAATTTTTGGTAACTGCAGATATCCATGGCAGCCTCAGCACCTGGCTGACCATTAGGGCCCTGATGGCTCCCAGAGACGTCCTGGTGATAGCCGGGGATTTGTTTGACACCAGATACGGCCATTTCAGCCACCCTGACTTTGACCCGGAAGCTATCAGACAGGACCTGTCAGGCATACGCCACAAATTTTACTATGTTTACGGCAACTGCGATGTCCCCGCCTTTTTCCCGGGATATGACCACAGCCTCCTCTTTACCGCAGAAAACAAAAAAATTTTTCTTCACCACGGCCATCACCGGGAACGAATCTCTTCAGACACAGACATCATCATCCAGGGACATACCCATGTCTGGTCCCTGGAAGAGCAGCAGGGCAAAATCTTTTTAAACCCCGGATCCATCACCCGGCCCAAAAAAGGGGCGGCCACCTATGGCATCATTGATGACAGATCTGTGTGTATCATGGACCTGCAGACCGGCTCCCCCATAGCATCCCTGGATATCTGATGTTCGGCACCCCTAATCACGCGTCACCCTTCCCACCGGCCGGATCCGGCTGATTTTTTCAACCCTTGCGCTGTTGTTTTGATCCTGCAGCCGGGTCCGGGCCTGGATGCGGTTTTTCAGGGCCATATACCGGACAAACCCGTCATACGGGGAATGAATCCGGCCTGCAGAGGGTTTTTCTGTGCCGGATCCGGCGCCAGTTCCATGGGTACAGCCTGTGCCGGCTCTCGGGCCGGCTTTCTGTCTATATCCCGGCCCGGTTTTCTTTCCAAAAGCCGGGCCGGCGGCCTGCCCCTGCCCCTGCCTGTATCCTGGACCGGTTCCCTGCCCTGCCCCCTGTTCAGGTGCTGCTCCGGGACATGTACCGGAAAAAAGCGGTTTGAACACCTGCTCAAAACTGGTACCCGGGCCAGCGGGTCTGCTGCTTTCTGCTGATCTTCTGCCATGGGGTCTGCTGCTTTCCGGCGCCCCATGGGGCCTGCTGCATCCTGAGGACCCTGAGCCGGTTCCGGTCCGTGCAGACCCTGCAGCACGCCCGGCACCTGCCTGGCCCGCAGCGGCTGTCCCCTCAAAAATGCCTGTTCTGCCGGCAGGCCGGGCCGGGTCAGCTTTTTTCCAGAAGTTTTTTTTCATGCGCTTAACCAGGTCTGCAAACCCTGGAGACCGCATTTTTTGAGGCATATCCCGGACAGGCGACGTTTTTTCCGCACCCTGGGGCAGCAGGGACTTCAGCAGGTGATAGGCCTGGTTGATGGATTTCATCTGCTTTTCCGCCTGGATCACTGCACCGGCATCCTGGGCAAAATGATCCGGGTGATGCAGCTTGGCCAGACGTCTGAAGGCTGTCTTTGCATCCTGGCGGGTTGCCTGGCTGGAAAGCTGCAGTATGGCCATTGCCTGTTTTTTTTCCATGGGTCTTCAATCTCATGATCGGTGATCTCGACAAAAATATTGGCTGCCTCAAAAGAAAATGGTTGGACCTCAGCATCGCTTCTCGGGGCAAATCCCATTAAACACATATCATAGACCGGTAACAACCTAAAGGATTCTTTCTCCATGGCCAGGCTCAAATTGCCCAGGTGCATATCAACATTATTGATATGCCGACCGAAATACCCTAAAAATTAGGTAAGAAGCCTTTTGGCTTGATTTTCAAAGGTCCTTTTCACCGTGCGGTTAAAAGGCAATCTAAATATCAATATTTAACCGAACGGTGAATCACTCTTGACTTTCGCCTGAATTTACCGTACAGTGAATTCAGGAGGATTGAGATGGAATATCCATATCTTATTCGGATGCCAAGTTATTTAGGCAAGGCGGTCAAAGCTGCCCGGGGATCTAAAAATATGACCCAGAAAGACCTGGCGAACGTTACGGGCACCAGTGTCAAATTTATATGTGATGTTGAAAGGGGCAAAGAAACTGTTCAAGTTGATAAGGTTTTTGATTTGCTCCGGGCGCTGTCTCTCCAGGTATACGTCACTGACAAACCGTTAAAGGAGAAAAGCACAAGTGCACAACCTTTCAATTTTTTGGGGTGATCGCCTGGTTGGGACACTTTCTCGCCACACAAAAGGACGGGTCAGGTTCCAATACTCTCCTGACTGGGTGTCAGAAATCAGCCGGCCAATATCTTTGTCCTTGCCGTGTCAGGAAAAAACATTCCCCCAGGGGGTCAGCACAGCTTTCTTTGAAAACTTGTTGCCGGAAAGTGATGTCCGTTCGGTTCTGGCTTTCAATAACCGATTCAACAAAAAAGATACGTTCTCCTTTCTTGAACATTTTGGCCAGGATTGTGCCGGGGCTTTATCCATCTTCCCGGAGGAACAATCGCTGGATAGAACGCCCTGGTGCTATGCGGATATTACAAAAGACCTGATCAAGTCCCTGGATATCATCGAGAAGCACCCCGGGGAACGCCAACTTTATTCTGAGATGCAGCCCACCCGGCTTTCTATCGCCGGTGCTCAAGATAAGCTGCCAGTGTATTTTGCTGATAACAGATTTTACCTGCCGACCAATGCCGGATCAGCGACAACTCATATTATCAAACCGGCTGCACCCCGTTTTCCTGGGATCCAGAGGAATGAGGCTTTTTGCATGGCTCTCGCCGGAAATATCGGTTTGAGAGTGCCAGAAACTTCCTTATTCCAGATTGGCCGCCATGATCTTTATGTGGTTGAGCGATTTGACAGGCAGATCCTCCCAGAAAGGGTCGCCCGGGTTCACCAAGAGGATTTTTGCCAGGCATTAGGAATCACGGCAGACAAAAAATATCAGGTTGGCGGTGGCCCGAATTTTGATCGGTGCCGTTTATTAATAGATGAAAGCCTGCCCCATCAAAGTTTGAAAATCCGGTCTGAATGGGTTGCGGTATTGGCCTTCAACTACATTATAGGCAATCATGACGCCCATGGTAAAAATTTTTCAATTATACATGGACGTGAAATCAAGATGGCTCCTTATTATGATTTGTTGTCCACAATGGCTTATGACCATCTGGAACAGCATTTTGCCATGAGCATCGGCAAAACATTCCGTCATGACCGGATCAGTGCAACATCCTTTAATGAATTTGCAAAAGACATGAAGTTCCGCCCTGTCAAAGTGGCGGAGATCCTGGAAACGATCATCCAACGAGTTGACCAGGAAGCTCCCGGTCTTTTGTCTGATCATGAACAAAAATATGGCCCGGACCAAATATATTTCAAGTTGGGGCAGGTTCTTTCGGAGAACCTAAAACGACTGGCTGAGATCCGAGATAAAATTTCAGATAGACCGAACGCCGAAATGGAAGATCCTGGGATGTAAACGGTCAGGGGCATGCTTTTGTTCAGATCCGCATCCCGGAGTCCGTCCCCTGCTGATGCAATGCAACCTCATAGATCTCAGGAGCGACCGCCATCAATTCATTGAAAACCAAATCTTTTGTCTGCTCTCCGGCATCTCTTGCTGTTTTGCATAATGAATAGCTGCAAATAAACCTTGATTTTTTTACATAAATAGTATAAAAACTAATACATTATTAATGTTAACATATATAGTGAAAAACCATGACGTCTCAAAACAACCCTTTCAAATACAGCCATATCGTAACCGGCCAGTCTTTTTGTAACCGGACAGAAGAGCAGCGAACCTTAATGCAGTGTATCAGACATTCCCAGAATGTGCTGATCTATTCCCACCGGCGAACCGGAAAAAGCTCCCTGATCAAACAGGTGTTTGAAAATATCAGGCAACAGCGACTGGATATCGGCATGATGTATGTAGACCTGTATGGCACCACTTCGGAAAAAGATTTCATTACACAGGGATTTCAACAGATCGGATCCTTGGAATCAAGTATGGACAAATTGTTCAATATTATGAAAAAAAGCCTTCAGTTTCTTCCGGCCAGGATCGGTATAGACCCGGTAACCTTGCTGCCAACGCTGACACCTGAATTCCAGACGGTTGACAAGGAATTGCCCCTTAAAAACCTGATGGATCTGGTGGAACGATTTTCCCGGGACCGCAAACTGGTGATTGTTTTTGATGAATTCCAAGAAATAGCCAATTATACGGAAGCGGACGCGTTTGAAAAACGTCTCCGAAGTTTCATTCAGCAGCATGAACATATCAGCTACATCTTTTCCGGTAGCCAGCAACACATGCTTACCGCCATGTTTCATTCCCAAAACAGGGCATTTTATCAGCAGGCCGCCACTTTGACACTCAAAGAGATCCGAAAAAAAGATTATATTCCCTGGCTGGCAGACCGGTTTGCCGCCGCATTGCATCCAGTGCCTAAAGATCGCCTGTCAATCATCGTTGAACAGTTTGAAGGCCATCCCATGTACATTCAATTTTTTTGTTTTTTCCTATGGGAAAAGCTGCGTGATGCCCCCTGGCATGATGAGTTGCTTCAAGAAGTGGAATCGTTGATGATCAATGAAAAAAATCTTGAATACCAGATATTGTGGGACAATCTGACCGGAAACCAAAAAAAAACCCTGAAACTGGTACTGACCAATCACGGAAAAAATTTGTTTACCGGAGAAGCACTGCAGCAAGCGGAAATCAAGACCGCATCCATTGTCACCCAGTGCTTGAAAGCACTGATTGAGAAACAGGTTCTGGTAAAAAACAGTCGGTATGTCATCCAGGATGTACTGCTGCGCAAATGGCTTGAAAACATGATGAGTAAGTCAACTACCCCGACCTGAAGGAAGGGGTGTGAACTACCCGTCCCTAAAGGGGCAGAGCTTCAAGGGTTAAGCGGCCTTTGCCAACCCCCTCTTTTTTGACGCTTATTTGCCATGGTGCATTCGCTTTTGCTCCATGCGGCTTACCATTGGCTCCATCTCCTTTGTCCAAAAGAACCACCCTTTTGGACAACTCCGTTCCTGGTGTGGAAGGTGTGTCATCCATCTTTTTTGACTCGGAGACAATTTGGCGGTATCGGCGGCGGTTTTCTGCTTCCCTGACATGTAATTAAATACAAGGCATCCTCCGGTCTTGCAGACAGGCGGAAGATGGTGTAGAAAGAAGATAGTTTGTGTGGGCTTTCCGACTATCGGCGGAAGTTCACAATCAAAGCCTGGGGTTGCCGCTCCAGGCTTTTTTATAAAGTATTTTTTCCATGATACCATGCCGGAAATTATCATTTGAGGAGCTGCCATGGGCAACAACAAGGACTACATTCCCATCACCATAGGAGAAAACCCGGATCAGGATGCCTGGCTCACCGCATTTTTCCTGGAAAACCACGTTGACCCTTTTGCCTATCCCTACAAAGTGGGAAGTGTGGAGCAAATTGAATTCATGGTGTATCTGCAGAACAATGAGCGGTATTTCCCCTGTTCAGACAAAATGTTTGAAGCCATCATGTCCAGATCCTGCCAGCAGTATTTACAGGAGCGCTACCAGTATGTATATGACAAAGTCATGCAGATGGTGAATGACTTTATCGAATCTGCCTATGACCGGGAGTTTCTCACCGCTTTGATCCGCATAAAATATGAACATGAAATTGAAACCTGCCTGATCATCCCCTCCCGCCTGGAAAAACGGCTGTGCAAAATTTTTTTAAGCAGAACCCATATTGAAAACCCCTATTCCCAGGAAAAACAGCATGAAAACCGTCAGGCACAGAAACTGCTGCATTCCGACACTTTTAAAAAAGCGGTAAACCATATTGACGGGGCATTCAAAAATATTGATACCCTGTCTTTGCATTCTTTGCGCAAAAAAATAAAGGAGATTGAACTGCAGCGGCTGCTGACTGTTTTGTGTGCCCAGAACCTGTGGTGCCAAAAAAAAATGCAGACCCCTTCTTTAGAGGAATGCAAAAACATATTTAACAGCCCCATTACCGGTAACGGCCTGGCCCGGCTGATAGATCTGATTCACACCCCGAAACGCAAAATTCTCTGGCTCACAGATGAATCCGGCAGCGTCATGGTGGATATTGCCATTGCCAAATTTTTGGCAGACCTGGGCCATATTGTCATTCTGGCAGTCAAGGAGACCCCGGTTTTTAAAAAAGTCTCCCTTGCTGATACCCGTACCGATCCTGTGCTGGCCCGGGAACTTGTACCCAGCCACTTTATCCATGAAAAAACCATCAGCAAAAACCGCCTGGTCCAGCGCCTCAAACAGGATGAAGATCTCTATGTGGTATCAGACGGCACCAAGGAAACCCTGAACCTGCTGCTGGCATCCACCACCTTTGCCCGGATTTTCAAGGAAGTGGATTATGTGATTTCCCGGGGCCATGACCAGAAAAGGCGGCTGATTGAGACCCATTTCCAGTTTACCAGGGACATCATCAATATCAGTGTTGAAGAAAACAGCACCAGTGAAAACCAGCTGAGCATCACTTTCAAGCCCCGGCATCCGGATGTCATCAATTTTTCCCACAAAGACCTGGAGGACCGGGCCAACCGCATCATAGATCAGATGAAGGCGGCCAAGACCAAAAACATGACCGTGATGTTCTACAGCGGTATCATCGGCTCGATTCCCGGCAAGATCGATGTGGCCAAAAAGATCATGACCGAGTTTATCAACCACCTGAAGCAGCAGTACCCGGATCTGTTCATCATCAACCCTGCCACCTATTACGAACCCGGCATGGATGCAGATGATCTCATGTATATGTGGGAAATTGTGCAGACCAGCAATTATATCGATATCTGGCGGTTCCAGACCACTGAAGACATTACTGCCAGCTTTGCTTTGATGAAGCAGAAGGTACCGCCGGAATGGATAGGAAAAGATGCCACCTACAGCACGGGCTGCACCAAGGAAATGCGCATTGCCCAGAAAGCCCTTGAGACAAACCCTGAAATGCAGATCATCGGCCCGTCCCTGGACAAATTCATGCGGCGCGATGAATACGGGGTGGGCAGCATGTATGACCAGCGCCTGGCAGACGGATGATCATGCTGGCTTTCCAGTTAAATATGCTGACACGAACGGCCATACTGTCAGCTGTTAACTGTTAGCTTTTTAACTGTT
>DATFKQ010000107.1:0-3237 GCA_035268565.1 Desulfotignum sp. | reverse complement strand
CCGCGGCCGGGCAAGGGGGGCTGCACTGCCTGATACGGACAGGGGAGAATATTTATCAACCATGCCCTCCAGATCATAGGAAAAAGCCTGCTCCGTCTGCCCCGGGTCTATATCGGCAATATCCAGCGCGTCAATGGCCAGCACCGCAGAAAAGGTAACTTCCC
Organism: Desulfotignum sp.; assembly: GCA_035268565.1. GTDB lineage: Bacteria > Desulfobacterota > Desulfobacteria > Desulfobacterales > Desulfobacteraceae > Desulfotignum. The sequence goes on along the minus strand of DATFKQ010000107.1, from coordinate 3,073 downwards.
GGGTGGGATCAGTATATCCCAGCCGGTTGGAACCGGTGAGAGTAACTTTGTCAATCCGCAGGGGGATGGGGGGGGCGGGTTTGTCATTTTTACCGGCCTCTTTCTCCTTTGCTGTCTTTTCTTTGCTCCCCTCTTTTCTGGTATACCTGCCCTGGAGATCGTTTCCGGTAACAGACTGGATATGGGTTCCATTTTTTTTGGACCAGCTGACCAGAGATGCTTCCATATCTGCCAGAGAGGCCTGGAACAATGCATTTCTTTCTGAGGTATCCCCTGGAAAATCTGCCTGCCGGGCTATTATTTTTTCTGCACTGACTTTTGTGGTCCCCTGGCCTGTAATCTGTCTGACAGTAATTTTTTCCATTGCCAGGCGTTTTTTTTCATTCCCGCCTTTGTTCAACCGGGCCTGGCTGATCTCCAGCATGTCCACTGTATAATCGTGCAGGTTTTCACTGTCCATGTCTTTGATCAGCAGCGCATCCAGCGCCACCCCGAACCCGCGTTTTTCCGTGGCCGGCACCAGCCCGTCTTCCAGCGTAAGTTTTTCCACGGCAAGATCCGTAAGACCGGTACTGACAATGCCGGATATTTCCAGTGCTGCTGCGGAAAGATCCAGCTGCTGACCGCCGGCGGCATCCAGGACCATGTTTTCTGCTGCAAGCGTATCAATTTCAACGTTTTCCATTTTCGCACTGGCAATATTTTTCAAATGCACCCGGGCAGCATTCAGGTCCAGGGGAACAAATCCGGATTCATGGACAGCAAGGGAGTCTGTTTCAACAGCAGCAATGCTGAGATTACCCGCATCATCATGTTCCAGCTGTTGGATGACCAGAGAAGCAAAGGCAGCCACTTTTCCTTCATCAGGGTGCAGCAGTTTTCCCTCTTTCATATCCAGATCGGCAGTGCCGGTAAAATACAGGGCGCCGGCAGATTTCAGGCTGACATCACAATCAAGGGTCATCTTGTTGTGGTGCCATTGTAATTGCAGTTCTTCAGCCACAATTTTGGTGTTTTCCGTAACAAGGGTGCCGTTCATACTGGTTTGCGTTTTTTCTGCCGAACGCTTTTGCCCGCTGATTTTTCCGTTCCAGTCCAGGTCGGTAAAAACAGACCATTGTGCATCTTTCAAGCGGAGATCAGCCAGTTTCACTGAACCGTCAAAATTTGCCGACATCTGTTTTTTCTGTTGGTTTTTAAAAGAAAACCTGCCATCTGCGGAGGCTTTGCCGCCCAATTCAGACAGCTGCTGCCCCAGCAAACCACCAAGCTCCTGGAGAGGAAAGTCAGTGAGCTTAAGATCACCGGAAAGTGAAATAAATGGAACCATCACAAATTCAGATATTTCAATCTCCAGGGGCGCATCATTGAGTTTTCCCGAAAGCATGATCCGGCCTGTTTTTTCATCATTGCTGCTGCGCAATCCCGCAATGCTGCCATTGTCGATAACCAGGTGCAGCATGACATCCTTGTGCGCATAATTGACCTGAACATTGGTAAGTGCCACCTGTTCTGCCTGCAGCGCCCAGGGAGGAAAGATCTTTTCCCCTGTTTCCTGTTTTTCATCGGGAGAAAACCCATATGACCCGATGCGCAGGCCCCCATTTTCGTCCCTGCGTATATCGATCTTCATATCCTGCAAAACAGCCCGGTCTATGCGGATGTCTTTGTTAAAAAGAGAAAGCATGCTGATATTGAATTGAAAAATATCATTGGAATACACCGTATCATCAGCTCTTTTTATATCAACACCATTAAGGGTAAGTGTGCCGGTAAACGGATTCAGCCGCATCTTTTCCATGGTTACACTGTCGGCCCCGTTATCCTGCAGCCACTGCTTGAGCAGGTATTTGGATGTTATCTGCAGCGCAATGAACAAAAGCACCACAACTGCACCCCCTGCCAAACCATAACGCACTGCCCGGTGTCTGAAAATACGGGAAAAAAAAGACTGCTCCGGCATATTACCTCCTGAATTTCTTTTTGTTCCTGCCATGACAAAACCGGCCGCAGCACTGTGCAGCACGGATCATATATTTTTATAACCCGGATTCATGGTGGAAAAAATCAGGAAAAGCACCCATTTTTGATTAAATTGCCATGCAATATCCAGAAGAGAACAAAAAAACATCACCAGAGGTGAGAAGCAAAATTAATGAATTGACACCTGATCCAATTTTGGTACACTCTGCATATGGATTATGATGACATTAAGTTAGAGGTTCGTTTTTATAAAGCCAATTCAGGGGCTGAGCCTGTAAGAAAATGGCTTAAATTATTATCCCCGGCACATAAGAAAGTAATTGGAGAAGATATTAAAACTGTTCAATTTGGATGGCCACTTGGCATGCCTTTGGTTGAAAAAATATCAGGAGGATAAGGATGAATGATAAACATATTGGAAGTAGTTTTGATGATTTTCTTCAAGAGGAAGATTTAATGGCAGAGGCTGAAGCAACAGCTCTCAAACGCATCATCGCTTATCAGATAAAGCAGGAAATGGAATTACGCAATATTTCAAAAACCGCTTTGGCAAAAAAAATGAAGACAAGTCGTTCATCAGTGGATAGACTGCTGGATCCTGATAATTCTTCAATAACGCTTTTAACTCTGGAAAGCGTTGCTGTTGCCCTTGGCAAAAAACTCAAACTTCAATTCGCTTGATGTCTATCTGATACCCTTTCTGCAGCTCAGGTATTGGTCGGTGCACAATGACCATCTTGAACTCATCTTCCGGATCTCTCATCTGTTCCGCCAGCATCCGGCGGCCGGACGCATGGCGGAAAAAAATCAGGAAAAGCACCCATTTTTGATGAAATTGCCATGCAATATCCAGAAGAGAACAAAAAACATCACCAGAGGTGAGAAGCAAAATTAATGAATTGACACCTGATCCAATTTTGGTACACTCTGCATATGGATTATGATGACATTAAGATGAATGATAAACATATTGGAAGTAGTTTTGATGATTTTCTTCAAGAGGAAGATTTAATGGCAGAGGCTGAAGCAACAGCTCTCAAACGCATCATCGCTTATCAGATAAAGCAGGAAATGGAATTACGCAATATTT
>DATFKQ010000106.1:0-16799 GCA_035268565.1 Desulfotignum sp. | reverse complement strand
CATGCGGCCACCATTTTGTACCAGGAATTTGTACCAAAACTCCTTTTGGTGACCCCCAGAAACACAAAACCCCCGATTAACGGGGGCATTGTAAATTCTGGTAGCGACGCAGGGACTTGAACCCCGGACTCTGCGGATATGAGCCGCATGCTCTGACCAGCTGAGCTACGTCGCCAAAAAACCCAAAAATAATAACATGATAGTGCATTCATTGTCAAACAGTTTTTTATTTTTCAGCTTTTTCAAATGACATGACTTCCACTGTAAAATTCTGAAGGTTTTTGGGCAGGTCAGAAAACACCAGCATAAAGGGAACACTGTCTCCGGGTCTGACCGGGATATCATTGCCATTGGAAATCCTGGGGGTTTTCAGCCGGGAGATGATACTGTCAACATCTCCTGTCTTCAGTTCCTCTTCAGACACGATATTGCCGCAAAAAGCGGTCTGTGTCATGGCGGCAATTTTTTCTTTCTGGAACAGGGTTCCTTTAACCTGAATACGGCTGTAGGGAATCTTGGCTGGGTTTTCAATTTTACCGGTAATGATAAACAACTCCCCTGCGTTGTCGTTGGTTATAAAGCGGCCGTTTACACTTTTCTGATCCGGTACCGGGTCGGGTGCCGGCACAGGATCAGTCGTTTTTTGGGGCAGGTACTGCTGGATAAAAGGAATTTTTATTTCCGACAGAAAAGGAATTTTGTATCCCAGGCTGGTGGCGGCAACATAGCCGCCTGCTGTCAATAAAAAGAGCAGCAGCAGCACCAGGACAGGAGCACTCAGGGCAGACCGGGTTTTTTTCCGGGTTCTTTTTGCGGTATCCCCCATCTCAGCTTCCGGATCCAGCGGCTGGATCAGCGGTGCCCGGGACGGCCGACGGGGCGCCGGCTGTTCTATACCCTTTGCATAGCTGTCCGGTATTTCACTGTCCTGGTCATCACTGACAGTTTTTTCGTACTCTTCCAGGTCAAACTCATCCCGGGTTTCAAAATCGTCTTCTTCCGAAAGGGCTTCATCTGCATCAGATGCATCCGCCAGTACCGTTTCATCTGTTGTATCCTGGGGTTCGGTTTCTTTTTCCAGTACTTCATCATAGGCTGAAAAATCCTTTTCCAGCTCAAAATCCATGCCCTGGTCTGCAAGATCTTCAGGGGATGCTTCTTCTCCCAGGGCCATATCCAGTGCTTCTTTTTCAGGCTCCTGGGTTTCCAGCTCCAGCTCCTGATCAAAATCTTTGATATCATCTTCATCTGTCAGTTCCTGGCCCGGATATGATTCCAGGGTTTCAAAGTCAATGCCTTCAAGCGCTTCCTCTTCCATTTCATCTGAAGGCATATCCCGGGGTTTTTCCAGCTCTTCTATTGGTTCCAGGTCATCGGAATCAAATTCCAGTGCTGCTTCATCAAATTCAATTTCTTTTTGCTCATATTCCCCGGAGGGCTCATGTTCTTCATCTGCTTCAAGGGAAAGACCGGGTTCCATATCAAAATCCGTGCCTGCATCTTCAAAACTGATTTCAATGTCTGCCTGTTTTTCATCCTGGGACAGGTCTTCATCAAAGTCGGTGTCATCAAAATCAAAAAGATCGGAATCAAGGTCATCAGATGCAGTGTCTTCGGATTCCAGGTCTTCCGGGTTCAGGGAGAAAACTGATTGTCTGTCCATGGAAGGATGTGCTGGGGTCTCCGGCTCCAGGGTGGAATCTACACCTGGGGGGAATGCGGTAAATACATGTTTGCACCGGCTGCAACGGACTTTGGAGCCTTCGGCTTTTAATAAGGATTCATCAAGTCGGAAGCTTGTTGAGCACTCGTCACAGGTAATAATCATGGTGCATCTCCCTCTATTTTTAAATCATAGATTGCAGGCATATTTCGATATTTTTCATTATAATCAAGTCCATAACCGACAATAAATCCTTTTTCAAGTGAAAAACACGCATACTGCACATCTATTTTGCGTTTTCTGCGTTCATGCTTGTCAATGAGCGTACAGATATTTACAGACCTGGGATTAAGCAGATCAATAAAATCAATAATTTTACACAGTGTGTTGCCAGTGTCAACAATATCTTCCACCAGCAGGATATCCCGATTCTTAAATTCCAGGTCAGGCTGCTTGGTAAAAACAATCTGGCCTGTGGAAGAGGTGCCTTCATAGGAAGACGCACCAATGAAATCAATGTCATGGTCTATGCTGATCTGCCGGCAAAGATCGGCCATAAAAATGAAGGCACCTTTTAAAATCCCCACCAGGATAAGGTCTTTGTCCTTGTAATCCATGGTGATCTGTTTTCCGATCTCCCTGATACGTGCGTGGATGTCTTTCTGGGAAATCACGGGAATAAAGTCAGGCATGCTAATCTACAACCCTGTGGTTTTAAGTTCCTGAATCAGTTTTTTCTGTTTGTCTGTCAATTTTTTTGGCCAGTCTATATTAATCACAACAAACAGATCTCCGCAACCATTTCCTTTCATATAGGGAATGCCATGGTTGGGAAGCCGCATTTTACCTTTGTGGGGGGTTCCCTGGGGAAGGGTAAGATTCATGGTCTTGCCTGTAGGGGTCTGCACCTCCAGTTTGTCGCCTAAAAGGGCCTGGGTCAGGGCGACGGTTTTGTTCAAAAACACATCGTTGCCCTCAATGGTGAAATCTTTGGAAGGAACAGGGTTGGATTTGATGTACAGATTTCCGGTGGGCCCGCCATCAGGTGAGATTTCACCTTTGCCCGGCAGCCGGATTTTTTTTCCTTTGGTCAATCCTTTTGGTATGGTGACTTCAATGGCTTTGGCAGTCCCGCCCTGACTGATGGTGATGGTCTTTTTGGTGCCGTTGATAAGTTCGTCCAGGGTCAGAGGAATTTCATATTCCAGGTCCTTGCCAGGGGTTCTGGGCCGGGCCTGCTGCTGGCCGAATCCGCCGCCCCTGCTTTGAAAAAACGGGTTGCCCCCGGAAAATCCACCCTGTCCTCTTGGGCCGGCCTGTCCAAAAGAGGCGGAAAATCCGCCCCTGCCGCCGCCAAAACCGAATTCTTTGAGAATATCCCCGAGGTCGACATTTTTGAAAATATCTTCCTGGGTATACCGCTGCTGAAAGTCAGCAGATCCATAGGTGTCATATTGCTTGCGTTTTTCCGGATCACTGAGTACGGCATAGGCTTCGCTGATTTTCTTGAACCTGTCTTCCAGGCCTTTATCCCCTTTGGTTTTATCGGGATGGTATTTCATGGCAAGCTTGCGGTAGGCTTTTTTTATTTCTGCCGCGCTTGCTTTTTTATCGATACCCAGAATTTCATAATAATCATCGGCCATTTTTTCCTCGCAAAAGCTAACGTAAATTATTCCACATTAATTTTAACTATTTTTAAGTTAAATAATAAGGGCCAACCAGGTCAAGTCAAGCTGATTTGTATTTATCCCGTGCAGCAACAGCCACCATCAAAACAGACAGGGCAGCAGGGGTCATGCCGTCGGTTCTCGACGCCTGCCCAAGGGATTTGGGCTGAATTTTTGCAAGTTTTTCTTTGATCTCATTGGACAGGCCGTGGGCCCCGGCATAGTCAAAATGATCCGGGATTCTGATTTGTTCCAGATCCTTGAATTTTTTGATTTCATTGAGCTGGCGCTTGATATACCCTTCGTATTTGATTTCAATCTCCACCTGTTTTGCAGCCCGCAAAAGCACCGGTTCCGGCGGTGGAGATATGGCGGTTAACCTGGCATAGCTGAGTTCCGAACGTTTCAAAAGCTGGTCCAGCTTGACACCGGTGGTGATGGGGTTGCTGCCAAGAGAGGCAAGCAGATGGTTGGTTTTTTCATCCGGTTTGACCACGGCAGTCCTGACCCGGCGAAGTTCTCTGTCGGTCTGGGCGGCAATTTCCCTGCACACTGCCAGGCGGTCTGCATTTATGAGACCGTAGTCACAGGCGGTTTCTGCAAGGCGCAGGTCAGCATTGTCTTCTCTGAGCAAAAGACGGTATTCCGCTCTGGAGGTGAACATGCGGTAAGGCTCGGACGTACCCCTGGTGACCAGATCATCCACCATCACCCCCAGGTAGGCCTGGGATCTGTCCAGGATAAGGGCCGGGCGTTTCTGGCGTTTGCAGGCTGCATTGGCTCCGGCCAAAAGTCCCTGTGCGCCGGCTTCTTCATATCCGGATGTGCCGTTTATCTGGCCGGCCAGAAAAAGGCCCGGGATGCGTTTGGTTTCCAGAGCAGGGGTCAGTTCCAGGGGGTTGACATAATCATATTCAATGGCATAGGCCGGCCGCATGATCTGTGCCTGTTCAAGGCCTTTCACCGACCGGACCACCTGGTACTGGATCTCCAGGGGCAGACTGTTTCCCAGACCTGATGCATAGATCTCTCTGGTGTCGATCCCTTCGTATTCCAGGATAATATGGTGGCTGTCCCTGCCGGGAAATTTTACGATTTTGTCTTCAAAAGAGGGGCAGTACCGGGCAGACTGCCCTTTGATGTGGCCCCCGTACAAAGCTGAGTATTTCAGGTTTTTTTTGACAATGTCATGGGTGGCAGCGGTGGTGGCCCCCATGAAACTGGGCAGCATGGGGGTGGTGATTTCTCTGGTGGTAAAGGAAAAAGGGGTTGGTGCCTGGTCAGATTCATGGCGTTTGAACGCACTGAAATCAATGCTGTCTGCATGCAGCCTCGGCGGGGTACCGGTTTTCATGCGGCCCGTGTCAAAACCCAGGTCAGCCAGATGCCGGCCCAGATCAATGGATGCGAATTCCCCGGCCCGGCCCGCGTCCATCTGTGCGGCGCCGATGTGCACACTGCCCCGCAGAAATGTGCCGGTGGTAATGACTACGCAGCCCGCCTGGTAAGCAAACCCGGTCATGTCCACAATGCCTTTTATACAGCCGTCCTCTATGACCAGATTTTTGACCATGGCCTGTTTCAGATCCAGGTTCGGGCAGGCCTCCAGTGCAGCTTTCATGTGCCGGGAATACAGGTTTTTGTCATTTTGTGTCCTGGTGGAATGGACTGCCGGGCCTTTTCTGGTGTTCAAGGTCCGGTACTGGATGGCTGAGGCATCCGTAGCCAGCGCCATATGGCCGCCCAGGGCATCAATCTCCTTGACCAGCTGTCCTTTGGCCATGCCCCCGATGGACGGGCTGCAGGGCATGGCTGCAATCTTGTCCAGGTCAATGGTCACAAGCAGGGTGGCACATCCCATGCGGGCGGCGGCAAGGGCGGCCTCGCACCCGGCATGGCCCGCCCCCACCACAATCACATCATATGTTTTCTGGAAAAAATTCATAACCTGTTATAATATGAATGATATGGCATTAAATCAATAAGAATTTCAAAGGGTGGGCCAGCTGCATTGGAAAAAAAGAAACGGTACACAGATTATAACAGCTACCTGCGGAAAATTTTCGGGGAACGGGTTCAGAAAATCGCTGTGGATGCAGGCCTTACCTGTCCCAACCGGGACGGTACCCTGTCTGAAAAAGGCTGTATTTACTGCAATGCCAAAGGTTCGGGTACAGGGGCTTTTGCCAGGGGACTGGACATCAGGCAGCAGATTGAAGCAGGCAAAATTCCCATGATAAAAAAATACAAGGCAAAAAAATTTCTGGCCTATTTTCAGTCCTATTCCAATACCTACACCAGTGTGGACCATATGCGCCGGATGTTTGATGCTGCATTGTCCTGTGAAGGGGTGGTGGGTATGGCCATCGGCACCCGGCCGGATTGTGTTGACAATGAAAAACTGGATCTGATTGCATCCTACACAAAAAATTATCTGGTCTGGCTGGAATACGGGCTGCAGTCTGTTCATGATATCACCTTGAAAAAGATCAACCGGGGGCACCGGTTTCAGGATTTTCTGGATGCTGTATCCCTGACCCGGGGGCGCGGCATTCAGATCTGTGCCCATGTCATTCTGGGACTGCCTGGAGAAACCCGGGAAATGATGCTGGAAAGTGCCCGGTACCTGGCCCGGGCCGGAATCAACGGTATCAAGCTTCACCTGCTGTATGTGATCAAAGGCACCCCTCTGGACACCCTGTTTCTGGCAGGCCGATACCGGCCCATGGAACAGGAGGCGTATGTGGAAACAGTTTGTGACTTTCTTGAACTGCTGCCTGCAGATATCGTCATCCAGCGCATCACAGGAGATCCCCACGGCAGTGAACTGCGTGCCCCTGCCTGGGCAGGCCGGTACAGAGAGACCTTTAACCGGATCCAGCAGACTTTGGAAGAGCGGGATGCATTTCAGGGCAGAAAGTGTCTTTTGTAACCATCACAAAAAAAACAGGCAGGACCGGGAACGGTTAGGGCTGCGCAAAGGTGTGAAAGCCGCGGGAAGCAAATTCTGTAAAACCGGTCAAGGTTTTTTTGATGATCAGACACTCCACATTTTCCAGGCGGTTCACCAGGGCCAGGCTGGCGGGAGTATCCATGACCATGAAGGCGGTGGCCAGGGCATCGGCAAACGTGCAGTCCCGGGCAATGACCGATGCGCTCACCACCTGGTTGTCCACGGGAAAACCGGTTTTCGGGTCAATGATGTGGGAATAGGTTTTGCCCTGGATTGTAAAAAAATTGCGGTAATTGCCGCTGGTGGCAATGGCTGCGTTATCCAGGGTGATGATTTGGTAAAAGCGTTGTCCCTCTGCTGCAGCAGCGGGAGGGGTGATACCCACTGACCAGGGCTTCTGGTGCCGGTTGACACCTGATCCATATAATTCGCCGCCGATTTCCACCAGAAAATTTTCAATACCTGCAGCAGTCAGCAGCATGGCAATGGCGTCCACCCCGTACCCCTTGGCAATGGAGCCCAGGTCCAGGGTAATGCCGGGGATTTTTTTCACCAGGAAGTTTTTGTCCAGGATCAGATGGTGAAACCCTGTGCGGGAAAGGGCTTTTTGAATGTCACCCGGATCCGGAAGAACAGTGATGATGTTTTGTGTACCAAATCCCCACAGATCCACCAGGGGTTTTATTGTGCCGTCCCAGGCCCCGCTGGTAAGCCGGTACACGCGGTCAGCCGTCTGCATGACCTGTAAAAAATCCTTTGACAGCCTGAAGGGCCGGTCCGCACCGGTTCGGTTGAACCGGGAGATATCGCTGTCCGGATCATACATGGAAAGGCCTGCATTGATCTGCTCCAGCCGGGCATCGATTTTTTTCTGCCACAGGGCCAGGGACTGTTTTTTGGGGGAAATAAATTTTATGGTATACACCGTGCCCATGGTGGTGCCCTGGACAGTGTGTTCCCGGCCCGGGGCAGGGTGGCTGTTCCCGGCGGAAAACAGTATCACACAGATTATACACAGCATTATGCACAAATGTCTTAGGACCATGAAAAGTTCCTTTGTCTGTAATAGCCGGGGCATGGTTTTAAAAAGGGTTTGACCGGGCAGGTGTCTGTGTGCCGGTGCCTGTGCCCGTAAATTTATGTATGCAGTTATTTTACAGGGAAAAGGGTCCCGGGTCAAATGGTCCCATGACCTGCCTGAATATTTGCTATAGCAGTATGCGCTTCTACGGGGAGCCCCTGGAGGTGTCCTGTAAACGGACTGTCAGCGTCGGAGGGGGCCTGGTAAAATAGCCGGGATGGCTTTCAACCAGAGGACGAAATGCCGCACGCCATTGTTCGTATGCAAACCGGCCCCGCAGACCTCGGCCCGGGCACAGGACACCTCCAGGGGCGGGCCTTGGTACACCGTGCTACCCAGGGCGATCAAAAGCCCGGCATGCTTACGGCAAATATCCAGATGACTTGCACCGGGTATTGTGGTAAAAGACAGGACTGGTGAAAAAATATGCGTGAAAGGAAAAAACCATGCCCCCCAGCCCTGATACGCCCTTCAGCGTTCCCAATATACGGTGGTTTATTGCGTTCCGCGTTTTTTTCAACTCACGGTTCTATTATCCGGTGTTCACCATTTTGTTTCTGGATTTTGGTCTTACCGTGGCCCAGTTTTCCATTCTCAACGCGGTGTGGGCCGCCACCATTGTTCTGGCAGAAGTGCCGTCTGGTGCATTTGCCGATATTATCGGCAGAAAGCGGCTGCTTAATTTTGCTGCCGGGGCCATGATTTTTGAAATCGGCATTATCAGTTTCATGCCGAAAATCGATCCTGTGATTATATTTCTTGTATTCCTGGTGAACCGGGTGTTAAGCGGACTGGCTGAAGCTGCGGCCAGCGGTGCTGATGAAGCCCTGGCCTATGACAGCTTAAAACAGGCAGGCCTGTCAGACCAGTGGGGCAGGGTCCTGGAGCTGGTCATGCGGTACCAGGCTTTCGGGTTTGTGGTGGCCATGACCACCGGAGCTGCCGTATATGACCCCAATCTGGTGGGACAGGTGGCAGGTTTTTTCGGTTCCGGTTTTGCCCCGGACCAGGAGGTCACCATGCGGTTTCCCCTGTATCTCACCTTTATCCTGGCATTGCTGGCATTCGGCAGCACCCTGAAAATGAAAGAGCTGACAGACAGCACTGCCGCTGCCGGTGAAGGGCGCTTAAAAGAGAGTCTGGCCATGACCCTTGCGGCCGGCACCTGGATTGTGAAAACCCCGTTTGTATTTTCGGTGATACTTTTCGGCATGCTCCTGGACGGGGTGATCCGCATGGTCATTACCCTGTCCAGCCAGTATTACCGGATGATTGAAATTCCGGAATCCATTTTCGGTCTCCTGGGCTCAGGGGTGGCCCTGCTGGGCATGGTGGTGCCCAAAATTGCCAGACAGATCGCCGAGAAACAATCTCCTGTTTATGCCCTTGTTGTGACAGTGGTTTTAGCTGGAGCAGGGCTTGTGGCCATGAATTTTTTCTGGCCCTGGTTCGGCATTGTCCCTGCTCTGATCACTTTTTCCGCCATGTATTTCACCGGATTTTTTGTCAGTTTTTATGTGAACAGGGAAGCAGATTCACGGCAGCGGGCAACCGTGCTCAGTTTCAAGGGACTGTCTTACAATATCTCCTACGGGGTTTTGGGCATACTGTACGCCCTTGTGCTCAAACTGCAGAAAGCGGGGATGGATAAGACAGACATGCTGACGACAGATGCTGTGGAGAACCAGGTCTTTATGGACACCTTTTTCTGGTTTCCCGCATTTTTCGGGGCAGGCATGTGCTGTCTTCTGGTCATCTGTGCTGTCTGGCTCAAGCCGTTGAAAGACCGCAGCCATTGACAGGAGACAATTGCCGGTGGTATGAGTTTTTGAATCTGCATGGACCTTTTTTTTGTTTTAGGATCACATTATATGGATATTCCCATTGATTTTGACCGGATCACCCGGTTGTTTGAGACCGCCCGAAGCGAGGGCAGGTATTTTCTCTATGAATATGAGGTATACCGGCTGCTGGCCTGTTCCGGTGCGGAAACCCCGCCGAAAAACCATCTGCTGACCAGAGGAGAGCGGTTTTCAGATGAGGAACTGACGGCACTTCCCGGGGACCGGACCGTATTGAAGATCGTATCCCCCACCATCATCCACAAAACTGAAGTCGGCGGGGTCAGGATTGTGGAAAAACAGGCCAACAAAATACGGTCAACAGTACGGCGCATGTTTTATGAGGTGCCTGAAGATTATGCCGCCTGGGTCCGGGACCAGAATCTTGCCGGTCCCTACCGGGGGCTGACAGGAAAAGCCCTGGTCACCGCAGTTGCAAGAGATATCAAAGGGGTTCTCCAGGTCCAGTACATGCCCCCTGATTCCCAGGCCTTCGGCAATGAACTCATTGTGGGGCTGCGCCATACCCGGGAGTTCGGCACCATCCTCAGTGCAGGGCTGGGGGGTACGGACACAGAACTGTATGCCAGGCGGTTCAGGAAGGGGCAGGCCATTGTGGCCGCCTCCACAGCCATGGAAGACGGACCCGGGTTTTTTCAGCTTTTCCGCCAGACCATCTCCTACCGGAAACTGGCCGGCCTGACCCGGGGACAGCGGCGGATCGTTACAGATGAGCAGATCATGGAGTGTTTTGAGTCTTTTGTGCGTATCGGCAATTTCTATTCCCGGGCCAATCCGGATGCCCCCTTTGTCATTGAGGAACTGGAGATCAATCCCTTTGCTTTTACAGATTACCTCATGGTGCCCCTGGACGGTCTGTGCCGGTTTTCCCTTCCTGAAAAACAACCGGGACAGCGGCCGGTGGCAAAAATCGATCACCTTTTGCATCCTGCAAGTATCGGTATTATCGGGGTGTCAGCCACCCGGAAAAATTTTGGGCGCACCATTCTGCACAATATCCTGGCAGAAGGATTTGATAAAGACCAGGTGGTGGTATTTAAAAAAGACCAGGATGCCATAGACGGGGTGCGCTGTCTTGACGGGCTCTCCAGTCTGAAAAAAGACAGGATTCCGAAACTGGATCTGTTTATTGTGGCAGTGGGGGCATCCCAGGTGCCGGCTCTGGTGGAAGAAATTATCCGCAGGGATGCAGCCCGCACCGTCATGCTTATCCCCGGGGGCCTGGGAGAGACCAAAGACAGCCAGGCCCGGGCCAGGCAGGTGGTGGAACAGATCCATGCAGCACACACCCTGGAAAACGGCGGGCCGGTGTTTTTGGGGGCCAACTGCATGGGGGTGATTTCCAGACCGGGGCAGTATGACACCTGGTTTATTCCGGATGAAAAACTGCCCAAGGTGCGCAAAAGCGGGTATCACCGGTCGGCTCTGATCAGCCAGAGCGGGGCGTTCATGCTCCACCGCACCCACCAGTGCCCGTTTTTGTCTCCTGCCTATATGATTTCCATGGGCAACCAGACAGATCTCACTCTGGGGGATATGGTACAGTATTTTAAAGACTGTGACCGGGTGGATGTCATTGCCGTGTATGCGGAAGGGTTTACCGACCTGGACGGCCTGGCCTTCTGCAGGGCGGTGCAGGATGCTGTGCTGGCAGGCAAAGAGGTGGTGTTCTACAAAGCTGGGCGAACCCCGGAAGGCAAGGCTGCTACCGGCAGCCACACCGCTTCTCTGGCCGGGGATTACATGGTGTGTGAAAGCAGTGTTTCCCAGGCCGGGGCCATTGTTGCCCGCAGTTTCACCGAGTTCCAGGACCTGATGCTCCTGGCGGAAACGTTGAGCCGCAAAACCATCCAGGGAAACCGGCTGGCAGCTGTCAGCGGAGCCGGGTTCGAGGCGGTGGGCATGGCAGATTCCATCCAGTCTGATGATTATTCCCTGGCGCTTTCCCGGTGTGAAGACAGCACCTGGCACCAGGTGGAACAGGTATTGAAAAACAAGGGGCTGTCCTCTCTTGTGACCCTGGCCAATCCTCTGGACATCAATCCTGCATCCGATGATGAAGCCCATGCCCTGATCTGTGAGATTCTGGCAAAAGATCCCCATGTGGATGCCGTGATCCTGAGCCTTGATCCGCTGTCTCCTGCCATGAAAACCCTGGACAGCACACCGGTTACAACCTTTGATATGCATCGCAAAGACAGCATCCGGCAGCTGATGTCGGATCTGGTGCAGAAAACCCAGACCCCCATTGTGACAGTGGTGGACGGGGGCAGGCTCTATGACCCGCTGCGGGATGCCCTTATGGCAGCCGGTGTGCCGGTATTCCAGGTATGCGACCAGGCGGTTGCGGCCCTGGCCCTGTATATTCAGGGGCGGCTGCGGGCAGATGACATCCGGTCCAATGCAGGTCTTATCACCTGAAAACAGGAGCACATATGCCAGATATGCAGAAAAGAACTGTTCTTTTGTCCAGAGAACCTGTGGCCTTGTACAAGATACTCAAGTTTGAAAATCTGGCTGCCAGCGGCGGGGAGGCCAAACATTTTATCGCCCAGGGCCTGGTACAGGTGAACGGCAGTGTTGAAACCCGAAAACAAAAAAAAATCCGGGTGGGAGATGAGATCGTATGCAACGGGGTTCTGCTTGAGATCCGGCCGGGGTGATCCTGCTGCCCATTGCGCACTGACATATAAACTGGTATGAAATACCATGTTCCCGAGAACTTTTATACCTGCGCCCGGAAAAAGGAGCTGCCCATGGCAGATGTAACTTCCCCGACCTGGGAGGACCGCTTGATCCCTCCTGAAAAAGTGCTGCATCACATAAAACCCGGCATGACGATTTTCATCGGCACCGGCCCGGCTGCACCCAGGACGTTGATAAAAAACCTGCTGGGGGTTGATACCAGAAATATCCGGGATCTTGAACTTGTGCAGCTGGCGGTCATGGGGGATACCATCCTGTCAGTGGAAAAGCTCAATGCCCCCAATCACCGGCTGAAAACATTTTTTTCAGGCTACATTGCCTGGGATACCATTTCCTCAGGCCAGGTGGATCTGATCCCGGCCTATTATTCTGAAATTCCAAAGATTATTAAATCAGGAAAGCTGGATATTGACGTGGCCTTTGTCCAGATAACCCCGCCCGATGATGCCGGATACTGCAGTCTTGGCGTGGCTGTTGACGTGGCAAGAGAAGCCATGGAAAAAGCGTCTCTTGTGGTGGGAGAGATAAACCCGAAGATACCGTTTACCTATGGCGACACCTTTGTTTCCATTGATGAATTCGATCTTCTGGTCAATTCCGATCGTGATCCTGTGGTGTATAAGCCGCCGGAAGTGTCGGAGCAGATGCGGCAGGTGGCAGCCAATGTGGCATCGGTAATAAAGGACGGAGACTGTTTGAGTTTTTCTCTGGGCCCTTTGTTTGAGGCACTGGTTCCCCACTTATCCGAAAAAAAGGACCTGGGTATCCATTCTTTGTATTTCACCGATGCCCTGGCAGAGCTGGTCAGTTCCGGGGCAGTGACCAATTCACGAAAATCTCCGTTCCGGGGCAAAACACTGGTTTCATATGCCCTGGGCACCAAAGAACTGCATTGCTGGCTGGACAGAAACCCCCTGGTGGAATTTCAGGGTATTGACTGGGTATGCAATTCCCGGTTTATTGCCGGCAATCCCCAGTTTGTTGCCCTGTATGAAGGCCGGAAAGTCGATATTCTGGGCAGTGTTGCCTTTCCCCTCACAGGGGCGGTGATTACCGGACCAGGCGAGGTGATAGACTTTTTCAGGGGCGCCGAAGCCTCTGATGACGGGGCCACCATTATCGGGCTGCCCAGCAGGGATGAAAACGGCAAACCCAATATTCTGATCAGCCTGCAGAACTATGCCAACCAGCTGCGCCTGCGGGAGTCGGTGCATATGATCGCCACTGAATACGGGGTGGCCAATCTCAAATGGCGGTCCCTGCGGGAACGGTCCCAGGCCCTCATTGACATCGCCCATCCGGATGACCGCCAGTTTCTGATTACCCAGGCCAGGCAGCGCAAAATTATCTATCCCAATCAGATCTTTCTGCCTGAATCCGTGCATAACTATCCTGCCCATATTGAAGAAACCCGCACCTTCAAGGGCGGTGTCAAAATCCGGTTCCGGGCAATGAAACCCTCGGATGAAGAAGGCATGCGCCGCTTTTTTTACCGCTGCTCCAGGGAGATGATTTTCTACCGGTTTTTTTATTCCATTAAAACCATGGACCACGACAAGATGCAGACCTATGTGAACCTGGATTACCAGAAGGAATTTTCCATTGTAGGGCTTGTGGTGGAAGAGGGGAACCAGAAAATCATTGCAGAGGCCCGTATGGTAAGGGATGAGCGCACCTATTTCGGTGAGGTGGCATTTCTTATTGATGAACGGTTTCAGAGTATGGGCATCGGATCATACCTGCTGTCCCGCCTGATCGAGCAGGCCAGGGAAAAAGGTTTCAAGGGGCTGACAGCTGAGGTGCTTTCTGACAACCAGGCCATGATCAAGGTATTTGAAAAATCAGGTCTGCCTTTGGAAGCCAGTCTGGAAGGCGGCATTTATCATCTGCAGCTCAGTTTTGCTGACTGATCTAAACCCGGTTCTGTATATCCCCGAAAAAACAGGGGCATGGGCCTGGGGAATTTTTTTCTCTCAATATTTTTTTTCGTGTGCCGATAGGTATCCTCATATTGCTGTAAAAATCTGTATCCAAGGAGAATACCCATGACATCCATAGCCGATTTCCTGCCGGCAGGCCCGGCGGCAACCGGATCCAAAAACAGGCCCCATGCCGGTATGGTGCACCAGGAGAAGTTTCTGCAGGTGCTTGAAAAACTGGAAACCGGTATCACCATCCAGACCAGAGAAGGGGATGTGGTTACATTGTCTGCAGGGTCTTCTGCTGCGTTTGCATCTTCTGAATACAACAGCCAGGGAATTATCAGGGCGGAAAACGGCACAAGCCGGACCAGTTATCATCAGCGTACCATTTCTTTGCATACCAGTGAATCATTTTCCTTTGGTGTCCAGGGAGATCTCAATGAACAGGAACTGGCAGATATTGATGCCATCGTCCAGGGCATTGACGGTATTATCGGCCAGATGGCCACAGGAAATATGGATGGGGCGTTTTCCCTGGCCAAAGAGATGGGCGGATTTGATTCCATCTCCATGTATACAGCTGATATTTCCCTGGAACAAAGGGTTACATATCAGCAAAACACCTTATCCAGTTTCAGGTCCGGTATGCCTGCCCGTGCCGAATCAGCCCGGCATGCAGAACCTGCAGCCGTAAACACCCGGGCATCCTTTACAGACAAGATGGCCCGGTTCCTGGAAAAACAGCAGGACATGCTGGTGGGAAAATCCGCGCCCGGCCTGGATGCACTGTTCCGGCACCACCAGAAAAATCTGCCGGAAAAACAACACCCTGAAGGTGCATTGTCTATGGCCCTGGAAAGTGCCAGAAAACAGATGGATCAGCTGATCAAAGAAATGATGAAAGACAGTTTCGGCAGGAAACTGGACCAGACAGCCTGACGAAATTTTCCAGCGCTGCAGCCCAACGTATGGCGCGTTGTTCTGAGCATCGTTCTTTATTTCTCGTTCTTGGTTTGTTCTTTTTTCAAGACCGCCTCAATCAGGCCGATACTGCCGGATGCAAAATTTTTGGCCATGGTAAAAGGAAAATCTTTGGCATTGGGACCAAATACCAGGTGAGGCCCTAAAGGGCGGGGTGTGCCGGCATTGTTTCTGGTAAATTCTTTGACCTTCTGCCAGTACCTTCCGCCCGTCTCTGTAGCATCAACAAATGCCTCCAGCCTGAATCCTTTGCTGACAAATGCCTGTATCAGACTGTCTTTGGATACCAGAAAAGAGATCTCTGCACTGGCTGCCCAGGGTACGGGCAAGGCCAGATCCTGTTTGCCGCCTTTTACGATTTCATGGAGCATGAGAACCCCGCCCGGTTTGAGGACCCGGAAAAATTCCTGCACAGCAGCGTGCTTGTCTTTTATGTTCATCAACAGGTGCTGGCATAAAACTGCATCAAAGGTGTTGTTGTTCCAGGGCAGATCCAGAATGGATCCGGTGTGAAAATTGTTCTTGTGGGACAGACCGGTTCGCCGGGTCAGCACCTGGGCTGCATCAATATAGGAAGCCGACAGGTCAATGCCCGTGACCCGGCAGCCAAAGGTGTGTGCCAGCAGCCGGGATGACCCCCCCAGACCGCACCCGGCATCCAGGATGTGATCCTTTGGCGTGATACAGGTTTTTTTCACCAGAGAAAGGGTGGCCTGGGCCCCGCCGGTGTGGAGCTGGTCCACCAGGGCCAGGTCTTTTATGTGAAGCTGGTGGATGTTTTTTCCGGCATCGGTCAGTCCGGCATCGATTTTTTGTAACAGGTCCGGGGTATTGTAGTGGCGGCGTACATGGGTTTCCATGGAAATGGCCTTGGTTATAAAAAGCCCGGCTGTCCCGCAAAGCGTTGCAGGACAGCCGGGCTTACCGGTTTTTCAGGAGGAAAGCTGGGTCAGATCAGCGAAAAAATCCAGGGCTTCAGGATTTTTCAGGGCATCTTTGTTTTTGACTTCCTTGCCTTCAATCATCTTTTTCACTGCCAGTTCCACTTTTTTCATGTTCAGGGTATAGGGTACATCCGGGCAGGCAATGATTTTTGCCGGCACATGCCTGGGAGAGGCATTGGCCCTTATATCTGCCCGGATTTTTGCTTCCAGATCCCCGGTGAGATCATATCCCTGTGCCAGCTTCACAAACAGGATCACCCGTACATCATTGTTCCAGGACTGGCCCACCACCACGGAATCTTCCAGTTCCGGCATGGCATCCAGGCGGCGGTAGATCTCTGCGGTGCCGATGCGGACCCCGCCAGGGTTCAAGGTGGCATCGGAACGGCCGAACATGATCACCCCGCCCCGGGGAGTGACCTTGATGAAATCCCCGTGGGTCCAGATCCCGGGGAACTGGTCAAAGTAGGCGGAATGGTACTTGGAGCCATCCTCGTCTCCCCAGAAATAGATGGGCATGGAAGGAAAGGGGGCGGTGCACACCAGTTCCGCCTGCTGGTCCACCACCGGTTTGCCGGCATCATCAAACGCATACACAGCCATGCCAAGGCCCCTGCACTGGAGCTCTCCGATATACACCGGTCCCATGGGATTGCCCAGGGCAAAGCAGCCGTTGAGATCAGATCCCCCGGAAATGGAGGCCACCTGCAGGTCTGATTTGATATGTTCATAGATGAATTCAAAATTTTCATCAGACAAAGGAGAGCCTGTGGACAGCACGGATTTTAAATGGCCCAGGTCAAATTGTTCTTTTGGTTTGACCCCGGCGTTTTTCAAGGCTTCAATATATCCGGCACTGGTGCCGAAAATGGTGATTTTTTCATCTTCAGCCATGCGCCACAACGCATCCGGTGCGGGATGAAAGGGGTTGCCGTCGTACAGCACCACGGTGGCACCCACGGACAGGCTGGTGGTCAGCCAGTTCCACATCATCCACCCGCAGGTGGTGAAATAAAA